>DATLUE010000057.1:0-14850 GCA_035533255.1 Allostellaceae bacterium | reverse complement strand
GAGCTCAAGATCATCGACGTGTTCGTCTGCAAGCTGCGCAAGAAGCTATCGATCGCGACCGTCGGCGACAATTACATCGAGACCGTGTGGGGCCGCGGCTACGTGCTGCGCGATCCGCCGGCCGACACCGAGGCATCCCATTCGGCGCCGCTGGCGGTTGCCGTCAAAGCATAAGCACATCTTGATCGGGGGTAGAAAACCCCGTCCTCTTCGGAGGACGGGGTTTTTTGATTCCGGGGTCGCAAAGGACGCCGGTCGCAATTTCGCCATGAAAAGGGCGTCTCATCTCCAACCTTCGTCAACCTTCTGGAGGAGACGGTGATGCGCACGACGTTTTTGATTGCCTCGACGCTCATCAGCGCAGGATTGTTCAGCGCCACGACGGTTTGGGCCGACGATCTGAATCTCGACAAGCTCGGCACGCCGCAGACGGAACTCAATCCGCAACCGCTGCCGCCCGGAAAAGCGCCCAGCGGCCCCGGCATCAGCCCTGCTCAAGTTGACTATTTCAATAAGACAACCAACACTGCGACTGGCGGTTCCGGTGCCGGGAAGGTGATGGACGATCTTAATCCCCAGCCCTTGCCTCCGGGATTCAAATCGCCCACCAGCACCGAGCTCAACCCGCAACCGCTGCCGCCTGGCCGCGCGCTCAACCCGCAGCCGCTGCCGCCCGGCATGAAGGCGCATTAGCACGCGGCACGCGGATCAGAACGGCAGCTTGAACTGAAGCGTCGTTTGCGTCCGGTTATAGGTGTAGAGCGGCTGGTTGGAGCGGTTGCCGGTCACGGTCACGCCGAGCGCGAGTTGGCTATGATGGAAGCCCAGTTCGTAACCGAGATTCGCGGTTACGCTGTAGGTCGTGTCGCGCCGCGTCGTGCCGAAGGCCAAATCGGGCGCGCGATACGACGCCGCGTTGATGCCCGGCTCGAAGAGCACGGAGAACCCGGCGCCAATCGGCTGAAAGAGATCGACGGCGCCGCCGATCTGGTCGTCAGTGTAGATCGCATTGCGCGCGTTATAGTGAGCCAGCGTGAGCCGCGGCTGCAGAAAGGCCGCCGTGCCCGCGAAATGCCATTGCACGCTCGTCGTCGAGGCCGCCGACCAGCCGTCGGTCAAAGCGCTCGTATAGTAGTGGTTGTGTTGGAGCTTGATCTCCTCTTCGAGCGCCAGCGCGGCGGCGATCGGGATCGTGAGATCGGGCCCGGCGCCCCAAGAAAAGCTGTAGAGCGCATCCCCAAGGCGCGCGAGATTGGCGCCGATATTGGTGGCGAGGCGCATGCCGTCAATTCGGAACGCCGGCCCAGCGACGAGCGAATAGCCGTCATAATCGTAATGCGAAAACCGGCTGTAGGCGACGGCGCTGGCGGAGACGCCCGCGAGCAGCGCCACGTCGTCGTTGATCGCATCGCTATAATTGATGCCGGCGGTGCCCAGCGTCGCCCAATCGCTCTCGGCGCGCGGCGGCGAATTCGCGAGCTGGAACGGCGCGCCGAAGAGCGGGATCACGCTCTTCCACGGGCCGGCATCGGCGTTGCCGTCGTACATCAGGCCGACACTCGCCGCGCCCGACCATTGCTGAGACATCGGTAACTTCTCGAGCGCGGCTTGGAGCTGGGTCCGTACCGCGGACGGGATATTTTGGGCCAGCACGGCCTGGAAATCTGCACGGGCGGCGTGACTCTCGCCGACCGCGTATTCCGCCGAGGCAAGCTCGGCGCGGGCGCGGATCGCGTTCGGATCGCGCGCGAGAATGAGATGGTATTGCTCGATCGCCGCGCGCGCGTGACCGGTGCGTACCAGGCATTGGCCGATCACGAAGCGCAGGACGAGATCGTCCTGATGCGCGGCCAAGAGCGGCTGCAGCGTGTCGCAGGCTTCCTGCGCGCGGCCGGCATTGAGCAGCCCGATCGCGTTGTGCTTTGCCGCGGCGATCGCATCGGCCTGCCCTTGCGCGTCGGCAGCGAGCGGCGCTTGCATGCAGCCCGCGAACGCGGCCGACAGAACCAATCCGATCCCCCGCAGACCGATGAACGCTTTCACCCCCAAGCTTCTTGTCTCCCCTCTTGCCCCAAGCTCCTTGACGAACAAAAAACGAAACCGCGCTCCCGGCCGCTCCTCAGCAGTGAGAAGCAAAGCGCGAGCACACCACGGCGCCAGGGCGCGTCGGGGCGGCAGCCGCGGCGTCGAGGGTCGGCACGGCGCCGAGATCGAGGATGCGCTGCGTGTCGTAATCCGGGCCGTTATAAATGATCGGCACCTGATATTCGGGATATTCGGGCGCCGGGCTTGCAAACGGCTCGCCGCGGAACGTCGGATAGCCGAACGGCGCATCGAAGCGGTCGAGATTGGGCAGCGATTGAGCGGCCGCTGCCGGCTTCTCCTGCGCGACGGCGGCGGCTTGCGCCGCCAGCAATGTCGCCAGCGCGACGCCGCCGCAGCGCCGCCAGAACCGTGAAACGCCATGCGCTGTCATGCGCCGATGCTCGCAAAGCTTTCCGCACCATCTAAGCGGTCGCGGCGCGAGCCTGTCAACGTGCCGGCCCAGTCGCTTGCGGCGGCAGGGATGAAGGTCACTTGTTGATCGCCGGTCCCGCCGGGATTTGCGCCGCCGGGAGCGCAATTTTGTGCTGCGTCGCGGGCGTATCGAGCTTCAGGAAATTGCCGCCGGGCTGATCGGGTTTCGCTTGGTTGCTGGCCGGCGGATCGTACTTATCCTGATGGGAATTGAGCTTCAGAAAGTTGGCGTCCGTCTTATCCTGGACCGCCGGCAGCCACTTGGATTGGTTCGACGGCAACCCGGACGTGCCGGTTTGAGGCCGATCGCCGCCGCTGCTGAAGCTGTCGAGCTTCAATTGATCGCTGCCGTCGCCCACATTGCCGGTGATCGCCGGATCGGGCGGCTCCTCCTTGTACTGGAGCGACGGACCAAGCTTCGGCGAGCTCTGATCCGCTGGTCCGACTTCGGCCGCTTGTGCCCGCATCATGCCAAGCGAGACGCCGAGCACCGATAGAGCGGCTAGCAGCCGCCGTGCTTGTATGCCCTTGGACCCCTTTATTTCCTTGTCCATGATCGACCTCGTCACTTGCCGCCGGACGGCTTGATTGCCGTCATCGCGTCGAGCTTCAGCATCTGGCTGCCCGCCGGCGGCGGATCGGGTACGACCGCGCCGCCATCGAGCTTTAGGTGATTGGCGGCGAGCAGGAGACCGCGGCCAAAAGCTGCTTCACATGATCGCTACGCGTTGCCCCCTTGCGCATCGTCACCTCCCTCGACCTCTTCGAGCTGGCGATAAAGAATCGTCAAATGCAGCGCCTTGCGCGCTTCGATGTCGGCGGGCTCGTCAATACCGGCCGCCGCGCAATGCGCCGCGATTGCCGCATCCATGTCGACGAGATCGAACCCCTCCGCATGATCGCCAGGCGCCGGGCGGTCGATGCCGCCGCCCAGTGCCGCGATCGCATGGCGGACCCAATTGGCGTACTCGTCGGCCGCGCGCATGAATGGCGCGGCGCCCTGCGTTGCGAGGAATTCGCCGATCGTGCCGCGATCGTTGATTTCGCTCTCGGTCTGCGGATGCGGCGTCATATGCGAGAAGCGCTCAGTGCCGTCGGCGCTGACATGCCGCCCCAAGGGATAAAGCCGGCAAACCAGCGGGCGATCCTCATGCACAGTGCAGCCTTCGGGGCCGAGGAAGACGCAGGCGCCGCTGTCAGTACGGTTGAGATAATTGCCGGCGCCGCCTTCGGTCGAGGCGGCACCGAAGGCGCTCGTGCTCTGGCCGAAGCGGCGCGCGAGCCGGGCGATCTCGTAGGGATTGACCTGAATTCGCTTATTATGACAGCAGCGCGTGCAACGCCGACACAGGAAGCCAAAGTGCTCTGCGCGCGGGTCCGAAACCTGGCTGCTCTCGACCATCGACACCGCCCTCACGGCTGATGGGCCAATCGGCATCGACCTTGCCGATCGGAGGTGAGATTGTGGTGGCACGATTGTGGCCGTTTTGCGGCCGGCCTCGTCGTCAGTTGGCTTTCGACATGAGATTGTGGCCGCATTTGAGGCAGAGCCGCGCTTTCGAGCGCTCGACCGCTTTCAGGCCCATGCGTCCATTGACCACCGGCGTCGAGCATTTCGGGCATACCACCAGCCGCGTCAGGAAGTATCCCAACGCAAAGAGCACCGCCAGCGTCCCAAAAGCGACCGCCGCCGACGAGTTGAAAAAGATCACCTGGCAAACGGCAATGGCGAGCAAGCCGAGCAGAATTGCGATGAGCTTGACGAAGGGATTCATGGCACGCGGCTATTGCGCCGCGTCCTCGTCGAAGAGCTTCACGTCCCAGCTATAGGGCTTCTTCATGTGCTCGGGGATGTCGTGGATCCAGACGCTGCCGCCGAAATTCTCTTCCCAATCGCGCGGCATCCAACTGTCGTCGAGATAATCCTGGTCGGCGATATATTCGGCATGACCGCCGGCCGGACAGGGAATGTAATAGAACAGCGCCGATGAGATGCGGTGCCGCCCGAGGCCGACAAAGCCGCCCGGCCGCCGCGTCGCCCAGCCTTTGCGCTCGAGATAATTGGCGCCGACCATCATCTCGTCGATGTCGTCGCAGGCGAAGGCAGTGTGGTTGAAACCCAGCTTGCGTACCGGCGGCGGCAGATAGTCGGCGTTGAAGAAGAAGATGTTGTGATGCTCGTGGCTGCCGTCGGCGCGGGCGTAGCAGCCGAGCTTCCGCTGCGTGTCGGAGAGGCGAAAGCCCAGCCGCTCCTTGAAAAATTTATAGGAGGCTTGCGGGCTCGCCACCTGGAACACGACATGCGCGATCGATTTCGGCTGCGCGCGCTTGCGCCAGGTGCGGTGGCGATTGACGCGCGCGGCGCGCGCCGGCGTGTTGATCTCGTCGGCGGCGCTGACGATTTCGCGCTTCCTAAAGATCATCAGACCCTGCGGCATGCCGTCATCGGCAACGAAATGCGCGGTGCCGTCATTGTCGCGCCGGACCTCGCGGTCGGTCTTCAAATTCTCGACCAGCCGGTCGAGCGCTTCCGGGGTGTCGACCGCCCAGATCGTCTCCTTGATGCCGTTGCCCTCGAACCAGGCTTTGGGCAGCGCCGGGTCCTGCTTCTTGCGTAGGATCACCTGCGAGCCGTCCGCGAGCTCGAACACGGTTTTCTCGGAGGTCTTTTCCTGAAGACCGAGGCCGTAATCGACGAAGAACTGGGTGCATTTGTCGAGATCGTCGACACCATAGACCGCTTTCGCGACGCCCAGGATTGCCATGACATGCCTCTTTGCCGAGATGCCGCGCGTAGCGGCTGTCCTCGCAAAGAGCTTAGTCCAAAATCAGGCGGCAGCAAGGGTGCGGGTGACGCTCCGGCGTCACGAGGCGTTGCGGAACTGCGGCGTCAAATCGAGCACACGAGCAATATCGAGCAGCACGACCAAGCCGTGGTCCGCGGCGTGAGCCGCCGCGGCGATCTCGCGCCACACCGGATCGAGCGTCGCCGGCACGCGTTCGAGTCGGCCGGGCGGGATCGTCAGCACGTCGCCGACCGCATCGACGATCAGCGCGTAAAGCTCGCCGCCCAGCTCGACCACGACATTGGCGGCGTCGGCATCCGCCGCCCGGGGAGCGAGGCCGAGCCGCACCCGCAGATCGAATGCGGTGACGATGCGCCCGCGCAGATTGAGCAGCCCGGCGACCGCATGCGGCGCCAGCGGCACCGGCGTCATGCGTTGCCGGCGCAGCACGTCGCGCACTTGCATCACGGGAATGCCGAAGCTCTGCTCGGCCAGCGTGACGATGACGAAATCCTGCGCGCTCACGCCGCGCTCCGCGCGGTCTCGTGGGCTCGAGCGGGCTCGAGACCCGCGTAATAGGCGACATCGACGATCTCGGTCAGCCGCCCCGCGATCGCTGCGATGCCGAGCAGCCCCGGCCGCGCCACCGAGCGATCGAGCGCCGGCGTCTCGTCGACGGTATCGACGATCTCGTCGACCACGAAGCCCAGGGTCGCGCCGCCTTGCGCCACGATCAGCACGCGCCGCTTGCCGTCGTCGTTGCCGAGCGCGGCAAAGGCGTGAACGCGCATCGCCTCGCCGCGATAGAGCATCGCCGACTTGCCCTCGACCGGCTCGATCTCGCGCGCTGCGACTTCCTCGATCCGAAGGATCGCGGATAAGGGCATCGCCTTCGGCACATCGGAGCCGGCGCGGAAGATCAGCATGCTGACGCCGCGCGGCGCGCCGTCGAGCCGCGGCAGCGGCGCTGCCGTGCCCGGTGCCGCGACGGTCTCGCCCGCGCCGACCGCGGCGGCCAGCGCGCCGGGATCGAGGATCAGGACGACGCTGCCGTCGCCGAGGATGGTGCTGCCGGCAAACAATTTCACGCCGCGCAGCATGGGCGAGAGCGATTTGACGACGATTTCTTCGGCGTCGTCGACGCGGTCGATCGTCACGCCGAAACGCTGCGTGCCATAGCCGACGATCGCGATCAGGGTTTCGGCCGCGCGCGCCTCCGCTTTGCCGAGGCCGAGCACGTCCCGCAGCGCGACCAGCGGAACGAGGCTGCCGCGCAGGCGCAACACCGGCGCGTCGTGAAGCCATTCGATGCGATGCTCGCCGCCGGCGCGGACCAGCTCGGCCACCGCGGTCTGCGGAATGGCGAAGCGCTGGCCGGCGCAATCGAGCAGCAGCGCCGGCACGATCGCAAGGGTCAGCGGAATCTTGATGACGAAGCGCGTGCCGCGACCCGGCGCGCTCGAGAGCTCGACCGTGCCGCCGATCTTCTCCACATTGCTGCGCACGACATCGAGCCCGACGCCGCGGCCGGACACGGTCGTCACCTGCGCCGCGGTGGTAAAGCCGGCACGGAAGACCAGTTGCTGCACCTCGCGCTCGCTCATGGCCCGCAGCTCGGCCTCGCCGACGACGCCGGCGCGGCGGGCGGTCGCGCGGATGATCTCGGGATCGATGCCGCGGCCGTCATCCGCCAGGGTGATGACGATCGCGCCGCCTTCCTGGCGCGCCGACAGCGCGATGACGCCGCTGTCCGGCTTGCCGGCGCGATGGCGCTCCTGCGGCGTCTCGATGCCGTGATCCGCCGCGTTGCGGACCATATGCGTGAACGGGTCCTTCACCAGCTCCATCACCTGCCGGTCGAGCTCGGTCTCGCTGCCTTCGAGCCGCAGCTCGATCTTCTTGCCGAGCTCGCGGCCGAGGTCGCGCACCATGCGCGGCAGTTTGCCCCAGGCCTGACCGATCGGCTGCATGCGGGTCTTCATCACGCTTTCTTGCAGGGTGCTCGTGACCTGCGAGAGCCGCTGCAAGGCGAGCGCGGTCTCGCCGTCGGTGCGATCGCGCAACATCTGCATCACCTGATTGCGCGCCAGCACCAGCTCGCCGACCTCCGCCATCAGCCGATCGATGGTGTCGAGATTGACCCGGATCGAGAGCGCCGCGGGCGTGTCCGCGGCCGCTTCGGGCCCGGCCGTTTCAGATCCAGCCGCCGCATCGACGAGCGGCGCGCCCGGCGATGGCCGCGCCGCCAGCTCCAGCCGCGCGACGATATCGCCATCGGCGCCGTCGGGCTCGTGGCCGTCGCGCGCCAATATGCCGATCAGCGATCTGGCACGATCGCTAGCGCCCAGCAGCGTTCCGATCGCCGCCGGATTCGCCGGCAGCGCGCCGTCGCGAATCTTGCCGAGGAGATTCTCGGCCGCGTGCAGCACGGTCTCCAGCCGCTTGAGGCCGAGAAATCCGCATGTGCCTTTGACGCTGTGAACGCTGCGGAACGCATCGCTGACAAGCCGCCCGTTCCCGGGCGTCTGCTCGATGGCAACGAGATCGCGGTCGAGCACGGCGAGATGCTCGGTGGTCTCGGCGATGAAATCGCGCAGCAGCTCGTCCATGGCGCTTTCCCGGCCAAATCCCGGCACCGCGCCCTTCTGGACGCTCGCAACCGCCGGGTATCCGAGAAGCCTGCCCGAAATGCTTTAAGAACGCGTTAGACGCCCGAGAGCGCGGCGCGCGGCTGGGCGGCGAGCGTCATCTTACCCGGTCCCGGCTCGGCGAGATCGAGCCGCGCGCCGAGCGTCTCGGCGACGCGCGCGGTGTAATAGCCATGCACGGTCCGCGCCGTCAGCGCATCGACCTCGGCGCCGTCGCCCAACGCCGCGCGTAATTCCGCGGTAAGGTTGACGCTATCGCCGCTCGCATTAACCGCGATGCCGGCTCCGCCCGCGCCCGAAGTCACTTCCACGTTGCCGCCGCGCGGCAGCGTCTCGGCCGCGAGCACGACCATGTTGCAGGCGAGCCGCTGCCACTCGACCGGCAGCGCCGTCGCCGCCGCGGTCCAATCGACTTTGACCTTGCCGCCCTCGAGGAGGCCAAGCACCGCCTCGCGGCCCGAGCTGGCGCGCCCGCTGCCATAGGCGAAACGATAGAAATTAAGCCGATGGCCCGCGGTCTTGGCGCTCGACGCGACCAGCTTCATCGCCTCCTTGACGAAATCGGCGTCCTCCTCGTCCATCAGCTCGACGCCGTTGTTGATGGCGCCGACCGGGCTGATGAGCTCGTGGCACAGCCGCGCATTGAGCAATTCCAGAACCCGCATCTCGACCGTAACGGTCATCGTCATTCCCCGATAGCTAAACACGCGTCGCACCATCCCCGGACATTCGGAAGCCGACAACGGAATTTCGCATGTTTATGGTTATTGACACCATATGGTTTAACATACCACAATCGGTCGGCGATGAAAGCCGAGCTGATCTTTCGCCAGCGCATTGATTACCAAGACGGCTCGATCGTGGAAATGGTGATCTGGCGTGTGCCGGAGCCGGTGGCGCCGTCGACCCACGGCTTGAAATATTCGCTCTTCTACGGTCGGCCCGGCGTTCGCGACGTGGGGTACGATAACGAGCGGCGAAAAGGCGATCATCGGCATATTCGTGGGATCGAGACGATTTACCGGTTCACGACCGTTGAGCAATTGATCGACGATTTCTGGTCCGACGTACGGGCCGTCCGTAAAAGAGGCGACCGATGAAAAAGGAAGCGAAGAACGCACAAATTTCCGTCGGCGGCGCGATTGAGGAAGAGGCATCACGACGTTTCGTCGATGCCTGGCATCGCGCCGAGCGCGGCAAAACCATTCGCGAGCGCCATCTCTCGTTCGAAAATTGGGAGACATTGGCGCGCGTATTGACTGCCAAGCGCATCGAGCTCCTGCGATATGTCCGCCGCCACAAGGTCGCGAGTGTGCGAGCCTTGGCAAAAGGTCTCGAGCGCGACTACAGCAACGTGCATGCCGATGTTCAAGCTCTCGCCGCCGCTGGCTTGCTCGATGCGGCTAAAGACGGCGTTCATGCCAATTACGACGCCATCGAAACCAAGATCGCGATTTAAGATCGCGCCACACCTCGCGACCGCCCAGGCGCGGGGCGTACTTGCGACTTATGACGAAGGCCCGCCGATAATTTTCGAACCGCGATTCCTAGCGATGAGCGGGATTTAGCCCAATCATCCCGCGACCGAAGCCAGCTTCTCGGCCTCGGCCAGATCCTCCGGCCGGTTGGTGTTGAAGAACGGATCGACCGGATCGACCGGGAATTCGACCTCGACCAGCTTGAAGCGCGCAGTCCAGCGATCGACCTTGTGGATGCCGTCCGCCAGCGCCTGGCGTAAATTGTCGCGCAGGCTTACTTGCCAAAGTCCAAACACCGGATGCGCCTGGTCGCTCGACTGGGCGCAGGCGAGGTCGAACCCGCCCTCCTCCAGCACCACCGCCAATTGCCGCACCAGATCGCGCGGCAGAAACGGCGCGTCGGTCGCAAAGCTCGCGACCAGCTCGGCGTCGGGTAAATTCTTCGCGGCCCAATCGAGACCGGCGAGCACGCCGGCCAGCGGCCCGGCAAAGCCCGCGGTCGCATCGCCCACGACGGCCAAGCCGAAACCCGCGAACCGCGCCGGATCGCCATTCGCGTTGAGCACCAGCGCATCGACCTGCGGCTGCGCGCGCTCGATCACATGCGCGAGGATCGGCCGGCCCGCCAAGAGCTTCAAGCATTTGTCGCCGCCGCCCATGCGCTGCGACTGGCCGCCCGCGAGCAGCACACCGGCGATCTTCACTCTACATCCTCCGCGATGCTGGCTTTGCGGCTGGCGCGGCGCGGCTCCTCGGCGACAGCGGCGGGATCGCTGTCGAACACCAGCCGCTGGGTGCCGGCGAGCGCGACGAAGCGCTTGCCCTTGGCGCGGCCGATCAGGGTGAGATCGGCCTTCTGCGCCAGCGCGACGCCCCAAGCCGTGAAGCCCGAGCGCGAGACCAGGATCGGGATCCGCATCTGCACGCATTTGATCACCATCTCGGAGGTCAGCCGGCCGGTGGTGTAGAAAATCTTGCCCTCGGGCCCGATGGCGTTGAGATGCATGTAGCCGGCGATCTTGTCGATCGCGTTATGCCGGCCGACGTCCTCCATATAGATAAGGGGGCGATCCTTCTCGCAGAGGACGCAGCCGTGAATCGCGCCGGCGGCGAGATAGAGGCTCGGCGCGAGGTTGATCTTGCGGCTCAGCGCATAGAGCCACGAGGTCTTCAGCACCGCGTCGGCCGGCAAGCGAATCTCGTCGAACTTCTCCATCAGATCGCCGAACACCGTGCCCTGGGCGCAGCCCGAGGTGAGCGTCTTCTTGCGCAGCTTCTTCTCGAAATCGGTCTTGCGCTGCGTGCGCACCACCACGGTCTCTAGCTCCTCGTCGTAATCGACGCCCGTGATCTTGTCGTCGGCGCGCAGCATGTTCTGGTTGAGCAGATAGCCGATCGCCAGGCAATCCGGATGATCGCCGACCGTCATCATGGTGACGATCTCCTGCCCATTGAGGAACAAGGTCAGCGGCCGCTCGACCACCACCGCGGTCTCGAGCGGCTTGCCATCCTGGTCGATGCCGCCGACCCGCCGCGTTAAGCGCGGATCGTCCGGATTGGGACGCAGCGTGAATTCTTTCATGTGAGGATGATGGGGTACCGCATGCAGCCGCGCAAGACGGCGCACCGAACGGCAACGCTCACTGCCGCGGAAACCGAAAAGCACATCGGTGCGCCACCCGCGCACGCTTTGTCATAAACCCGTCATCTTATCGTCATTTTTTCCTTAACCGGGCTTTCAGCGGTCGCGGTTATGACTTGCGGCACCCGAAGCGTCGCAAGCGATTAAACCGATGAACGCGATAGCGTTAGCCAAGCCGGTCGCAGCCCTTCCGCCGAGCATGACCTGCGCGGCGGTGTACGAATTGATGGCGCGCGATGAAGCACTGTTCGCCGTGCCGATCGTCTCCAGCGGCATTCCGCTGGGGCTCGTTGGCCGCATCGCCTTGATGAGCCAGTTCGCCCGCCCCTATTGGCGCGAAGTCTATTCCCATCGTCCGATCACTAGGCTCATGGATGCCGCGCCGGTGATCGTCGATGCTTCCGCCGCCGTCGAAGAGATCGGTCTCCGCTTCGCCGCCGAAAAGCGGACGACGCTCAATGCCGGATTCATCCTGGTGCGCGATGGACGATATTTCGGCGTCGGCAGCACGATCGACCTGCTCCAGCTCGTCGCCGACCAGGCGCGCCAGCGCACGCAAGAACTGAGCCTCGCGCATAGCGAGATCAGGGTGCTGAACGAGTCGCTCGAGGTCCGCGTGAGCGAGCGGACCGAGGAGCTGCGCGCCGCGCAGCAGGAGCTCGTGCGCAAGGAGCGCCTGTCGGCGCTCGGGCAGCTTACCGCCACGGTCGCGCATGAGCTCCGCAATCCGCTGAGCGCGATCCGCAACACCGTGTTCACATTGAAAGAGGCGTTGCGCGGCACCGCCCTCGATCTCGGCCGACCGATGGGCCGCATGGAGCGCAGCATCGAGCGCTGCGACAACATCATCACCGAGTTGCTCGATTACACGCGCGCTCACGAGCTGCGACGGCACTCGTTTGCCGCGGATACCTGGCTTGACGAAGTGCTCTCCGACCTGCAGATTCCCGCCGGCGTCACCCTCGCCCGCGATTTTGGCGCGCACGGCGTCCGCTTCGACATCGATGGCGACCGCATGCGGCGCGTGGTGATCAACCTGGTCGAAAACGCCGTCCATGCCGTGGCCGAACAGGCCGGCGCGCGGCGGATCGTGGTGGCGACCCGCGCCGTCGCGAATTTCGTCGAACTGACGATCGAGGATACCGGAGCGGGCATTCCGAACGAGGTGCTGGCGAAGGTATTCGAGCCGCTCTTCAGCACCAAGAGCTTCGGTACCGGCCTCGGCCTGCCGACGGTCAAGCAGATCGTCGAGCAACATGGCGGCACGGTCGCAATCGTCAATCGACACCCTTGCGGCGCGCAGGCGACCGTCCGCATTCCGCAGAAGGCAGTCGACGAGCTCGCCGCGTCGAGCGCGGATCGTCGGAATCGGGACGCGGCGTGAATTCCTTCATGAATTGAAGGACGGGATTCGACACCGAGCGCAGGGTCGTCTGGCAACGATCAAAATCGCGCTGGATTTCAGAACCGATAGCTCAACCCCGCGGATACCGTTTGCTCCAGCAGATTGCCGGTCGGCAAGGTGGCGTGATAGGCGGCGAAGAGCGCGAGGCGGTCGCTCATCTTTGCGGTAAGGCCGCCCCCGATTGCGAGCGCGTCACGCGAGGGCGCGAGGCCGGCGACGCTGAAGCTGCCGCCGCCGACCGTCACGAGGCTCGGCACCGCGGCGAACAGCTCGTGGCTGTAGCTGACATCCGCTTCGGGCACGAGGCGCAGGCCGCCGGCGGTGGTAAAGGGCTCGCTGACGCTGGCGCCGATGAACGGCCGTAGCGAATCGGCGTTGCGATGCGTCACATTGAGGTCAAAGCCCGTCGCGCCGCTCTCGGCGAAGCCTTCGTCGAACAGATGCACATAATCGAGCCCCGCCGCCGGCATGATCGTCATGCCGCCGCGCTCGAAGCGATAGCTCGCCTGGGTCGCGGCGGTCGCCTCATGCGCGTCGTGATGCGCGGATGCCGTCTGTCCGAGCGCCGCGATCGGCCGCGCCTCGGCGATGCGGTCATAAGCATAGCCCGCGGTCGCATCGAGCGCCCAAGGCCCGCGCGCATAGCTGCCGTAAAGCGCGATCCTCGGCGTCTCGATCGTGCCGCTCTCGCTGTCCTGCGCCGAGAGGTTGGTGCGGCTGTAGCCGCCGGCAATGCCCGCGACGATATGAGCGGCGACCGGGCGATCGATGCCCGCCATGAAGCCGCCGCCCTGGGTGTCGAAGCCGGGGATGCCGCCATTGCCGTCGAGCTTCGCGAAATTGCCGCTCGCGCGGAACCAGCCGCCGAGCCGCGTCATCGCATCGGGAAGCCCGGCGAGCACGCCATTGAGGTCCTGCGCGCCGCCGCCGAAAGCGAGCTGCGTCGGCGAGGTCGCGGCAAGCGAGGTCTGGATCGTAGCGCTGCCGCTGCCGCTATGGAGATCGGCGAGATGGCCGAGCAGGGTCGCGTTCGCCTGCTGCGCATCGAGCAACGCGCTGGTGTCGAGCGCGCCGAACACCGTGTCGGTGGTCGGCGCGACTACCAGCGCGCCGAGGATGAGATCGACATCGGTCGGCGTGTAAGCGATCGATTGCGAGACTCCCGAGGGCGCGGTGCCGGTCACGGTCGAGAACGTGCCGGCAACGCTGCCGGCATGGACGATGTCGTAGGTGATCGCATGGTAGACGCCGGGGTCGTAAACCAGCGCCAGCGTGCCATTGAGGCTGGCCGTGCCGGTGACGTTGAGCTTGCTTGCGGCGGTGGGCGAGATCTCGATCGACAAGCTGCTGCCGGCGCCTTGCGTGTAATTGCCGCCGACATTGAGGGTGCCGATGGTGCCGCCGGGCGCGACCACGCCGCCGGCGGTGTTGAGCACGCTGCCGCCGATCGTGCCGTGGCCCATCAGCGTGCCGGCGGCGCCGACCGTCACCGCGCCGGCGAGGCTCGCTGAGGTATGGGTCGCGTCGCCGATCTCGATGGTGCCGCCGTTGATCGTGGTCAGGCCGGCATAGGTGTTGATGCCGTCGAGGATCAGGGTGCCGGTGCCGGCTTTGACGAAGCTGCCGCCGCCGGCGGTATCGACGATGGTGCCGGCGTAGCTGGTCGAGCTGTTGTTGCCGCCAGCGGTGAAGGTCACACCTTCGAGGTTGACGCTGCCGCCGGTGCCGGCAAGCGAGCCGACGGTCTGGCTGTTGCCGTTGAGCTGGAGCGTGCCGCCGGTGTTGACCGTCAACGCCGTGCCGGTCGGCAGCGCGCCGACGATATTGGTCCGCAAAATCCCGGCGTTGATCGTGGTCGCGCCGGTGTAGGTGTTGATGCCGGAAAGCGTCAGCGCGCCGGTGCCTTGCTTGACCAGCGCGCCGCCGGTGCCGCCGCTGTTGCCGCCGTCTTGGAACGCGCCGCCGAAACTCGTCGAACTCGCTGTGCCGAGGGTCAGCGTGTTGCCGCCCAGCGCGACCACGCTGCCGGTAACGCCGGTCAAATCCTTGATGGTTTGATTGCCGGCGCCGGAGAGATCGAAGGTCGCGCCCGCGCCGGTCAGGGTGACGCCGCTCGATGCGGCAATGCTGCCGGGTGCGTTGATCGTCAGCGTGGCGCCGGCCTGGATGGTGGTCGCGCCGGTATAGGTATTGACGCGGCCGAAATTCTGCGCGGCGTTGGTCGCGATCGTGACGCTGCCGCCGGTTCCGCCGGCGATGCCGCCGTCCTGGATGATGCCGCTGAAGGGACCCGAGCCGTTGGTGATGGTCAGCGTCTGCGCGCCGAGGCTGACGACCGCGGTGCCGGAAAGCGCGAACAACCCGCCGACGCTCG
>DATLUE010000056.1:0-2012 GCA_035533255.1 Allostellaceae bacterium | reverse complement strand
GACCGGCGCGCTGCGCGGATGCCGCTTGCGAGACGCGCGAGGTCGCAAGCCGCGTCATGCCGGTGCGCGGATCGAAGCTGGGGCCGCGCGCGAGCCCGCCATCGATGACGATGCGAATGCCCTCGATGGTGAGGCTGGTCTCGGCGATCGCGGTCGCGAGCACGATCTTGCGCTGGCCCGGCGGCGCCGGCGCCAGCGCCGCATCCTGCGCGCCGGGCGGCAGATCGCCATAGAGCGGCGCAACGACGTTGTTGCCGCCGGGATCGCCGAGCAATCGCTCCACCCGCCTGATCTCCGCGCCGCCCGGAAGAAAGACCAGGATGCTGCCATCGTCCTCGTCGAGGGCGCGACGGATCGCCGACGCGACTTCGGCGGCGAAGCGCTCGGGCTCGGGCCGGTCGCGATAGCGCAGCGCGATCGGGAAGCTGCGCCCCTCGCTGGCGATGCGCGGCGCGCCGATCAGCGAAGCGACCCGCGCGCCGTCGAGCGTCGCCGACATGACCAGCAGCCGCAGCTCTTCGCGCAGATAGCGCCGCGTTTCGATCGTCAGTGCGAGGCCGAGATCGGCATCGAGGCTGCGCTCGTGGTATTCGTCGAAGATCACGATGCCAACGCCGTCGAGCGCGGCATCGCTGTGCAGCATGCGCGGCAGGATGCCTTCGGTGATGACCTCGATGCGCGTCTTGTGGGAGACCCGTGTTTCAAGTCTTGTGCGAAAGCCGACGGTCTCGCCGACTTCTTCGCCGAGCATCTGTGCCATGCGTCGCGCCGCCGCGCGCGCGGCGAGCCGCCGCGGCTCGAGCATGACGATCTTCTGGCCGGCCAGCCACAGTGCATCGAGCAGCGCCAGCGGCACCAGCGTCGTCTTGCCGGCGCCGGGCGGTGCCTCGAGCACGGCCGCGCCGCGGCGCTCCAGCGCTGCTAGCAACTCGGGCAGCACGACGCCGATCGGCAGGGTCGCGGTATATTCTTCGAGATCGCGCGGCATCGCGGGCGACTATAGCGCGCCGTTTTATCCGCCCCCGTTTTTCGAGGGCCGTTTTACGCTTCGCGGCTTCGGGTTTATGCTGGTCGTCGCAAGGGAGGCCGTCATGCGCCCGAGATTCCTGCGACCGCTCGCGATCCTGCTTGTCGCCATGCCGGCGGTGTTGCCGGCCTCGGCGCAGCAAGCTGCACCGCCGGCCCAGGCGGTCGATGTCGCGCTCGTGTTGGCGGCCGACGTCTCGCGCAGCATCACCAGCGACGAATTCCAGCTTCAGCGCCAGGGCTATGCCAGGGCGATCGCCGATCCCGACGTCGTGAAGGCGATCGAGGCGGGGGCGACCGGCGCAATCGCATTGACCTTCATCGAATGGTCGGGCAGCGACCAGCAGCAGGTCGTGGTCGGTTGGCAGGTGGTGCGCGATCCCGCCTCGGCCCGGCAATTCGCCGCGACGCTGCTGGCCGCGCCGCGCGCTTTTTACGGCCGCACCTCGATCAGCGCGGCGCTCGATTTCGCGATGGCGCAGCTCAAAGCCAGCGGCGTCAAGGCCGAGCGGCAGGTGATCGACGTGTCGGGCGACGGCACCAACAACGGCGGACGGCCGTTGCCCGATGCGCGCGCCGCCGCCCTCGCGGCCGGCGTCACCATCAACGGGCTCGCGATCATCAATGAACGTACCGGGATGTATGGCGGCGGCTTTTCAGGCCATGTCCAGCCGCCGGGCGGCCTGCCGAACTGGTATCGCGACAATGTCACCGGCGGGCCGGGCTCGTTCCTGCTGACGGTCAAGGATTTCGCGAGCTTCGGCGAGGCGATGACCAAGAAGCTCTTGAACGAGATCGCGGCGAGGCCGGCGGCAGAGCGGCTCGTGCTCAAATCCCGATGACGAATTGCGCCATGATGCGCGTTCACGAGGCGATTTTCGGCTGAGCCTCTACCACGATAGTCAGTTTTCGGGCGGCGTGGGTTGAATAACCGGTCAGGTATTGGGCAAGCGCAACCGACGGAATTTCGATCCATCGGTGAAACG
>DATLUE010000055.1:0-10910 GCA_035533255.1 Allostellaceae bacterium | reverse complement strand
AACCGGCGCGGCATGGTCGAGATCGGCGGCTGGCGTGCGATGCTGGGTGCGACCCTCGGCGAGCCGGCGGCGGAATTCGTCGATTGGCTGGCGCTCGAGCGCATCGAGGGCGCCGAGCTCGATGTCGGCATGCATCGCCACTGGCTCGATCCGATGCGGCCGTTCGCCGAGCATGTCATGGCCGAGGCGCATGGCGTGCTGATCACCTCGGCGACGCTGACCGATGGCAGCGGCGATCCGGTCAAGGATTGGGAAGCCGCCGAGCTGCGCAGCGGCGCGCAGCATCTCGCCGAGAAGCCGCTGCGCGCGCGCGTGCCCTCGCCCTTCGATTATGCGCGCCAGACGCGCGTCTTCATCGTCACCGATGTGCGGCGCGAGGATACCGGGCAGGTTGCCGGCGCCTACCGCGCGCTGTTCGAAGCCTCGCAAGGTGGCGCGCTCGGCCTCTTCACCGCGATCGCGCGATTGAAAGCCGTGCATGAGCGCATCGCCGCGCCGCTCGCCGATGCCGGCATGACCTTGCTGGCCCAGCATGTCGATGCGATGGATGCGGCGACCTTGGTCGACATCTTCCGCGCCGAGGAAGATGCGTGCCTGCTCGGCACCGACGCTTTGCGCGACGGCATCGATGTGCCCGGCCGCTCGCTGCGTCTCGTCGTGTTCGATCGCGTGCCGTGGCCGCGGCCCGACATTCTGCACAAGGCGCGCAAAGGGCGGTTCGGCGGCACCGCCTATGACGACACGATCACGCGGCTGCGGCTGCGCCAGGCTTTCGGCCGGCTGGTGCGGCGCGCCGACGATCGCGGCGTGTTCGTGCTGCTCGACCGCCAGATGCCGTCGCGGCTGCTCGGCGCGTTTCCGGGCGACATCGAGATCAAGCGCGTCGGCATCAAGGACGCGGTCGCCGAAACCGCCGCGTTTCTAGGACGCGGGCCGGCGGCGACGCTTTAGTTGCAATGGGTGGAGTCGCCGAGCTTGAAGCAGCCCGCGCCTTGCTGCGGGATCGTGCGATCCTGCAACGAAGCAAGGCCGGCCAGAAGCTGCGGCGGCGTGGCGGTCGGCGCGGCGCCGCCGATGCCGCTGCGTGCGGCGATTCGCCGCTCGCGCTCGGCCTCGAGCCGCCGATCGAGCACCGCGATGTCGCGCCGGACCGCTGCCGGATCGGCCGCGCCGCGATCGATGCGCTCGGCGCCGAGCGTGCGCTCTTGCAGGTCGAACAACACCAGGTCCATGAACGGGTAGCCGTTTTGCGCATAGGCGAACAGCACTTGCGGGCGGGCGCATTCGACCGCCTCGCGATAGGAATGGAGCTTGCCGGCGCGCAATTGCGCATCGCAATCGGCGAACGCCGCGGCGGCGCGGGCATCGGCCGCCGCGGTGGCGCCGCTGAAATTGGTGGTGCCGCAACCGGCGAGCAGCACAAGGAGGCCAAGGGCGGGCGAAAGCGGATGACGGGGAACTTCTCGCATCGCCAAAGCTTAGCCGAAGGGGGTGCCGCTTGACAGCCTCGGCCGCCGTCATGGCACTCTCCATTTTGACCGGAAAGGACCTCTATGATCGACCCGCACGCCGCGCTCATTTACATCATGGTCATGGTGGCCGCCGCCGATAGCCACATGGCCGATTCCGAGCTGCAAATCATCGGCGACATCGTCAATCATCTGCCGATCTTCGGCGATTACGACAAGAAGCGCGTGACCAGGGATTTGAAGGATTGCGCAACGATGCTCGGCCGCGAGGCCGGACTTGAGGATGCGCTGAAAACCGTGAAAGGCGCGCTGCCGGCCAAGCTGCGCGAGACCGCCTACGCGCTCGCCTGCGATGTGGCGGCGGCCGGCGGCGATCTCAGCCAGGAGACGCTGCGGCTCTTGGAGCTGCTGCGTCATCGCCTCAATGTCGACCGGCTGGTGGCGGCGGCGATCGAGCGCGGCGCGCGGGCTCGGTTCACGCGGATATAGTACCCGGGTTGGAAATGGCCGATACATCCCCCTCACCGCCTCGCTCCGCTCGGTACCCTCTCCCCGGCGGGGAGAGGGTTGGAGTGAGGGGGCGCTTCGGCGCGGCGTCGGAGCGCGCGATCGGCTTCTGGCTGCTCGGCTGCTGCGCGATGATCTTCCTGATGGTGGTGATCGGCGGCATCACGCGGCTCACCGAATCCGGCCTCTCGATCACCCAGTGGCGGCCGATCGAGGGCGTGCTGCCGCCGCTGGGCGAGGCGCAATGGCAGGACGCCTTCGCCCGCTATCGGGCGATCCCGCAATATCAGGCGATCCACGCCGATATGAATCTCGACCAGTTCAAGCACATCTATTTCTGGGAATATCTCCATCGCCTGTGGGGCCGGCTGATCGGCGCGGCGTTCGCGTTGCCGTTCCTGTGGTTCCTCGTTCGCGGCCAGGTGTCGCGGCGGTTGGTCGCGCCGCTCGCGGGGCTGTTTGTTTTAGGCGGCCTGCAGGGTGCGCTGGGCTGGTGGATGGTCGAGAGCGGGCTCGAAGCGCGCATCGAGGTCAGCCAATACCGCCTCGCCGCGCATCTCGCGATGGCGGTGGCGATCTATCTCGCGATGCTGTGGGTGGCGCTGGATTTGCTGGCGCGCTCGTCCTTCGAGACGGGCCTTCGGCCCTCCTCAGGACGAGGTAATAAAAAACCTCACCCTGAGGAGGCCGCGATAGCGGCGGTCTCGAAGGGCGAGGCCGCATTGCGCTCCGGCGCCACGCTCGTCCTCGCGCTCGTCTTCGTCACGCTCGTTGCGGGCGCGTTCGTCGCCGGGACGCGCGCCGGCTATCTCGACAACACCTTTCCGCTGATGGAAGGGCGGTTCGTGCCGCTGGATTATTGGCATCTGACGCCGCTGTGGCGGAACTGGTTCGAGAATCTGACCAGCGTGCAATTCGATCACCGCGTGCTGGCCGAGACGACGTGGTGCGCGGTCGCGCTGCTGTGGCTCGCGGGGTTGCGCGCCAAGCTGGCGCCGGCGCAACGCTGGGCGCTGCATGCGTTGTTTTTCTTCGCCTGCTTGCAGGTGGCGCTCGGCATCTCGACCTTGCTGACGGTCGTGTGGCTGCCGCTTGCCGTGGCGCATCAGGCCGGTGCGCTGTGCTTGCTGACCGCGGCGCTGGTCGGCGTCCATAGCTTGAGGCGCTGACCGGCCCGCCTTCGCCGCGCTATAATCGGCGGATGGCGGATTTTCCCGAGAAGACGCTCGCCGATTGGGCCGCGCTCGCCGGCAAAGAGCTCGGACAACGCGCCGACGCGCTGACCGGCCAGACCCCCGAAGGCATCGCGGTGAAGCCGCTCTATACCGCGGCCGATCTCGAAGCGATCGAGACCGCGAGCCTGCCCGGCTTTCCGCCCTTCACGCGCGGCGTGCGCGCGACCATGTATGGGGGCCGGCCCTGGACGCTCCGCCAATATGCCGGCTTCTCGACCGCCGAGGAATCGAACGCGTTCTTCCTCGAGAATCTGCGCCAGGGCCAGCACGGGCTCTCGGTCGCGTTCGATCTCGCGACCCATCGCGGCTATGACAGCGACCATCCGCGCGTCGTCGGCGATGTCGGTAAGGCCGGGGTCGCGATCGACAGCGTCGAGGACATGAAGCTGCTGTTCGACGGCATCCCGCTCGATAAAATGAGCGTCTCGATGACCATGAACGGCGCGGTGCTGCCGGTGCTGGCCGCGTTCATCGTCGCCGGCGAGGAGCAGGGCGTTGCCGCCGCTGCGCTCTCGGGCACGATCCAGAACGACATCCTCAAAGAGTTCATGGTCCGCAACACCTATATCTACCCGCCGGGCCCCTCGCTGCGGATCGTCGCCGACATCATCGACTACACCGCGAAGCGCATGCCGCGCTTCAACTCGATCTCGATCTCCGGCTATCACATGCAGGAAGCCGGCGCGACCTGCGTGCAAGAGCTCGCCTTCACCCTCGCCGACGGCATCGAATATGTGCGCGCGGCCTTGGGCAAGGGCTTGAGCGTCGACGAGTTCGCGCCGCGGCTGTCGTTCTTCTTTTGCATCGGCATGAATTTCTTCATGGAGGTGGCAAAGCTGCGCGCCGCGCGCCTCCTCTGGGCGCGGCTGATGGCGCCATTCGCGCCCAAGAACCCGGCCTCGCTCGCGCTGCGCATGCATTGCCAGACCTCGGGCGTCAGCCTCACCGAGCAGGACCCTTACAACAACATCATCCGCACTGCGATCGAGGCGATGGCCGGCGTGATGGGCGGCACCAATTCGCTGCACACCAATTCCTTCGACGAGGCGCTGGCGCTGCCCTCGGCCTTCGCGGCGCGGATCGCGCGCAACACGCAGCTCATCCTCGCCGAGGAAGCCGGCCTCACCCGGGTCGTCGATCCGCTCGGCGGCAGCTATTTCGTCGAAAGCCTCACTCATGCGGTCGCGACGGCGGCCGAGGCGCTGATCGCCGAGATCGAGGCGATGGGCGGCATGGTGAAGGCGAACGAGGCCGGCTTCCCCAAGCTCAAAATCGAGGAATCGGCGGCGCGGCGCCAGGCGCGCATCGATCGCGGCGACGAGGTCATCGTCGGCGTGAACAAATACCAGGCGCCGGCCAACCAAACCGAAGGGAGGGCGCCAGTCGCGATCCGCAGCATCGACAATAGCGCGGTGCGTGCGCGCCAGATCGCGCGGCTGGAGCGCGTGCGCGCCGCGCGCGATGGCGCGAAAGTCAAAGCGGCGCTCGATGCGTTGACCGAGACCGCGCGGGGCGGTGCCGGCAATTTGCTGGAGCGCGCGATCGACGCGATGCGCGCGCGGGCGACGGTGGGCGAGGTCTCGGCCGCGCTCGAAGCGGTGTTCACCCGGCACAGCGCCACCATCCGCTCGGTCGCGGGCATCTATGGCGCGGAATATCGCGACGACGAGGCCTATCGGCGCGTGCGCGGTGAGGTCGATGCCTTTGCGGACGGCGAGGGCCGCCGGCCGCGCCTCTTGGTGGTGAAGCTTGGCCAGGACGGGCATGACCGCGGCGCCAAGGTGATCGCCACCGCTTTCGCCGATCTCGGCTTCGAGGTCGAGATCGGGCCGCTGTTCCAGACCCCCGAGGAAGCGGCCAAACAGGCGGTCGCGAGCGACGTCGACGTCATCGGCATCTCGAGCCTCGCCGCCGGCCATACGACCCTGGTGCCGGCGCTGGTCGAAGCGCTCAAAGCCGACGGCGGCGCGCATATCCGCATCGCGCTGGGCGGCGTCATCCCGCCGCAGGATTACGCCGCGCTGACCGCGGCCGGCGTCGGCGCAATCTTCGGCCCCGGCACGAACATCCTTTCGGCGGCGAGCGAGGTGCTGAAGCTCATCCAGACGCAGCGGGTGGTGTAGGCATCAGGCGCGGCTCTTTAGCTAGGTCAGATGCCCGATTCGTTTGAGCCCGAGCGAGTGATCGCGTCAGATCAAAATACTATCTCGTCACCCTCGCGACGGACGCCGGCCATTACGCGGAGCTATAAAGCGAAAGCCGCCGCCCGCTTCTGTAAAGCGGCCGGCGGCTTTTTGCGAACTCTAATCGGTCACCCGATTAGAGTTGGCTAGCGACCGACGTGAACGTGGACGCCAAATTGGTGCCGACGGTGGTGGCCGCCGAGATGATCGCAACCGCGATCAGCGCCGCGATCAGGCCGTATTCGATGGCCGTCGCGCCGGACTCGTCAACGAAAAGCTTCTTCAAAAGATACATGGTCATTTGTCTCCTGGACCAGGTTGGTGACAGGGTCACCCTGGCGAGCGCCAATTAAGGGGAGATTAAAGCGGCAGCAGAAACGCTACATCTCACAGTAAAGTTGAAATAGCTCGCCTAATTTTATTGTAAAAAATGATCGCTAATTCTTCTGGATTTTTTTAAAATTTTCCTCAAATCGCTGCCGTATTGGCGAGGCTTGTCGCGGGCAGGCGCGAGCGAAATGTTGCCATGATACGACGGCGACGGGAATGTTTCAGCACGATGGATGCCCCATCTGAAATGTGGTCCGCATCATCAAATCCCATGAACACCGGCTTTCCCGTGCCGCGATCCTGGCAGTAGCCCTGGGGCCGTTGCGCTAGCCCGCTAACGGCCACCATTCGATTCCCTCTCAAGCTCATCGTCACCCTGGCCAAGCGAAGTATGAGCCGGGGTCTATGGCTCAACCGAGCGGTTGAGGAATGGACCCCGGATCGCGCTGCTACGCGGCTTGTCCGGGGTGACGAGAATAGGGTGCAGGTAATATACGCTAGTAGCATATCAATTTTACGGGTAAGATTGAACGCTTAAAGCGTTCTAACTTGAATTTATCGTCGAAACATCTTACATTAATATGTACGCATAGTGCATTGCAGACTTGCTAAGCCCCGGTAGCCGAAGGAAAAAAGTGAAAATTACGAAACGAACCCAATTTTCCGAGCCATCGCCCGCGATCGCCGTCCCACCCGATCAAACATCGGCGAGCTAGCCGCTATGCCTCTGTCTTGCCGCGCGAATCCGCGCTAAAGAGCGCGTCCGCGCATGGCCATCCTGTTCTTCATCGTCTTCATCGATCTGGTCGGCTTCGGGATCGTCATCCCGCTGCTGCCTTATTACGCGCTGCATTTCCAGGCCTCGCCCTTGGAAGTGACCGCGATGATGGCGTGCTATTCCTTCGCGCAGTTCTTCGCCTCGCCGTTTTGGGGCCGGCTGTCGGACCGGTTCGGGCGCAAGCCGGTGCTGCTGGTCAGCCTCGCCTGCTCGGTGCTCTCGTATCTCTGGCTCGGTTTTGCCGATGCGTTGTGGATGCTGTTCGCGGCGCGGCTGCTGGCGGGGGCGGGCGCCGGCAATATCGCGGCGGCGCAGGCCTATATCACCGACCTGACCGCGCCCGAAAATCGCGCCAAGGGCATGGGGATGATCGGCGCCGCGTTCGGCCTCGGCTTTACCCTCGGCCCCGCGATCGGCGGCTTGCTCGCCGGCTCCCACCCGACGGCCGCGAGCCTCTCCTACCCGGCCTTTGCCGCGGCGGGAATGTCGGCGATCGCGCTGGTGCTGGCGGCGGTGCTGCTCAAGGAAAGCCTTGCGCCGGAGCTGCGCAGCGTCGGCGCGCGGCCGGGACGAGTCGCCTTGGCGCGCGAGGCGTTCGGCCGGCCGGGGCTGCGCCACCTTATTATACTGTTCTTCCTCACCACCACCGCCTTCGCCGGGCTCGAGGCCACCTTCGCGCTTTGGGCCAACAGCGTCTTCGGCTGGGGGCCGCTGCAAGTCGGGTGGATTTTCTTCTTCGTCGGGCTGGTGCTGGCGGGGGTGCAAGGCGGGCTGATCGGCCGGCTGACCAAGCGCTTCGGCGAGGCGCGGCTCGCGACTTCTGGCGCGGTGCTGCTGACCATCGGCCTCCTCGCGCTGCCGTTCAGCATCGGCATCGCGACCGTGCTCATCGTCATGGCGCTTTTGGCGCTCGGCCTCGGCATTCTCAACCCCGCGGTGACCAGCCTCGTGTCGCGGGAAGCGGGCACCACCGAGCGCGGCGGCATCCTCGGCGTCAACCAATCCGGCCAAAGCCTCGCCCGCATCCTCGGCCCGCTGATCGCCGGCCTTGCCTACAGCGCGGCCGGCCGCGACGCGCCTTATTATATCGGCGCGATCATCATGGCGGCGGTCGTGGCGATGGCCGCGACGCTGCCGCGCGGAGAGAAGCCGCGGTGAGCATGAGCCGAGACCGCGGCGGTCAGCGCCGGCGGATCGACCGGATTCGCGAGGTCGGCTTCAGGGACGAGCTGAAGGCGGTCGCCAAGCTGCTGCCGTTTCTCTGGCCGCGCGACAATCGCGAGCTGCGCATCCGGGTGGTGATCGCGGTCGGACTGCTGATCGCGGCCAAGTCGATCACCGTCTACGTGCCGATGCTCTACAAGCACGCGGTCGATGCGCTCTCGCCCGGCAAGGCCGCGCTGATCGCGGTGCCGGTGATGTTCATCATCAGCTACGGCGTCGCGCGCGTCGGCGCGCAGGGTTTCGCCGAGCTGCGCGATGCGGTCTTCGCCAAGGTCGGGCAGCGCGCGGTGCGCACGGTGGCGCTCGCGACCTTCCGCCATCTCCACATGCTGTCGCTGCGCTTTCATTTGGAGCGCCAGACCGGCGGGCTCTCGCGCTCGGTCGAGCGCGGCATTCGCGGCACCGAATTCCTGTTGGACTATTTCCTCTTCAGCTTCGTTCCGACGATGTTCGAGATCCTGCTCGTCTGCTCGATCCTGTGGCGGCTCTACGACTGGACCTTCGCCGCGGTGACGCTGGCGACCATCTTCGCCTATGTCACCTTCACCTTCCTCGTCACCGATTGGCGGCTGCAATTCCGTCGCGAGATGAACGAGCGCGACAGCGAGGCCAACACCAAGGCGATCGATAGCCTCTTGAATTACGAGACCGTCAAATATTTCGCCAACGAGGACCACGAGGCGCGGCGCTTCGATGTGGCGCTCCAGGCCTACGAGACCGCGGCGGTTCGCAGCCAGCACACGCTCTCGTTCCTCAATATCGGCCAGGGCGCGATCATCGCTTGCGGCCTCGTCGGCGTGATGCTGCTCGCCGCCGACGGCGTCGCCGCCGGCCGCATGACGGTCGGCGATTTCGTGCTGGTCAATTCCTACCTCGTTCAGCTTTATACGCCGCTCAACGTGCTCGGCATGGTCTATCGCAACATCAAGCAGTCGCTGACCGATCTCGAGGCGATGTTCCGCCTGCTGGATGTGAAGCCCGAGGTTCAGGACAAGCCGGAGGCGACGACGCTGCAAGTGAGCCGCGGCGAGGTGGTGTTCGATCGCGTCTCCTTCGCCTACGATCCGCGCCGGCCGATCCTCAAAGATGTCTCGTTCCGGGTCGCGCCGGGCGGCACGCTGGCGATCGTCGGCCCGTCGGGCGCCGGCAAATCGACGATCTCGCGGCTGCTGTTCCGCTTCTACGACGTGAACGACGGCGCGGTCAGGATCGACGGCCAGGACGTGCGCGATGTCACGCAAGACAGCATCCGCCGCGCGATCGGCGTGGTGCCGCAGGACACGGTGCTGTTCAACGATTCGGTCTTCTACAACATCGCCTATGGCCGGCCGGGCGCGCCGCCCGACGAGGTCGAGGAAGCCGCGCGCCATGCCCGCATCCACGATTTCGTGCGCTCGCTGCCCGACGGCTACGACAGCCCGGTCGGCGAGCGCGGGTTGAAGCTTTCAGGCGGCGAGAAGCAGCGGGTCGCGATCGCCCGTGTCATTCTCAAAGAGCCGCGCATCCTCTTGTTCGACGAGGCGACCTCGGCGCTCGACACCAAGACCGAGCGCGAGATCCAGGCGAGCCTCGACGAGGTTTCGCAAAACCGCACCACGCTCATCATCGCGCATCGCCTCTCGACCGTGATCCATGCCGACGAGATACTGGTGATGGATGACGGTCGCATCGTCGAGCGCGGCGACCACGCGAGGCTGATCGCGCATGACGGCATGTATGCCGCGATGTGGCGGCGCCAGCAGGAAGCCGACCAACACGCCGCCGCGCTCGCTGCCGCGGGCGAGCCGGTTCCCGTCGCGGTGGCGGAGTAGGGGCTCCGATCGGCCCGCGACTTGACCAAACCGGGCCATTCCCTTAAAACCGCGCCTTCCCTAACGAGGTTCGATCATGTCGCGGCGCTGCATCATCACGGGCAAAGGCGTTCTGGTTGGCAACAATGTCAGCCATGCCAACAACAAGACCAGGCGCCGCTTCCTGCCCAATCTGCAGATCGGCTCGGTGCTGTCGGATGCGCTTGGCCACGCCGTGAAGCTGCGGTTGAGCGCCCAGGCGATCCGAACGATCGAGCACAATGGCGGCCTCGACGCGTTTCTGCTCAGCACGTCCGATGCCAAGCTCGGCGCCGAGGCGCGCCGCTTGAAGCGCCGCATCGAGCACGCCCAGGCCAAGCGTCAGGCGCAAGCTTAGTCCTCCAGGTTTTGCACGAAGGCGGCTCGCGAGATTCGCGCGCCGCCCTTTTCGTTTCGGCGGCAGCGCTGCGACGCCCCGACGCGCGATGCGTTGGCGATGCGAGAGCGCGATGGGCTCCTGCATTTTTCCGGAACCGAAACCCGTCGAGGACCTCGTCGCCGCGCTCGACGACGATGCCAAACATCAATTTCCCCGCGAGTCGCGGAATCGGGGTCGTCGCCGCGGTTTTCGATCGTCGCGCCGGCGGTCGTGATCGGATGGTGCGCACGGGTGATTCCGGCGCTCTCGTCAGTCGGGTTGAACGCGCGATCGCCGCACGGCGCCCCTCGCGATCCTGCGATGCGATGGCATGCGATGCGCGATCCTGCGATGCGCGGGGCGAAGCACAGCACAGCGGCCGCGCGCGATGATGACGGTCGCGGCGCTCACCGTCGTCGCATGCGATGCAGGCCGTCGCGGTCGTCATGCGTCGCGCGAAATCGCGCGTCGCGCGCGGTCTCGATTCGGCGCGCGCGAGGTTGCGCGGCGACACACGATGTTGCGGCGGCGCTCGCGCTCAAACCCGCATGAATTCGAGGTTTTTTTATATTGTCTTGCGACACGCGCGGCGACCGAGCGCCGCGTTTTCGACGCTGCATCGCGGCGCGCGTTCGGAGAGATTTTGTGGGGCGATGACGGAGGGATCGAGCGGCGGAATCAGCGTCCGGTTTTCGATCGCGAGGTAGCCGCGGATGGCGGGTTCCCAAAATGCTAGCGGGGCTGCCCCTGAGCTTTCCTTCGCTCGGGAGCAGCCCCGCCATGGGTAGAGGCTGAACTTAGAGAGCCCTACTTCTTTTTCTTTTTCTTCTTGGCCTTCTTCTTGGCCTTTCTCTTTGCTGCCATTTTGGCTTTCCTCTTAATCGGCGGGTTGTGCATCGGCCCATCCAATGCATCACCCGATAAAAAATTTACCATTTGTCCCAGAAATTGTGTAGCAAGAATGTCAACGCGCAAG
>DATLUE010000054.1:0-2648 GCA_035533255.1 Allostellaceae bacterium | reverse complement strand
CGTCTGATAGGCGCCGACATTATTGCCGAGCTGATGCCCAGCGCCGGTTGTCGACGGCATCGTCTCCTGGAAATCGTAGTCGAGACCCTCGTCGCGGAAATAGTTTTTTTCCTCGGCGACCCATTCCTGCAAGCGGAAATGCGGCGCGATCACGAATTTGCCCATAGTGTCCTCCTTCTTGTCAGCAGCAAGCGTTGATGTCGGTTGCTTCGGCGCCGTGCTCGGCGATGCGCCGGGCGCGGATCATTTTCACATGGTCGTCCATCACGCGGCGCGCGCCTCCCGGGTCGCGCATCTCGATCAGCTTGACGAGGTCGCGATGCGCCTCCTGCACATGCGCGGCGACGTCATGCGTGAGCGTCGGGTTGCGCACGGGCCAGGAGACATGCTGGAGCGATTGGAGCTGTACGACCAGCACGCGGTTGTGCGAGGCCTCGGCGATGGCGAGGTGGAAATCGGCGCCGTTGCGCGTGAAACCCGCGACATCGTCGAGCGCGCGATCGCCTTCGGCGAGCAGCGTCTTGAGGCGGGCGATATCGGGTTTGGTCGCGTGCTCGGCCGCCAGCTCGGCGGCCAGCGCCTCGACCGCGCGCTGCGCGTCCATGATCTCGGCGACATCGGTGCCGGCCAACTCGAGTTGCACCGCCAAAGCCTCCGCGAAGCGCCGCGGGTCGCCGCGCGCGATCCGCGCGCCGCCGCCCGAGCCGACCTTGATCTCGACGATGCCGAGCGCCTCGAGCGTCCGCAGCGCGTCGCGCGCGACGATGCGCGACACGCCGCGTTGGTTCGCGATGTCCTGCTCGCCGCCGAGAAAGTCGCCGGGTCGCAACCGCTTCTCGAACAATGCCTGGCGGATTTCGGCGACCAGTTGGGCCGATAAAGTCGCAGCGCGGCCTGGCAGAGCAAGCCCCTGTTTTTGCGGCAAATCCTGGAACAACGGATGGACGGACATTGGCCGGAAACTCACTAAGCAGCAAAAGATATTAAGATATCATATTTGATTTTTTTGTGTTTGCCAAGTGCTTTGAGATCGCCGTCCGATCACTATTAACCGTCGCGGTTTTTGACATTTCGGTCCCGCGCGCGGGACCGGGCGAGCCAAGTCCTTGAACCGGCAGGTATGGCCTGGCGATTGCTTCGACCGGAGCGGGAGGCGTGGGGATTCGTTATCTTGTAAAGGAGCACACTCGCTATGCCCGGACGCAAGGATCTACACGCGCACCAAGCGCGCAATGTCGCGGTTGCGTTGGTCGCGATCATTTGCCTGGTGGTGGTCGGCGCGCTCGCCCTGGTGGGGTAGGCGTCAGGTCGCGTATTCTCAGGCGAGCAGCGTCTCGCGCCATTCGCTTGGCAAGGTGCCGCTGTCGAGGCCCTTGCCGACGTAATAGAGCCACAGCTTCGAGGCGTGCGGGCCGCGATGGAAATCGTCGCGGAACGCGGTCATTTCCCTTTCCGTGAGCGGCATCACCTTGCCCAGGACCGAGGCGTGGTAGAGCGCGACCGCGTTCTCGACGAAATGCACGCAATCCGACAGCAGCGACGGCAAGTCTTCGGCGACCACGACTTGGCCATGCGCGCGGATCAGCAGCGCATGATGTGGCCCCAACGTGTCCGCGACCGATCGGCCGAGATCGGGCGACGAGACATGGCTCGGATCGGGATGGGTCGGGATGCCGCTTTCCCAGCGCACTGCGTGATTCTTGATCGGCACCAGCGTGGCGCCCTCGACCAGCGAGAAGGTCGTCGTCAGATCGTGGTGGAAATGCGCGACCGCGTTGACATCGGGCCGCGCGCGGAAAATCTCGGTGTGGATGAACACTTCCGATGGCGGCCGCGCGCGGTTCGAGATCGAGCGCGATTTGCCGTCCATGCCGCAGATCAGCAGATGCTCGGGCCGAAGCTGGGCGCGGCTCTGATCGACCGGCTGGATCAGGAACGTATCCGTGCCGGGGAGGCGCATGCTGATATGGCCGCTATAGCCGAGGATGTCCTCGGCATTGAGCAGCAGCGACACGGCCGCGACCTGGTGGCGAAGGAGGGATTCGGAATCGGTCATGACGGGCTCAACATTGTGGGTCCTTCGACAGGCGCTCCTCGGGAGCGCTGCTCAGGACGAGGTCTATGGAAGATGCCATAACACGCTTTCCTCGCCCTGAGCGCGAGCGATAGCGAGCAGTCGAAGGGTGCAGAATGGTCGCGCAACTCATCGATACAGCTCCGGCCATTTGGCGCGGATTTTGGCCGCGAATTCGGGCGAGGTCTGGGCCACTTTGGGGAAGGTGTCGAGCCGTTCGTAAGGCCGGCAGGCGTCGATCACCATCCGCGAATTGGTGAGTTTCGAATAATCGAACACCATCGTGTCGAGCCGGGACGACCAGCAATTGTCGAGCATCGTGGTGCGCGTCTTCGGATCGCAGCGCGTGCCCATCGCCCAGATCACGTCGTGGATGTCGGTCGGGTCGATGTCGTCGTCGACGACGACGATCCAGCGCCCGATATAGCCGACCGGATTGACCTGGCTCGCCACCAGCCCGACCTGGGTCGAATGGCCAAAATATCTCTGCTTGATCGAGACCACGCAGAAGGTGCGGCCGGCGCCCGCCTGATGCAGCCACGCGCCTGTGACATCGGGGATGCCGGCGCCTTCG
>DATLUE010000053.1:0-2799 GCA_035533255.1 Allostellaceae bacterium | reverse complement strand
CGCGCAACGCCAGGAACATGCAGGTCATCGAGCCGAACTGCGACAGCCCGCGCTGCACGTGGGCGCGGTAGCGCTGGGTGCGCAACACGCCCCAGCCGCTGCGCGGCAGGATCATCAGTGCGACCGCGGTGAAGGCGAATACCGAGCGGAAGAACGCCACCTCGCCGACCGGGTAGAGCGCCAGTTCCCATTTGACGACCGCATTGACCCCGGCGAACACCACGGTCGAGGCAACCATGTAGAGGATGCCGCGCGGAACCTGGTTGCGCCGCGCGAAACGCGGATCGGCAACGGTCATCGGCGGCTGCCGCGGCGCGCCATTGATGCTTTTCCGCTGCGCCTCGGAGATAATGCGCGCGATCGACCCTCGCGGAGCGGATCGAACGCAGCATGGACCATGCCGATCCCGCCAGGCTCGATCTGGTGAAGCAGCGCCTCTGGTTTTATCAATTCGAACTGCCCGACGGGACCGTGACGCGCAGCGATATACCGGCTCGGATACTCGAAGTACACAGCACCCGCGCGCGCCACCTGCGCACCGTCATCGAACAGAAGGTGGCCGATCCGAGCAGGATGACCGCGATCGACTTTGCCTCGCACGAAGGCTTTTTTTCGCTGGAGCTGGCGAAATACTTTGCATCGGTGCGGGGTTACGAGATCCGCACGGAGAGCGTCTTGGCCGCGCGCCTGATCGCCGAAGTGTGCGGCGCCAGCAACGTCGACTTTGTCGAGGCCGATCTGCGCCGACTGGAATTCGATCCGGCCCTGAGCGCCGATTTCGTCCTGGTCTTCGGGCTGATTTATCACCTGGAAGATCCGCTGCGCGTGCTGCGATTGGCCGCGCAACTCACTCGCCAGCACATCCTGATCGAAACCCAGGTGTTTCCCTACGACGTCTCGGGCATCGTCGAAAACGGCGCCTATGACAGCCAGCGCCCGGTCACCGGCGTGTTCGCGCTGACCGCCGACTTTCCCGACAGCCGCGAGGGCGGTGCGAGCGAATTGGCGCTGGTGCCCTCGCTGAACGCGCTCTTGTGGCTGTTGCGGCATTTCGGTTTCGAGGAAATCGCGGTATTGCCGGCCGCTGCCGACGATTACGAGCAGTTCCGCCGCGGCGCGCGGGTCATCGTCTACGGGCGCAAGCCGGCTTAATCACCGCCGGCCGAACAGCCGTTCGATGTCGTTGAGCGCCAGGGTCACATAGGTCGGGCGGCCGTGGTTGCATTGGCCGCTGTTCGGCGTCGCCTCCATCTGGCGCAACAGCGCATCCATTTCCGGCTGGGTCAGACGGCGCCCGGCGCGCACGCTCGAATGGCAGGCGAGCGTGCCGCAGACATTCTCGACCCGTTCTCTGAGTGCGAGGGCGTCGCCCCACTCGGCCAGTTCGTCGGCGAGATCGCGCACCAGCGCACCGACGTCGAGCCCGGGCACCAATGCCGGCACCTCGCGCACGATGACCGCACCCGGGCCAAAGCCTTCGAGGACGAGGCCGAATTCGGCAAGCTCATCGGCGCGCGCCGCGAGCCGCGCCGCCAATGCCGGATCAAGCTCGACAATTTCGGGCAACAGCAGGGTCTGGCGCGCCACCCCATGCTTCGCCAGCGCCTCCTTCATCCGCTCGTAGACGAGCCGCTCGTGGGCCGCGTGCTGGTCGACGAGAACGATGCCGGTCGCGGTTTCCGCCAGGATGTAGGTGCCGTGCAGTTGCGCGCGGGCATTGCCGAGAACCGCGTCGCCCGGCGCCTCGGGCGCTTCCGGTATGGCTGCTGCCGCGGCGGCATCCGGCTCGCGCGGCATCAGATAGGCGTTGCCGGTCTCGGCGAATGCCGGAATCGGCGCCCTCGGCGGAAAGGCAAAGCGCGGCGCCGCAGCCCCGTTCGGCGGGCGGAAGGCGGCCAGCGCGCCGGTGCTGACGGTGGTCGAGGCGCGCATTCCGGCGGCTTGCAGCGCATGGCGCAGGGCGCCGACGATGAGGCCGCGAACGAGGCCGGCGTCGCGAAAGCGGATCTCGGCCTTGGCCGGGTGAACATTGACGTCGATCTCGGCGGGCGGCCCGTCGAGGAAGAGGGCGACGACCGGATGGCGGTCCTTCGCCAGGACGTCCTGATAAGCGCCGCGCACCGCGCCGACCAGCAGCTTGTCGCGTACCGGCCTTCCGTTGACGACCAGATACTGGTCGCGCGGCAGGCCGCGGTTCAAGGTCGGCAGGCCGATCAGTCCGGTCAGGGCGAAGCCGTCGCGTTCCGCCTTGACCGGCACCGAATTCTCGGCAAAGTCGCGGCCGAGCAATGCCGCGAGCCGCGCCTCGCGCGACGGCGATACGGGCAGGCGCAGCAAGACGCGGTCGTCGTCGCCGATCACGGTAAAGGCGACCCCGGGGCAGGCCATCGCCAGGCGCTTCACCGCATCGACCGCCTGGCTCTGCTCGCTGCGCGCGGTCTTGAGGAATTTGAGCCGCGCTGGCGTCGCAAAAAACAGGTCGCGCACCTCGACCCTGGTGCCGGGCGGGTGTGAGGCCGGCATCGGCATCTGCTTCAGCCCCGCTTCGACGGCGATCTCCCAGGCATGGTCGTCGCCGGGCGGGCGCGAGACGATGCGCATCCGGCTGACCGCGCCGATCGAGGGCAACGCTTCGCCGCGAAACCCCAGCGCCTTGATTTCGAGAATGTCGTCATCGGGAAGTTTCGAGGTGCAGTGGCGCTCGACCGCCAGGGCCAGCTCGTCGCGGCTCATGCCGCTGCCGTCGTCGGCGACCGCGATCAGCGCCTGCCCGCCCTCGCGCAACACGATTTCGATATG
>DATLUE010000052.1:0-23905 GCA_035533255.1 Allostellaceae bacterium | reverse complement strand
TGGCGGCGTGCCGGTCGCCGCGGTGACGCCGTTTTTTAACTTGGTGCTGACCGGAAACCGGGGCATGAGCTTCGGGCTCTTCAATACCAACGCGGCCATGAACACGGCGGTTTTCACGGTTTTGGCCGCGGCGATCGTGGTGGCGCTGATCGTCTGGCTACGGCGCGCGCCGAGTGCCTTGATCAGGCTCGCGCTCGGCCTGGTCATCGGCGGCGCCGTCGGCAACGTCCTCGACCGGCTGTTTCGGGGCGCGGTGGTGGATTTCCTCGATTTCCACCTCGGCACCTGGCATTGGTTCGCCTTCAACCTCGCCGATGCGGCAATTTGCCTGGGGGTTGCGGGCCTCCTGCTAGATGGCTTGCTTGCCCGCCGGGAAGCCGCTTAAGCTGTGGAAATCTTGGAAAATCGAGGGAGCGCCCGGGCGTGAGGTTCAGGTCGTCATTTTTGCTGGTCGCGGCGCTGGCGGCAGCGGCCCTGCCGCTGGCCGGTTGCGACAGCTTCAACCGTGCGATCGGCAAGACCCGGGTGATCCCGGATGAGTTCGAGGTAACCTCGAGCGCACCGCTCGCGATCCCACCGGATTACGCGCTGCGTCCGCCCCGGATCGGCAACGGTCCCGAGCTTTCCAGCACGACCGAGCAAGCGCGCGAGACCGTGTTCCGCGCCGGCGCCAGTCAGCAGACCCCCCTGCCGCCGGTCGACAATACGATGAGCCCGGGCGAGCAAGATCTGTTGAAGCAGGCCGGTGCGGCCAATGCGCCGGCCGATATCCGGCAGACCGTCGATGCCGATCCGAACGCCGGCGTGCCCTTCCAGCGGAGTCTCGTGGACAAGCTGCTGTTCTGGTCCGGGCCGACCACGCCGCCGTCGAACCAGGTGGTCAATCCCAGCGAAGAGGCGTCGCGCATTCGCCTCGCGCAATCGGTGACCAAGCCGGGCGGTCCGTCGCCCGCGCCGGCCGATGCGATTACCCCGACCTTCGAGCGCACGACCAAGAAATCGGGCTGGTTCGACTGGCTGTTCTAAAGCTTAATCCGCTTGCGGGAGCGCCGATGACGTTGCCGAAATTGCGAGGCGGATCGGGGCCGATCCTGCTCCTGCTGGCGGTCCTGCTCGCGCTCGCGTCGCCGGCGCGGGCCGAGCTGTTCGAGGCGCACGGCTTCACCCTGGCGAACGGCCTGCAAGTGGTGGTCATCCCCAACCACCGCGCGCCGATCGTCACCCAGATGGTCTGGTACAAGGCCGGCGCCGCCGACGAGGTCATCGGCAAATCGGGCGCCGCCCATTTCCTCGAGCATCTGATGTTCCGCGGCACCAAGACCGTGCCGCCGGGCGATTTCTCGCGCATTGTCGCGCAGAATGGCGGCGAGGACAACGCCTTTACGACGCATGACTACACCGCATTCTTCCAGAACGTCGCCGCCGACCGGCTTGAGCTGGTGATGAAGCTCGAGGCCGATCGCATGGCCAATCTCGTCATCGACGACGCCGTGGTTACGCCCGAGCGCCAGGTGATCCTCGAGGAACGGCGGATGCGCATCGACAATAGCCCGGCGGCGTTGTTCGACGAGCAGCTCAATACCGCGCTCTACCTCCACCATCCCTACCGCATTCCGACGATCGGCTGGGAAGACGAGATGCACAAGCTGACGACCAAAGATGAACAGGATTTCTATCGCCGCTGGTACGCGCCCAACAATGCGGTGGTGGTGATCGCCGGCGACGCGACGCCCGAGCATGTGAAGGCGCTGGCCGAGAAATATTACGGTGTCATTCCGGCGCGCGCCGTGCCCGCGCGCGATCGCGTCAGCGAGCCGCCGAAGGTCGCCGCGGCGCGGCTTACGATGAAGAGCCCGCGCGTCACCGATGTCGATTGGAGCCGGCAATGGCTGGCGCCGAGCTATCGTGCCGGCGAGACCAAATACGCCTATCCGCTGCAGGTTCTGGCCGAGGTGCTGGGCGGCAGCGCGGACTCGCCGCTCTATAAGGGTCTGGTCATCGATAAGGGACTGGCGCTGTCGGCCGGCGCTTTTTACGACCCCGACCAATACGACCTCACGACCTTCGGCTTCGAAGCGACGGTCAAGAACGGCGTGTCGGTCGCGGATTTCGAGGCGGCGCTGGACGGCATCGTCAAGACCGCGCTCGATGGCGGCATCGCCGCGGACCAGGTGGAGCGCGCCAAGCAGCGCATGATCGCCGAGGCCACCTACGCCCGCGACAGCCTTTCCGGACCGGCGCGCATCGTCGGCACGGCGTTGGCGCTCGGGCGCAGCCTCGACGATGTGCAAAGCTGGCCCGACCGCATCGCCGCGGTGACGCTCGATCAGGTGCGCGCGGCGGCCAAGGCGGTGATCCGCGACGACATCGCGGTGACCGGCGTGCTGATGCCGGGGCCGACATCATGAGGATCGCCGCGGCAATCCGGCTCGTCTCCCTGGCGGTCGTTGCGACCGCCGCGCTCGCGCTGCCGGCGCGGGCGGTCACGATCGAGGCGGTGAAAACCGCGCACGGCATCACCGCCTGGCTGGTCGAGGATCACAGCATCCCGATCGTCTCGATGAGCGTCGCCTTCCGCGGCGGCACCGCGCTCGATCCCGCCGACCACCGCGGCCTTGCGAATTTCGCGGTCGATCTCTTGGACGAAGGCGCCGGCGACCTCGACAGCACCGCCTATCAGAGCAAGCTCGAGGATCTCGCCGCCGAGCTCAGTTTCAATGCCGGGCCCGACATGATCACGGCGCAGTTGCGCACGCTCAAAAGCAATCTCGCGCCGTCCTTCGATCTGTTGCGCCTGGCGCTAACGCAGCCGCGCTTCGATCCGGAGCCGGTGGCGCGGGTGCGCGCCACGATCCTCGACAGCATCGCGCGCGAGCAGCGCCAGCCATTGTCGGTCGCCAGCCGCCTGTGGTGGCAATCGGCGTTCCCGGGCCATCCTTACGGGCTGTCGTCGCGCGGTACGGCGGATTCGGTGAACGGGATCACGACCGACGATCTGCGCCGCCTGGTCCATGACCGCTTCGCCAAGGACGCGCTGGTGATCGGCGTGGTCGGCGACATCACGCCCGAGCAATTGAAGCCGCTGCTCGATGCGACCTTCGGCGCGCTGCCCGATCGCGCCGCGCCGGACACGGTCGCGGACGTGGCGGCGCAGACCGCCAACGAGGTCAAGGTGGTCTCCATGCCGATCCCGCAAAGCGTCGTGGTATTCGGCCAGCCCGGGATCAAGCGCAACGATCCCGATTGGTATGCGGCGCTGCTCGATCTCGACATTCTCAGCGCCGGCGGCCTGACCTCGCGGGTCGCGCTCGAAGTGCGCGAGCAGCGCGGGCTCGCCTATTCGGTCTCGGCCTCGCTCGATCCGATGCAGCATGCCGGCGTGATCATCGGGCAGGTCGGCAGCCAGAACGCCCATGTCGCGGAATCGATCGACGTGATCCGCGACACCTGGCGCCGCATGCACGATACCGGCCCGACCGCGAAAGAGCTCGCCGACGCCAAGACCTACGTCACCGGCTCGTTCCCGCTGAGCCTCGATTCGACCGGCCGCATCGCCGCGATCCTGGTGTCGATCGAGTTCGATCATCTCGGCATCGACTATCTCGATCGTCGCGACGCGCTGATCGACCAGGTCACGCTGGCCGACGCCAAACGGGTCGCTCGGCGCCTGCTGTCGCCCGACGATCTGCTGTTTGCGGTCGTCGGCGCGCCCGAGAACCTTCAAGGGGCCGAGCGCGTTACACCTGGCGGGTGACACCCTCCGAAAAGGCTTTCCGATGAATTACCGCCAGGACATTGCCGGCTGCCTCACCGAAACGGTGGGACAGCGCGGCCTCGATCCCGCAGCGCTCGATGCGATGCTGGCGCGCGCGGCACCGGCGCTCGACAAGCTGCGCCGCATTCGCGCCGAGGGCAGCCTGCCGCTCTTGGGCCTGCCGCAGCGCAAGGACGACATCGCGCAGCTCCGCCGCATCTTGAAGACCTTCCGCGCCGGCCCGCGGCTGCGCTTCAACGATGTGATCATCCTCGGCACCGGCGGCTCGAGCCTCGGCGGCCAGACGCTTTACGCCCTCGCCGATCCGCGCGCGCAGCCGCACATCCATTTCATGGACAATATCGACCCGACGACCTTCGCGGCGCTGTTCGCCGCGCTCGATCCGGCGCGCACCGGCGTCGTCGCGATCTCGAAATCGGGCGGCACCGCCGAAACCATGTCGCAATTCGCGATCTGCGTCGAATGGCTGCGCACCAAGCTCGACGCCGATGCGGTCGGGCGGCACAGCATTGCGATCACCGAGCCGCGCGACAATCCGCTACGGTTGCTCGCGATGAAGCTCAAGACGCCGATCCTCGATCACGATCCCGGCATCGGCGGGCGCTATTCGGTGCTGTCCAATGTCGGGCTGCTGCCGGCGATGCTGGCGGGGCTCGATGTCGCGGCGTTGCGCGCGGGTGCCGGCGAGGCGCTCGATGCCGCCCTCGCCGCAAGCACGCCGCAGGAATCGGCCCCGGCGCTGGGCGCGGCGATCGCGGTCGGGCTGTCGGAGCGCCACGGCATCGCCGCCACCGTGATCATGCCCTATCTCGATCGCCTGGCGCATTTCGGGCTGTGGTTCCGCCAGCTTTGGGCGGAAAGCCTCGGCAAGGACGGCAAGGGCACGACCCCGATCCGCGCCCTCGGCACGGTCGATCAGCACAGCCAACTCCAGCTCTATCTCGCCGGCCCGGCCGACAAGATGTTCACCTTGGTGACCAGCGACGTCGCCGGCACCGGCGCGACCGTCTCGCCCGAGCTCGCCAGCGATCCGTCGCTCGGCTACCTTGTGGGCAAGCGCATGGGCGATCTGCTCGATGCCGAGCAGCGCGCGACCGCGCAAAGCCTCATTCGCAACGGCCGGCCGACTCGGCTCCTCCACATCGTGCGACTCGACGAAAAGACCCTCGGCGCGCTGCTGATGCATTTCATGCTGGAAACCATCATCGCCGCCGATCTCTTTGGCGTCAATGCGTTCGACCAGCCCGCGGTCGAGGAAGGCAAGGTGATCGCGCGGCAATTCCTTGGCCAGATGGGGCAGGCCAAGGCACAATAGGCGGATGCCGATCCGCCTCCTGCCGCAAGTCCTCGTCAACCGCATCGCCGCCGGCGAGGTGATCGAGCGGCCGGCCGCGGCCTTGAAAGAACTGATCGAGAATTCGATCGATGCCGGCGCCTCGCGCATCGATGTGACCTTGAGAGAGGGCGGGCAGAGCCTCGTCATCGTCAGCGATGACGGCGCCGGCATGGATCGGGACGAGCTGGCGTTGGCGGTCGAGCGCCACTGCACCTCGAAGCTGCCCGACGACGATCTTCTCAACATCGCTCATCTCGGCTTTCGCGGCGAGGCGCTGCCCTCGATCGGCGCGGTCAGCCGCCTCAGCATCGCCAGCCGCAAGCGCGGCAGCGACAGCGCTTGGGTTATCGCGGTCGAAGGCGGCGCCAAGGGCGCGGTCCAGCCGGCGGCCTTGGGCCAAGGCACGCGGGTCGAGATGCGCGATCTCTTCTACGCGACGCCGGCGCGGCTGAAATTCCTCAAATCCGCGCGGGCCGAGCGCGAGGCGGCGGTCGATGTGGTCGAGCGGTTGGCGATGGCTTATCCCGGCATCGCCTTCACCGTTAGCGGCGACGAGGATCGCGTGCTGCTGCGGCTCAACGCGGTCGCGCGCGATCTGGGCGTTATCGAGGGTAGGGGCACCGATGCGCGGCGCTTGCGCCTTGCCGCCGTGCTCGGCCGCGATTTCGGCGACAACGCGATCGAGATCGCCGCCGAGCGCGAAGGCTTTCGCTTGACCGGCCTCGCCGGCGTGCCGACGCTCAACCGCGCCACGTCGCGCGACCAATATCTTTTCGTCAACGGCCGGCCGGTGCGCGACAAGCTCTTGGTCGGCGCGGTGCGCGGCGCCTATCAGGATTTCCTCGCCCGCGACCGCCATCCGATGGTGGCACTGTTCCTCGACGGCCCGGCGGAATCGATCGACGTCAACGTCCATCCGGCGAAGGCCGAGGTGCGCTTCCGCGACGCCAATCTGGTACGCGGCCTGATCGTCGGGGCGCTGCGTCAGGCGCTCGCCAATGCCGGCCATCGTGCCTCGACCACGGTCGCCGAGGCGGCGCTCGCCTCGTTCCGACCCGGCGGCAGTTCAGGCTCGGGGCCGCATTACGCCTATCCGCATGCGCCGTCGCGCGGCTTGGCCGAGGATGCCGCGCTCTATCAGGCGCCTTTCGCGGTCGACGGCTTCGCCGCGCCCGGCGCGCGGGCAGCGCCGATGCCGATGGCGGAAGCAACGCACTTCCCCTTGGGCGCGGCCGTCGCGCAGCTTCACGAGACTTACGTGGTCGCCCAGACCGATAGCGGCATCGTCATCGTCGACCAGCACGCCGCGCATGAGCGGCTGGTGTACGAGCGCATGAAAGCGGCGATCGCCTCGACCGGCGTCGCGCGGCAGATATTACTGCTGCCTGAGGTGGTCGAGCTCGACGAGGACAGCGTCGCGCGGCTCAGCGCGCGCACCGCCGAGCTGACCGAATTGGGTCTCGTTATCGAGCCCTTCGGCGCCGGCGCGGTGGTGGTGCGCGAAACCCCCGCGCTTCTGGGCGAGATCGACGTGCAGGGCCTGGTGCGCGATCTCGCCGACGAGCTCGCCGAGTTCGGCAATGCCCTCTCGCTCAAGGAAAAGCTCGAGGAATTCTGCGGCACGCTCGCCTGCCACGGCTCCGTGCGCGCCGGCCGACGGCTGTTGCCAGAAGAGATGAACGCGCTGCTGCGCGAGATGGAAGCCACGCCCCATTCCGGCCAGTGCAACCACGGCCGCCCGACCTATGTCGAGTTGAAGCTCGAGGACATCGAGAAGCTGTTCGGGAGAAGGTGAGCGTAGCTCCGTGACACAACTCGAAGAAAATCTATCGCGGTTGGTCGGTAGACGCATTCTGAGCGTAAGCGACAGCGGCTATTACCAGGATAATGGCGAGGCATCGATCGCAATATCGTTTTCTGACGGTACGACGCTGCGGGCCGACTACTGGCGACTATTCGAGGATGGCACGGCGCGTCTTAGCGGGTTCGATCACCGCCAGCAATATGGGCTTCCAGCGCCGATCAATGCGGTCGCTGAGCTTCGGAAGGCGCTCGATGGTTCGCAGGTGACGAAAGTCGAACTTGATTACGAGTCCGGCGATTTGGTTTTCTGTTTCGATCAGTCTCGCAAGCTGCAAGTCCTCAATTTTACCGGCTATGAAATCTGGCAGATCACATTTCCCGATGGCACAGTATCGTATTCGAATTTCGTGCTGACAGACATTCACCGAGAATCGGATTAATCCTTCGGCAGCATCGCGGGGCTGAAGGCGATCTCCCAGAGATGGCGGCCGAGGTCTTGGAAATAGCCGGCATAGCCACCGTTCGTGCGGTAGACAGCAGCGTCGCGCTTAAAATCCCTCTCCGCGCGAAGCGGGGAGAGGGAGGGACCCATTGCGTAGCAATGGGAGGGTGAGGTGTGGTTCAACGACGCGATGCGTATGCTGAGCCGCCCACCTCACCCGCTCGCTGAAGCTCGCACCCTGTCCCCCCGAAGACGGGTGGCGAGGGTTGGTTCAAGCGATCCCATATCGCAAAAACACGAACTTCGCCGCACCATACCGCCGCTCGTCGAGCATCTCAAAATTCTCGGGCGCGGTGAAATCCTCTTTCGCGGCGATCTCGACGATCACCAGCGCGCCCTTTGCGATCCAGCCGCTTTGCGGCAGCGCTTTGAGCGCTTGCGCGGCGAGGTTCTCGCCGTAAGGCGGATCGAGAAAGACCAGCGAACAGGCGCCGGTCGCGCGCGGCGGGCGGGTTGCGTCGGCGTTGAGGATCGCGGCATGCGTCGTCTCGCCGAGCGCGGCGATGTTCTGCTGCAGCACCGCGCGTGCGACCCGGTCCTTCTCGATGAAGCTGGCGTGGCGCGCGCCGCGCGATAGCGCTTCCAAGCCGAAGGCGCCGGTGCCGGCGAAGGCGTCGAGCACGATCGCGTCGAGGCAGGCATCCTGCTCGGCAAAGCGGCCATGCGCCAGGATGTCGAACACCGCTTCGCGCGCGCGGTCGCTGGTCGGGCGCACGGCTTGGCCTTCGGGCACGGCGAGCGGCCGGCCGCGATGCTTACCAGCGATGACGCGCATTGGAACGGCGCGCGCTCGGGGCGGGCTTCTCGGGCGTTTCGGGCTTTGCGCGCGGCGCGCCACGGCTGCGCTCCGTGCTGCGTTCGGGTTTCGCGTGCCGCTCGGGGCTTGCGCGTTTCTCGCGGTGCTCGGACTTTGGGCCCGGTCCGCTCCGAGTGCGCTCCGTGCTGTGTTCGGGTTTCGCGTGCCGCTCGCCGCTCGTGCGTTTCTCGCTATACGCGGGCTTCGCGCTCGGCCCGCCGCGGCTCAGCTTCGCGCGATGGTCGCGCTTTTCGCGCCGCTCGCGCTTGGCGTCTTGCTCGCTCGGCGCGGGACTTGCGCTCATCTCGCTACGGGCGCGGTCCTCGTTGCGATGGCGTTGTTCGCGCTTCTCGCCTTTCTCGGTCGGCTCGCCCGTCCCGAGCTGTTCGCGCAGCACGCGCGGCGGCACTTCCTCGATGCCGCCGCGCGCGAGATTGCCGAGCTGGAACGGGCCATAGGCGATGCGGATGAGGCGGCTGACGTCGAGGCCGAGATGCGCCATCACCTTGCGCACCTCGCGGTTGCGGCCTTCGCGCAAGGAGACGGTGAGCCAGAGATTGCTGCTGCGCTGCTCGCGCTCGAAGGTCGCCTGGATCGGGCCGTAGGCGACGCCCTCGACGGTTACGCCTTTGGCGAGCTCTTCGAGCCGCGCGGGATCGACGGCGCCGTGGACGCGCACCTTGTAGCGCCGCAGCCAGCCATTCGCGGGCAGCTCCAGCTTGCGCGCGAGCCCGCCATCATTGGTCATCAGCAGCAGGCCTTCGGAATTGAGATCGAGCCGGCCGACCGAAATCAGCCGCGGCAGGCCCTCCTGCAATTTCTCGAAGACGGTGGCGCGGCCTTTCTCGTCGCGATGCGTCGTGACGACCCCGCTCGGCTTGTGATAGCGCCACAGCCGCGCGCGCTCGGTCTCGGGCAAGGGCTTGCCGTCGACCGTCAACTCGGCGGGATCGCGCACATTGATCGCCGGCGAGGTCAGCACCGTGCCTTTGAGGCTGACCCGGCCTTCGGCGATCCAGCGCTCGGCGTCGCGGCGCGAGCACAGCCCGGCACGCGCCAGGATCTTCGCGACGCGCTCGCCCTTCGCGGGGATCGCTTCTTCCAGCTCTTCGGCCATCAGCGGCACGCGGCGATGAAGGCCGCGAACAGCCGCTTGTCGCCCGCGCTGAGACCGTATTCGGGATGCCACTGCACGCCGATGCAGAAGCGCTGGCGCGGGTCCTCGATGCCCTCGATGACGCCGTCGGGCGCGGTTGCGTCGATCACCATGCCGGGCGCAACGTCTTTGACCGCCTGGTGATGCGCCGAATTCACCGCCAGCTCGTCGCTTTGGGTGATGCGATGGAGAAGGCTGCCCTGCGCGATTGCGACTTTGTGGCCGGGCTCGGTGCGCGGGTTGGGCTGCTCATGGGCGAGCGCGTTCGGCACTTCGTCGGGGATGTGCTGGATCAAGGTGCCGCCGAGCACGACGTTCAAAAGCTGCTGCCCGCCGCAAATCCCGAGTACCGGCTTGTCGGCTTGGAGCGCGCCTTGGGTGATCGCGAATTCGAAGCGCGTGCGCCGGTCCTTGGTGGTGACGCTGGCGTGGCGGCTCGCGGCGCCGAACAGCGCCGGGTCGACATCGAAAGCGCCGCCGGTCACGACCAGGCCGCTGATGAGGCCGAGATAAGCTTGGGCATGCTCGGGCTCGTGCGGCAGCAGGATCGGCAACCCGCCGGCAGCGCTGACGGCGCTGCAGTAATTCTCGCGCAACGCGTACCAGGGATGGGTTTTCGAATAGCCGCCCGGCGGCTCGGAATCAAGGGTGAGGCCGATAACCGGTTGTGCCATGGTGGGTTCTTACGCCGTGCGATGCCTGGCAGCAAGGAAGCGGCCTTGCCCTTCGAGACGCGATCCTTCGGATCACTCCTCAGGGTGAGGCCATTCCTTTATCCTCATCCTGAGGAGGCCGCGTAGCGGCCGTCTCGAAGGACGGGGGCGGGAAAAATATGTTATCGCCGATGGAATTGGCATTGGAACAGGCGGCGCGGGCTGAGGCGCGCGGCGAGGTGCCGGTCGGGGCGGTGCTGGTCGATGCCGCCGGCGTCGTGCTCGCGGCCGCGGGCAACGAGGTCGAGGCGCGGCACGATCCCACGGCCCATGCCGAGCTTCTGGTGCTGCGCGCGGCGGCGGCGCTGCGGCAATCGCCGCGGCTCGCGGATTGCGATCTCTATGTCACGCTCGAGCCCTGCGCGATGTGCGCGGCGGCGATTTCGTTCGCGCGCATCCGCCGGCTCTATTACGGCGCATACGATCCGAAGGGCGGCGCGGTCGAGCATGGCGCGCGCTTCTTCACGCTGGCGACCTGCCACCATCGGCCGGAGATTTATGGCGGCATCGAAGAGCAGCGCGCGGCGGCACTGCTGAAGGACTTTTTTCTGAGTCGGCGGGAGTGAAGCCCTCTCCCCGCTGGGGAGAGGGAGGGACCCGCGAAGCGGGAGGGTGAGGGGATCGCTTGAATCAGATATGCCGCAGCCGCGGCATCACCTTCTCGGCAAAGAGCCGATGCGATTTCTGTGCTTGCTCGAAGGGGATGCCGCCGAAATAGAAGGTGCAGTCGATTTGGGTGAAGCCCATCATCTCCTGCGCGCGCGTCAACAGCTTTACCGCTTCATCGGGCGTGCCGGCGACGACGCGGCATTCGGCGACCATGCGCGGCACGTCGATCACTTCCTGATCGACCTTCTTATAATTCTCGCGCTGCGTGTGCTCGCGATCGGCGCGCGAGCGGTCGAGGGTGTGGGTGGTCGCGCCGATATAGCGCTTCAGTGCTTTGGTTGCGATGTCGCGCGCCTCCGCGCCGTCCTCGCTCAAGACGACCTGATAATGCGCCGCGATCTTGTAATCCTTGGCGGGATGGCCGGCCGCGATCCAGGCGTCGCGATATATCTGGTTGAGCGGGATCAGCGGCTCGACCCCGCGATAGGCGACGGTGAAGATGCCGAAGCCCTCTTGTCCCGCCCATCGGAAGCTGTCGGGCGTGCCGCCGCAGGACAGCCAGATCGGCGGATGCGGGCGCTGCTGCGGCCGCGGCCAAACCTGCAAATCCTCGTATCGGTAGAACGGTCCGTTGTGGCTGAAATTCTCGCCGCTCCACGCCTTGCGGATGAGATCGATGCCATCCTTCAAGCGCTCTTGCGCGCCTTCGAGCGGCACGCCGAGCCGGTCGTAATCATAGGCGACGAAGCCGCGGCCGACACCGAGCTCGACCCGGCCGCTCGACATCAGATCGACCATCGCCCATTGCTCGGCGATCTCGATCGGGTTGTGCAGCGGCAGCACGACGATCGAGGAGCCGAGCTTCACGCGCTTGGTGCGCTGCGCCAGCGCCGCGACCATGATGGTCGGCGACGGCACCAGGCCGCCATAGGCATCGAAATGATGCTCGTTCGCGAACAACGCATCGAACCCGGCATCTTCGCTGGTGACCAGAAAATCGACGAAGCGGCGCATGAAGCCGCCGATATCGCCATCGACATCGGCAAAATAGGTCGGCAGGCAGAAATGCCCGAATTTCATTCCGCGCTCCCTAGGCGATGGCCGGCGCCGGCGCGGCGCCCTGCTCCAGCAAGCCTTTCGGTATCAGCATCATCAGCAGCACGCCGACGACCAAGAGGCCGGCGATCGCGAGCTGCGGCACCGCGAAGCTCCCGGTCGCGTCGCGCAGATAGCCGACCAGGATCGGACTCAAACTCGAGCCGCCGATGCCGACGGTGTTGAGGAAGGCGAGGCCCGCGGCATGCGCCTCGCGCGGCAGGATGATCGACGGCGTGGTGAAGAACACCGGCCAGGCCGAGAGCCCGAAGGCCGAGGCGATCACCAGCCCCAAGAGCTGCAAGGCCGGGGCGCCAACCGTCGCGGCGATCGCCCAGCCGGCGGCTGCGACCAGCATCGGCGCGACGCAATGCCAGAACCGTTCCTTGCGCTGGTCGGAGCGGCGCGTCCAATAGATCATCCAGAGGATCGAGCACAGCGGCGGGATCGCGACGATCAGGCCGATCTCCCAAAACGGCGTGCCCGCCGCCAAGAAGCTGTGGACGATCTGCGGCGTCCAGAGGGTCAACGCGCTGAAGGTCGCGATCAGCGTCGCATAGGCGAAGGACAGCAGCAGCATGTTGCGGCCGAGGACCAGCCGCGCGACCGAGCGCTTCGGGCCCGCCGGCTGCGCGCGGCGGCGCTCGGCCTCGTCGCGCTCCAGCAGCGCGATCAGCGTCGCCTGCTCGTCGGCGGAGAGGAATTTCGCGTCCTTCGGCTTGTCGGCGAGGTGGAAATACATCCAGATGCCGAAGATCACCGCCGGCAGGCCTTCCAAAAGGAACAGCCACTGCCACCCGGCCAAGCCCCAATGCCCGTTGAGGCCGAGGATCGCGCCGCCGAGCAGCGCGCCGATCATGCCGGCGATCGGCTGGCCGATCATGAACATGGTCTGCGCGCTGGCGCGGCGATATTGCGGGTACCAATAGGTCATGTAGAGGACAAGGCCCGGAACGAAGCCGGCCTCGGCGATGCCGACCAGCACGCGCAACCCGACCAGGCTCCACGGCCCGATCGCGAACATGGTCGCGGCCGAGGCGATACCCCAGGTGATCATGATACGCGCCAGCCATTTGCGCGCGCCGACCCGCTCGAGGATCAGGTTGGAGGGAATCTCGCACAGCAGATAGGCGAGCGACAGCGCCGAGCCCGCCAAACCAAAGGTGGTCGCGGTAAGGCCCAGCGCCTTGTTCATGGTCAGCGCGGCAAAGCCGACATTGGTGCGGTCGATGAAATTGATCATCAGGCAGAGCATGAGGAACCACAGCAAGCGGTTCGAGACGCGTTTCAGGACCGCTTGCTCGCGATCCTCGCGCGTGATGACGGCGTGAGCCAAGGCCATGATGGTTCCTCCCCGCCGCCAAGCTTCGCCGATCGGGCGGGCGATGACAAGCGTGGGCATCCTTCGAGATGCGGTCCTACGGACAGCTCCTCAGGATGAGGAAAATCACCTCGTCCTGAGGAGGCCCTGAGCTTCGCGAAGGGCCGTCTCGAAGGACTATGCCGCCTCAGCGCTTTAGCGCGCGCCAGCCGATGTCGCGGCGGCAGAAGCCTTCCGGCCAGTCGATGCGGTCGACCACGGCATAGGCGCGGCGCCGCGCCTCGTCGATCGTCGCGCCCAACCCCACGACGTTGAGGACGCGGCCGCCCTCGGCGAGCAGCTTATCGCCTGCTTGCGTCGTGCCGGCGTGGAAGATGCTCACCTGGGGATCGCTCGCCGCGGCGGCGGCGAGATTGCGAATCTCGCTGCCACGCTGCGGATCGTCGGGATAGCCCTTGGCGGCGAGCACGACGCACAAGGCCGCCTCGTTGCGCCAGCGCAGATCGAAGTCTTTGAGGACGCCGTCATGCGCCGCGAGCAGCGCCGGCAGCAGATCGCTTTTGAGGCGCGGCAGCAGCACCTGGCATTCGGGATCGCCGAAGCGCGCGTTGTATTCGATCAGCTTCGGCCCCTCCGCCGTCAGCATCAGCCCGGCATAGAGCACGCCTTTGTAGGGCCTGCCCTCGCGCGTCATCGCCGCCAGCGTCGGGCGGATGATGCGCGCCATCACCTGGTCGGCGATTGCGGGCGTCACGCAAGGCGCCGGCGAGTAGGCGCCCATGCCGCCGGTGTTGGGCCCGGTATCGCCGTCGCCCACGCGCTTGTGGTCTTGCGCCGAGGCCAGCGCGAGCGCGGTCTTGCCGTCGCAGAGCGCAAAGAAGCTGGCTTCCTCGCCCGCGAGGAATTCCTCCACGACGACCTCGGCACCGGCCGCGCCGAAGCGGTTGGCGACCAGCGCATCGTCGATCGCGGCCTCGGCTTCGGCGAGGCTCGTCGCGACGGTGACGCCTTTGCCCGCGGCGAGGCCGTCGGCTTTGACGACGATCGGGGCGCCCGCATCGCGCGCGTATTGCTTGGCCGCGGCGGCATCCGTAAACCGCCGGTAACGCGCGGTCGGTATGCCGTATTTCGCGCACAGATCTTTGGTGAAGCCTTTGGAGCCTTCGAGCGCGGCGGCGGCGGCGCTCGGCCCGAAGGCGGCGATGCCGGCGGCGTCGAGCTGGTCGACGAGTCCGGCGACCAGCGGCGCCTCCGGCCCGACGACGACGAAATCGATGCGCTCGTTCTTGGCGAAGGCAAGGAGCGCGTCGCGGTCGGTCGCGGCGATCGGCACGCAAATCGCCTCCGCGGCGATGCCGGGATTGCCGGGCGCGCAATAGAGCGTGTCGCACAGCGGCGAGCCGGCGATCGCCCAGGCAAGCGCATGCTCGCGTCCGCCCGACCCCACGATCAACACCCGCATGCCCGCTCCTTCGCGCCGGCTTGCTTGTAGCAGCTCAATGGAAATCGCGCGATGGCGGGAAGGTGGTGCGGCGGCGGCGCTCGCGGGCGTCGGGCTCGGGCATGCCGCGCGGGATCGGCGGCTGGTTCAGCGCTTCGAGCCGCAGCGAGAGATCGGTCAGGCGATCGGCGATCACATGGATGACATAGCCGCTTTGGTCGCGCTGTACCTTGCCGGCGACGCCGAGCACGCGGCTGCCGACCGCCTCGCGGCGAAAGCGCGCGAAGACGTCGGGCCAGAGGACGATGTTGGCGATGCCGGTCTCGTCTTCGAGCGTCATGAAGATGACGCCCTTGGCGGTACCCGGCTGCTGGCGCACCAGGACAAGCCCCGCCAGCTTGACGCGCTGCCCGTCCTTGAGCGCGGCAAGCCGCCGGTTGGGCAGGACGCGCTCGCGCTCGAGGCGCGGGCGCAGCAGCGCCAGCGGATGGGCTTTGAGCGAGAGGCGGAGATGGTTGTAATCCGCCGTCACCGCCTCGCCCAAGGACATCGCCGGCAAGCTTACTGTCGGCTCGGGCGCGTCGTCGGGCCGGGCGGCGGCGGCGAACAGCGGCAAGGGCTTCTCGCCAAGGCCGCTGGCCGCCCAGAGCGCGGCGCGGCGATCGAGGCCGATGCCGTTCCAGCCATCGCCATCGGCCAAGCTCTCGAAGACCTGCCGCTTCAGCCCGGCGCGCTGCCAGAGACGGCGCATGGTTGCGGCGTCGCCGGCGTCGCGCGCCGCGACCAGGGCTTTGGCGTCGTCCTCGCGGAAGCCTTTCACTTGGCGGAAGCCGAGGCGCAACGCGAAGCCGCCCTGGTCATCGGATTCGAGCGTATGATCCCAGAAGCTCGCGCCGATATCGACGGGTCGCATTTCGACGCCATGCTCCTTGGCGTCGCGCACGAGCTGCGCCGGGGCGTAGAAGCCCATCGGCTGGCTGTTGAGAATGGCGCAGGCGAACACCGCGGGGTAATGGCATTTGAGCCAGGCCGAGGCATAGACCAGCAGCGCGAAGCTTGCGGCATGGCTTTCGGGAAAGCCGTAATCGCCGAAGCCCTCGATCTGGTGGAAGCAGCGCTCGGCGAAATCCTGTGTGTAGCCGTTGCCGGTCATGCCTTTGATGAAGCGCTCGCCCAGCGCGCCGATGGTGCCGACATGGCGAAAGGTCGCCATCGCGCGGCGGAGCTGATTGGCCTCGGCCGGCGTGAAGCGCGCAGCGATCATGGCGATGCTCATCGCTTGCTCCTGGAACAGCGGCACGCCGCAGGTCCTCGACAACACCGTCTCCAATTCCGGCTTGGGGTATTTGATCGGCGCATCCTTGCCCTTGTCGCGCTGGGTCAAATAGGGATGCACCATGTCGCCCTGAATGGGGCCGGGCCGGACGATCGCCACCTCGACCACGAGGTCGTAGAATTCGCGCGGCTTGAGGCGCGGCAGCATGGTCATCTGCGCCCGGCTTTCGACCTGGAACACGCCGACGGAATCGGCGCGGCACAGCATGTCGTAAACGCGCGGGTCCTCGTCTTCGGCGATCTGGTAAAGCGCGCGCGCGATGCCGTAATGCGCCTTCAAGAGATCGAGGCCTTTGCGGATGCAGGTCAGCATGCCGAGCGCCAGCACGTCGATCTTCAGCATGCCGAGCGCGTCGAGATCGTCCTTGTTCCATTCGATCACCGTGCGGTCTGCCATCGCCGCGTTCTCGATCGGCACCACCTCGGATAATTTTCCTTTGGTGATGACGAAGCCGCCGGTGTGCTGCGACAGGTGGCGCGGAAAGCCGATGAGATCGCCGGCAAGGGCAAGGGCGTGCCGCAGATTGGGCTCGTCGGGGTCGAGACCGGTCTCGCGGATGTAATCCGCTTGGATGCCCTCGCGCCCCCAGCCCCAGAGCGTCGCCGAGAGCAGCCCGAGCGTGTCGGTCGACAAGCCCATCGCCTTGCCGACGTCGCGGATCGCGCTGCGCGGGCGATAGCTGATCACGGTGGCGACGATGCCGGCGCGGTCGCGGCCGTATTTCCGGAAGATGTATTGGATCACTTCTTCGCGCCGCTCATGCTCGAAATCGACGTCGATATCCGGCGGCTCGTCGCGCGCGGCGGAAACGAAGCGCTCGAACAGCAGCTCGATCTTGCCCGGATCGACGGCGGTGATGCCGAGCACGTAGCACACGACGGAATTGGCCGCCGAGCCGCGGCCCTGGCAGAGGATTTTCTGCGCTTTCGCATATTTGACGATGTCGTAAACGGTCAGGAAATAGCGCGCATAGTCGCGCTCGGCGATCAGCGCCATTTCTTTTACGATCAGCGCTTGCACCTTGGGTGGTGGGCCACCGGGATAGCGGTCGGCGGGATAGCGGTCGGGCAAATGCAATTCCACCAGCCGCGCCAGCTCTTCTTGCGGCGTGCGGCTCTCGGGCACCGGCTCGGCGGGGTATTCGTATTTCAGCTCGTCGAGCGAGAAGCGGCAATCGCGCACCAGCGCGAGGCTGCGCGTCACCGCATCCGGCCGATCGCGGAACAGCCGTGTCATCTCGGCAGCCGATTTCAGATGGCGCTCGGCATTGGCCTCCAAGCGGAACCCGGCTTCGGCGATGGTGCAGCCCGCGCGGATGCAGGTAAGCACGTCTTGCAGCGCGCGCCGTTCGGGCGCGTGATAGAGCACGTCGTTGGTGGCGATCAGCGGCGTCGCCGCGGCCTCCGCCAGATGGCCGAGCCGCGCGATGCGCTTGCGATCGTCGCCGCGATAGAGATGGCTGGCGGCGAGAAAGACCGCGCCGGGAAAGTGGCTGGCGAGCGCTGCGAGCTGTGCCGCGAAAGCCGCATCGGGCGGGTCGGGCGGCAGGGCGATCAGGCGCTGGCCGTCGCCGTAAGCGTAGAGATCGGCGAGGGTGAGGTGACATTCGCCTTTCGGGGCGCGCCGCTTGCCGTCGGTCAGAAGCTGCGACAGCCGGCCATAGGCGGCGCGATCGGTCGGGAAGACCAGAACGCTCGCCGCATCGACGAAATCGATCCGCGCGCCGGGAACGAAGCGCAGCTTCGCTTCCTTGGCCGCGGCATGGGCGCGCACCACCCCGGCCAGCGTGTTGCGGTCGGCGAGCGCGAGCGCCGCGAGCCCCAGCGCATGGGCCTCGACGACCAGCTCGCCGGGATGCGACGCCCCGCGCAACAGGCTGAAATTGCTGATCGTCTGCAATTCGGCATAAGCGCAAGCCATTGATACCTCTAGATTAGTCTCGCATTCGTTCGTCTTTTGTTCTAATATTGATTCCGCATCTTCCCAACCTCGTCAACAGGATATGGCGGGAAGCGTTGGTATTGACATTTGAATGTACAAACATGCATCCTCAAGACGTTCGGCTTCTGGCTGGATTCGATTGGGATGACGCGAACCGCGGTAAATGCGAGCGGCACGGCGTCCCGATTGCGACGATCGAGGCGGTGTTTCGACAAGCGATTGCGATCTTCCCCGATCCGGCTCATTCGCGCGCCGAGACCCGTTTCAAAGCCATCGGCCGAACCGAAGCTGGACGTTATGTGCTGATCGTGTTCGCCTTACGGATTTACGGCAACGGGACATTTATTCGTCCGATCAGTGCGCGTATATGCATGCGAAGGAAGCCACATTCTATGAAGAAGAAGCTGCCAAAACTCAAAAGCGATAAAGCAGCGGAGGACTTCGTCGCCAATGCCGACCTGACGAAATATGACCTTTCCGACATGCGAATGGTGCGGTTCGAATTTCAGCCGAAAAACGAACGCGTCAACATGCGCTTGCCGAAGCCCTTGCTGGAAGCCGTAAAGAAATCTGCTGCCGCGGCTGGCATGCCGTATCAGCGTTTCATCCGTCAAGCGCTCGAGGCGGCGGTCCAGCATCGCAAGCGGGCATGAGCGAGGGCGGTAATCTCTATGGTGATTTACCGGCGACGCTTCACGCCGAGCAATTCCTCGATCTTCTCGACGCGCCCAATCTCCGCATCGAGCGCATCGTCTCGACCGGCCACGCGACGCCGCCCGGCGAGTGGCTCGATCAGAGCCAAGCGGAATGGGTGATCCTGCTGCGCGGCGCCGCCGGGCTGCTGTTCGCGGGCGAAGAACAGCCGCGGGTGTTGAAGCCGGGCGACCATGTCAGCATCCCCGCGCATTGCCGGCACCGCGTCGAATGGACCGCGACGGGCGAGCCGACGATCTGGCTCGCGGTGCATTACGCCGCGTGAGCGCGCTTCAATAGCGTGGCCACGGTTTTCAGATCGGCGATGAAGCGCGCGATGTTCGCCGCGCGGTCGGCGTCATCGGCGCGCAAGAGCGAGGACGGATGCACAAACGGCCACCCTTGCAAATCCTCCCGGTCGCCGGCGGTCTCGCCGACCAGCATCAGCGCGGCATGTGCCGGGCCTTCGCCGAAGACGGTCTGCGTCGCGCGGGCGTAAAGCGGGCAGGCGGTGCAGCCCGCCGCGATTGTGCGCAGCTTGCGGATCGTCGGCCGCGGCGGAATGAGATCGGCCGCGGTGCCGGCTGTTTTGCTGCGCGTCGCCATCGCAATCCTAACCGAATCGGCATTGCCTGGTTGCGCATGTTTTTCACCACGGAGGCGTGGAGGACACGGGGAGAATAAAATAGGCCGCGTAGCGGCCCGGGATTTTCTCTGCGCTCTCCCGTGTCTCCGTGGTGAATTTCCGCCACACTGGACTTCGCCGTGTTCCGCACAACATCATAGCCCCGATGACCGACACCTCTGCCCTTGACGCGCTCCGCAGCAATTTGCCGGAATATTCCGTCTCCGAGATCTCGGCGCTTTTGAAGCGCACGGTCGAGCAGAATTTCGCTTATGTGCGCATCCGCGGCGAGGTCTCGGGCTTCAAGCGCCATTCCTCGGGCCATTGCTATCTCGCCTTGAAGGACGACGAGGCGGTGCTCGACGCCGTGATCTGGCGGCCGACCGCGCAGCGCCTCGCCTTGAAGCCCGAGGACGGCATGGAGGTGATTTGCGCCGGCAAGCTCACCACCTATCCCGGCCGCTCGAAATACCAGCTCGTGATCGAGAGTGTCGAGCTCGCCGGTGTCGGTGCGCTGTTGAAGCTCTTGGAGGACCGCAAGAAGAAGCTCGAGGCCGAAGGTCTCTTTGCCGAGAGCCGCAAGAAGAAGCTGCCGTTTCTGCCACACATCATCGGCGTCGTCACCTCGCCGACCGGCGCTGTCATCCGCGACATCCTGCACCGGCTCGAAGACCGCTTTCCGCGCCATGTGGTGGTCTGGCCGGTCGCCGTGCAAGGTGAAGGTGCTGCCCAGCAGATCGCCGCGGCGATCGAGGGCTTCAACGCGCTGGTCCCCGGCGGCCCGGTGCCACGACCCGATCTCCTGATCGTCGCGCGCGGCGGCGGCAGCCTCGAAGACCTGATGGCCTTCAACGAGGAGATCGTGGTGCGTGCCGCCGCGGCCTCGGCGATCCCGCTGATCTCGGCGGTCGGTCACGAGACCGACACCACCTTGATCGACTTCGCCAGCGACCGCCGCGCGCCGACGCCGACCGCCGCCGCCGAAATGGCGGTCCCGGTGCGCTCGGAGCTGATTGCCGAGATCGATGCCAAGCGCATGCGGCTGACCCGCGCGCTGTCGCGCGGGCTGGCCGAGCAGCGCACGCATCTGGCGGGGCTCGCGCGCGGCCTGCCCGATCCCGCGAGCCTGATCTTCCAGGCGGCGCAGCGCCTCGACGAGCGCACCGAGCGGCTCGCCCACGGCCTGCGCCAGTTCCTGCGCGTGCAGGCGTTGCATTTGAAAGCCAGCGCCGACCGCATCGGCGGCGCCGCGCTGGCGGCGCAGATCGCGCATCAGCGCGAGCGGCTGGCGCAGCTCGTGCCGCGGCTCGATTCCGCCAAGACGCGATTCATCGAGCGCCAGCACGGCTTGATCGAGGGCGCGGGTGCGCGGCTCAATGCATTCTATCGCGCGCTGGAGCAGCAACTCGAGCGCGGCTACGCGATCGTGCGCGCGAAAGGCCATGTCGTCACCGCCGCCGAGCAGGTCGCGCCGGGCACCGCGCTGACGATCGAATTCCACGACGGCACGGTGGTCGCGAAATCCGAAGGCGAAGCGCGCACGCGCAAACGCAAAGCGGGGCCGGCGGATCAGGGCAAGCTTTTCGGTCTCGCCTTGTTGTTGCTGCTCGCGCTCGGAAGCCGGGCCGAGGCCGGCACGCTCGCGCTCGACGGCACGCCGACGCAAGGCAGCCTGATGCGCGGCATGGTCGATCCCGGCGCGGCGGTGACGCTCGACGGTAAGCCGTTATCGGTCGCGCCCGATGGGCATTTCATCTTCGGCTTCGGCCGCGATGCGGCGGCGACGGCAGCGCTCGATGTCAAGTTTGCCGATGGCAGCCGCACCCAACGCGATCTCGCCGTCGCGCCGCGGCAATGGGATGTCCGCCGCATCGACGGCTTGCCGGAAAAGCTGGTGACGCCCGACGCGGCGACGCTCGATCGCATCCATCGCGACAGCGTCGAGGTGGATGCCGCGCTTGCCACCAGCAGCGGCACGCTCGACTTTGAGCAGACGCTGCGTTGGCCGGTCCTCGGCACGATCACCGGCATTTTCGGCAGCCAGAGCATTCTCGACGGCCAACCGCGCGCGCCGCATTTGGGCGTCGACATCGCGGCGCCGGCCGGCACGCCGATCAAGGCCGCGGCCTCGGGCGTCGTGACGCTCGCCGAGCGCGATCTCTATCTTACCGGCGGCACCGTGATCATCGATCACGGCTATGGCCTATCGAGCACCTACGTTCATCTCGCGACGCTGGCGGTGAAGCGCGGCGACCCGGTCCGCCAAGGCGAGACCATCGGCACCCTCGGCATGACCGGCCGTGCCACCGGCCCCAATCTCCATTGGGGCGTCGCCTGGTATCAGGTCCGGCTCGACCCGCAACTCGCCGCGGGCCAGATGCCGGAGAAGTGATTTCCCCTCACCCGCTCGCTGCGCTCGCACTCTCTCCCCGCCGGGGAGAGGGACAACCCGTTCGATCGCTTTGCGCTCGCACCCTCCGGGGCCAGTCGCGAAGAGCGATTGGCCGGGTTGTCGGCGAGGGGGCTTCCGACGTTGCTCAATCCGGCCACCGCCGATGCAGCCAGAGCCATTGCTCGGGATGCTCGCGCACCCAGCGCTCGACGACGGTGTTGACGGTGGTCATCAGCGCGCGGCGGTCGGCGTCGGTGTTGCCGGTCTTGGGCAGCGCCAGCGGCGGCTCCGAGATCATGCGGAAATGCGCGCCTTTCAAGCGCAGCATGCGGATCGGCACCACCGTGCAATCGTAGCGCAGCGCCAGCACCGCGAGCGCGGGCGCGGTCATCGCGTCGCGGCCGAAGAACGGCACCGCGATGCCGTCATTCATCTTCTGATCGACTAGCATGCAGAGCGCGCGCCCTTCACGCAACGCGCCGAAGGCTTTCTTCGCGGCGATGTCGCCCTTGGGGACAAGCTCGCCGCCCTCGGCGCCGCGCGCCCAGAGCATGAAGCGGTCGACGATCGGGTTGTTGGGCGCGCGATAGACGCCGGTGACCGCGAAGCCAGCCTGGGTCGCGGTGCGGATCGCGATCTCCCAATTGCCGTAATGCGCCGAGAAGAAGATGTAGCGCTTCTCGGGATCGCGGGTCGCGAGAATGTTGCCGGCATCGACGCCTTCGATACGGCCGTTTTTGTCGAATAGCCGGAATTTATCGAGATGCGGATATTCCGCGATCACCCGGCCGAGATTGTCCCAGGCGCCGGCGATGATCCGCCTGCGCTCGGCCGCACTGAGCGCAGGGAGCGCGCGCCGCAGATTCTCGTCGCCGCGCTTGGTGATGCCGAGGCGCGGGCCGATCATGCGCGCGAGAAACCCGCCCAGCGCCGACGCCCAATCGAGCGGCAGGATGCGGAACAGCGCATAGCCGAGCACCACGCCGGCGCCCTCGGCGACATTCCGGATCGGGTGGCGGCTAGCCATGCGCGCTCGCCAGCACCGGCGCCAGCAGGCGCTCGATCGCTGCTGGATCGTCCCAGCGCAGCGCGACCTTCAGCGCGCGGATGCTCGGGTGGGACGCCAGCGGCAGCCGCACCCAATCCTTCTCGGTCGTCACCAGCGTTGCGTTGTTCGCCTGCGCCAGCGCGGCCAGATCGGCGAGCTCGGCATCGCTATAGGGATGATGATCGGCAAATTCCCGCACCTCGGCGATATTGGCGCCAAGCTCCGTCAGCGTCGCAAAGAATTTCGCCGGCCGGCCGATCCCGGCGAACGCCACCACGCGCGCGCCTTGCAGATCATCCGTGCCTATGGCTTCCAGGTGCGCGCCGAGCAGCGGCAATCCTGCCAGATCGAGCGGCTGCGCGCAGGCACCGATCATCACGATCGCGCTTGCACGGGACAGCGCGCGCGCGACCGGCTCGCGCAACGGACCGGCGGGTATGACGCGGCCATTGCCGATGCCATAGCCGCCGTCGATCGCGACCAGCGCGAGGTCGTAATGGAGCGCGGGGTTCTGGAAGCCGTCGTCGAGCAGCAAGAGATCGGCGCCGGCGGCGATCGCGGCATTGGCCGCAGCGATGCGGTCGGCGCATATCCAGGCGGGCGCGGCCGCGGCCAGCAGCAGCGGCTCGTCGCCGACCTCGCGCGCGGTGTGGCGCGCCGGATCGACGCGCAGCGGTCCCCGCAGGCTGCCGCCATAGCCGCGGCTGAGGATATGCGGGCGACGGCCCTTATCGGCGAGAAGCTTGGCGAGGCTCAGTACCACCGGTGTCTTACCGGCGCCGCCGGCGACGAGATTGCCGACGCAGATCGTCGGCACGGCAACGCGCGTCGGTCGCGTCAGGCCGCGTCGCGCCGCGCCGAGCGCGCCATGCGCCCAGCCGAGCGGCGCGAGCAGATCGGCGGCGAGCCCGGGCTTCGCCCAGAACTCAGGCGCGTGCGGCATGGGCGGAAAGGCGATCGAGCCAGGGCGCGATCCGCGCCAGCACGGCGTCGAGCACGGCGCGGTTGTCGGCGGCGATGCCGGCGGCGGCCGCGGCGCGCGCGGCGCGCTCGACCGGATCGCCGAGCAGACGGCGCACGGCCACGGCCAACTCGGCGGCGTCGCGCACCGCGATGGTCGCGCCAGCCTCGGCGAGGCCGTGCGCCATCGCCGCGCAATTGCTCATATCGGGCCCGTGCAGGATGGCGCAATCGAGCAGCGCCGCTTCGAGCGGGTTGTGCCCGCCGGTCGGCGTCAGCGAGCCGCCGATGAAGGCGATGCCGGCAAGCCGATAGAACAGCCCAAGCTCGCCCAGCGTGTCGGCGAGATAGATGTCGGTCGAG
>DATLUE010000051.1:0-22948 GCA_035533255.1 Allostellaceae bacterium | reverse complement strand
CGTCACGGTGAAGCGCCTGACCCTCGCCGACACGATGGGCTGGGCGACCCCGGGCGCGATCAAGCGCGTCGTCGGCGCGGTGCGCGAGCGTTTCCCCGATCTCGATCTCGTCCTCCATCTGCACGACACGCGCGGCATGGGCATCGCCAATGCCTATGCGGGGCTCGAGATGGGCGTGCGCCGTTACGATGCGGCGGTCGCCGGCCTCGGCGGCTGTCCCTTCGCCGGGCATAAGGGCGCGGCCGGCAATGTCTGCACCGAGGATCTCGTCTTCATGTGCCAAGAGATGGGCATCGAGACCGGCCTCGATCTCGACAGACTGATCGATTGCGCCAACCTCGCCGAAGACGTTGTCGGCCACCCGCTGCCCGGCGCGGTTATGAAGGGCGGCAATCTCGCCAAGCTGCGCGCGCAGGCGGCAAAGGCTTAAGCGATTCATTCCTACTCGTCATCGCGAGAAGCCCGTCAGGGCGACGAAGCGATCCAGGCTGGCGACGCGCTGGATTGCTTCGCTGACAACCCGTTCACGCGCTCTTCGCGCGTGAACCCGAAGGGGCCAACTGCGAAGAGCAGTTGGCCGGGTTGTCCGCAATGACGCGAACGAAATAAATGAATCCGCTATTCCGCTCGCGTCGCGAACACGGTGAGATCGGTGCGCAGCACGGTGGCGCCGGCGGCGTCGATGACCGGGGTTGCCACCGCGAGTTTGCGCTTGCCGTTGCGGTCGCGCTCTGCGTGCTGGCGGCGGCGCAGTGATTCGGTCGCCTCGGCGTCGAGTGTCAGATCGTCTTGCAGCACGACGCCGTATTGCTCGCGCGCCGCGTCGCGCGACACCAAGCCTTCGACCACATCCCAGCGCACGAGCTCGGCATCGCGCTCGAGCGGATCGCCCCAGCCGCCGCCACCGGCGCGGCGCACCAGCACCTGGGTTTCGGCCGGCACCAGATAACGGTGGCCGTAGAGCTCGTGGAAATCATTCTCGCCGGGCTTGCGGATCAGCGAATCGGCGGTCATGCCCGGCTCGCCGCCCCATAACCCCCAGGAGGCGAGACCCTGGCGATAGGGCTTGCCGAGATTCCAGCGGCCCTCGGCGAAGTTGCGGATCTGCAGCTCGATGCCGAGCCCGCCGCGATATTTGCCGGCGCCGCCCGAATCCTGGCGCAAGCCGCGCTTCTCGATCATCACCGGGCATTTCAGCTCGATCGCCTCGATCGCGCCGTTACGCACATCGCCTTGGCAGATCGAGACCGAGCCCGACTCGCCATCCTCTTGCGGACGCCCGCCCCAACCGCCGCCATCGATGCTCTGCAAGACAAAGCGCCGCTTGGTCTTGGGATCGACGCCGAAGAAGGCCGAGCCGCCGAGATCGGCGTGATGCCCGGCCGGCGCCTTGTCCTTCATCGCCGGGGCGAGGGCCGCGATGATGGTGTCGGCGACCGTGGGTAACATAAGACTCCAGCCCTGCATCGGGATCGGATGCCGCGCCATCATGAAATTGCCTTCCGGCAACACGATGTCGAGGGCGCGGAACGAGCCCTCGTTGACCGGATCGAGCGGCGCGGTGATCGCCTTGTAGGCGATGCGCGCGCCGGCGAGCGAGCGGCAATTGGGCCCGTGTGGCCGCTCTTTCGAGCATTCCGAGAGATCGATGGTCATCGCGCCTTGGCGGACCGTGATCTTGGCGTTGATCCGCACCGGCTGCGGCGGCGTCTCGCCGGTGTCGTCGATGAAGCTCTCGCCCTCATAGACGCCGTCAGAGAATTGCTTGACCGCGTTGCGGCAGCGCCGCTCGGTCTCGTCGAATACCTGACGGATCGCCGCCATCACCGTGTCGCGGCCGTAGCGCTCGAACAGCTCCTCGGCGCGGCGGTTGCCGAGACGACAGGCCGCGATCTGCGAGCGCAGATCGCCGAGCGAGGATTCGGGAAAGCGGATGTTGTCCTTGATGCAGCGATGCAGCATCTCGTTGAGCTTGCCACCTTCGTAGATTTTGAGCTGGTCGAACTGCAGGCCTTCCATCCAGGCATCCTGCGCCGCGCGGCCGGCGCCGAAGCCGGTGCTCATCCCGCCGACATCGATCCAATGCGCCCGCACCATCGAGAACAGCAGCAACTCGCCCTGGAAGAAATACGGCATGTAGATGCAGATGTTGTTGAGATGCTGCCCCGCGACCGCCGGGTGATTCATGATCAGGACGTCGCCCTCCGCGAAGCCGTCCTTGCCGTAACGCTTCATGCCGTCGGTGATGATGACGCCGAGATCGGCGACGAAATGCGACACGCCGCCGACATTCTGGCTGACCAGCTCCCCGTCCGTGGTGATGAGGGCGGTGCAGAAATCCCGCACCTCGTAGATCATCATGTTGTAGGAGGTGCGTTGCAGATCGGCGGCCATCTCGTTCGAGATCGCCGGCAACGCGTTGCGGATGACTTCGAGGGTGACAGGATCGAGCTTTAGCGGCATGGCGTCGTTCCCTTTGCGCGAGAGGCCCCCTCACCCTCCCGCTTACGCGGGTCCCTCCCTCTCCCCAGCGGGGAGAGGGTTGGGGTGAGGGGGACTATACGAGAATTGGTTGCGTCGCCTCTACGGCTTCACCGGCAGGAATTGGGTCGTGAACATCTGGTCGCTCGCCGGCTTGGCTTTCAGCATGCCCATGTCGATGAAGGATTGCTTCAACACCTCGACGGCTTGCGGATCGAAAGTGCCGTCGGGGATGAAGGTCCCGATCTCGGAATCGTAGGTCTTCTCGGCGACGTCGGGCGGCTCGTGCATCGCGCTGATCGTCACTTTCAGCGTCTCGGGTTTGTGCGTCTTCATGAAGGCGACGGTCGCGAATAGCCCCTTCAAAAAGCGGGTGACGAGGTCGGGGTTTTTGGCGACCAGGTCGCGGCGCGCGAACACCACATGGGTGATGAAATGCGGCGCGAATTTCTGCATGTCGGTCAGATTGCGGCCAACCTGCTTTTTTTCCAGCATCAACCCGCCCTCGACCGATGACATCAGCCCGTCCACCTCGTGGGTTCTCATCGCGGCGACGCCCGGCTCGTAACCGCCCAAGGCCGCGATCTTGATGCCGTCCGGACCCCAGCCCTGGTCGAGCGACACGCGTTGCAGCAGCCATGCGGTCAAAGAGCCGGCCGGGCTCGAGCTGATGAGCTTGCCCTTCAATTGCGAAACCGATTTGATCGGCGAGTCATAGCCGACCACGATCGAAATATTCTTCGGCGGCCCGAACAGCGCGGCGACCGCGATCACCGGCGCGCCCTTGACGCTGAAGGCCATCGCCGGGCCGCCGCCGAGGCCGAAATCGATGCTGCCGGCGGCCAGCCCCTGCTGCATCTTCTGGTCGCCGCCGAAACTCGTGACATCGACATCCAAATTGTATTTGGCGAAAATCCCTTCGGCGACGCCGACATCGAGCGGCACGAACGCCCAGGCGATGTCGGAGGGATTGCCGGCATGAACCTTGTCGAGCGCGTGCGCATTGGGCGCGCCGGCCACAAGCGCGCCGGCGAGCGCAACGACGCTCAGAAGCGAAAGCTGGATTCTGGTCACTGCGTCCTCCCCATTCGTTATTGGGAAGCTATTGGACGAGGCTGGCCGCAGAAGTCAATCCAAAGCTGTCGGGCCGGGGATCACAGCCCCAGGATGCGCTCCGCATTGCCGTGGAAAATCTTTTCCATCACCGCCTCGGTATAGCCGAGATCGGTCCATTCCTTCATCAGCCGGTCGTAAGGAATACTCGGATAATCGCTGCCGAACATGATCTTGTCCTGGAGGCGCGAGCGCGCGTCGACCTTGAGCTGCGCCGGGAAATATTTCGGCGCCCAGCCGGACAGCTCCCAGTAAACATTGCCCTTGTGGAGCGCGACCGCGGTCATCTCGTCGACCCAGGGCCAGCCGGGATGCGCCGCGATGATTTTGAGGTCGGGGAAATCGCAAGCGAGATCGTCGATGCAAGAGGGGTGCGCGTGGCGGATGCGCGCGCCCATGCCGCCCGGCATGCCGGCGCCCATGCCGGTCGTGCCGACATCGATCATCACCGGCGCCTTCAGCGCGTTGATGGTCTCGAACAGCGGATAGAGCCGGCGGTCGTTGACCGCGAAATGGCCCATGATCGGGTGGAAGTGGAAGCCGAGGCATTTCAGCTCGGTGATCGCCTTCTTCGCCTGGGCGATCGCGATCTCGCCCTTGAAGGGATCGACGGCGGCCCAGCATTGGATGATGCGCTCGGGATGCCGCGCTTGCACCTCTTTGACGTATTCATTCGTGCAGGGCGGCGTGTTGGTCGTGGTTTCGAGATCGAGCGCGACCAGCACGGCCTCGACGCCGGCGGTCTCGAACTCCTTGACGACCTCGTCTTCCTGCTTCCAGGTCCAGGAGCGGTTCCAGTATTTGGCCAGCGCCTCGACGTAAGGCCCCTGGCATTTGATCCAGGGCTCGGTGTTCGGATAGCAGTGCAGGTCGATCTTGCGCATGGTCACTTCTTCTGAATTTTGGCGGCGACCATCTCGACCAGCGCCTTCTTCGACACCTTGCCGAAGGTCGAGAGCGGGAAATCGCTCATCAGCTCGAGCCGCTCGGGCAGCTTGTATTTGGCGATTTCCTTGGTCTGGAGATAGGCGACGAGCTCCTGAAGCGTCAGGCTCTTGCCCGCTTTCGCAATGATGCAGGCGCACATGCGCTCGCCCATATCGGGGTCGGGCATGGCGACGCAGGCGGCATCCTGCACCGCCGGATGCGACAGGATCAGGTTCTCGATCTCCTCGGCGCTGATTTTCTCGCCGCCGCGGTTGATGAGGTCTTTCTTGCGGCCCTCGACCATATAGGCGCCCGAGGGATGTTGCCGCATCAGATCGCCCGAGCGGTAAAACCCGTCCGAGGTGAACGCCTTGGCGTTGTGCTCGGGCGTGCCGTAATAGCCGCGCAACGTATAAGGCCCGCGCGCGCAGAACTCGCCGACCTCGCCGAAAGAGACGATGTTGTCGTCCTCGTCCAGGAGCCGCACCTCGTCGTCCGGGCAGACCGGAAAGCCGACCGTCTCCATCCGCACCGGCTCGGGATCGTCGATCTTCGCGAACATCAGCATGCCTTCCGACATGCCGAAATTCTCCTGCACGAAGGTGCTGGGAATCAGCTCCTTGGTCTTGAGCCGGACCTCGGGCTGCAGTCGCTGGCCGCCGCTCTGGATGTAAAGCACCGACGACGTGTCGTGCTTGGTGACGTCGGGACTGTTGATGAGGCGGATCAGCAGCGCCGGCACCACTTTGATGTGGGTGACACGATGCTTGGCGATCAGCGGGAAGATTTCCTCGGGCCGCGTCGTCTGGCTGAGGACGATCTTGCCGCCGTTGAACATGAAGCCCTGGATGCCGGGGCAGGCGAGCGGCAGATTATGCGCAATCGGCAGCATCAGCAGCAGCACGGAATCGCCGGTCACGCCGCAGACCTCGGACGCGACCTTCGAATTATACGCGTAGTCGTTATGGGTTCGCGGGATCAGCTTGGGCACGCCGGTGGTGCCGCCCGAAAGCTGGAAGATGCAGGGATCGGTCGGCTCGAGCGTCAGCTTGCCAAGCTCACGCGCCGGCCGTTTTGCCGGCGTCTCAATGAGCGCTTGCAGCGAGAGCTCGTCGGCCGCGGGCTTGCCGAGGGTGATCGCGAATTTGCAGCACGGGTTTTCCTGCCGCACCCGCCGCACCATCGGCGCGAATTCGAAATCGCTCTGCCGCTCGGGATAGACGCAGGCGACCGCCCGGGCGAGTTGCACGAACTGGCTGACCTCGCTGTAGCGATGGGTCGCCAGCGCCGCGATCGGAATCGCGCCGATCTTCTGCAGCGCGAAATAAAGGATGACGAATTCGGCGACGTTCGGCAGCGTCGGCACGACGCGGTCGAGCGGCTTGAAGCCGAGCTCCAAAAGGTTGAGCGCGAGGTTGGTGCTCAGCCGGTCGAGCTCGGCATAGGTGATCTGCCGGTCGCGATCGATGATGCAAACCCGCGGACCGAATTGCTTGAACACCGCCGCGAACTCGTCGCGCAGCGATTTGTCCCGCCAATAGCCCTTGGCGCGATAGCGCGCGGCGAATTCGGGCGGGAACGGAACGACGCCTTCGAGCATGTCGGCTTCCTTTAGGTCGAGCTGGCGAAGCCGCCATCGATGACGATGATCTCGCCGGTCACGAAATGATTTGATTCGATCAGCGATAGCATGGTCTCGGCCACGTCGTCGGCGGTGACGCAGCGCTTCAGCGGCGTCGCCTTGGCGCGCCGCGCCATCAGATCGTCATAGTGATCCTTCAGCATGCGCTTCATCCAGTCGCCTTCCATCCAGCCGGGGGCGACGGCGTTGACGCGGATCTTGGGGCCGAGATTGAGCGCGAGGGTCTTGGTGAGGCTGACGACCGCGGCTTTCGAGGCCGCATAGGCCAGCGGCTGCGGGCCGGGGCGCAGGCCGACGATGCTCGCGGTGTTGACGATCGCCGGCGCCGATGCCTCTTTCAAGAGCGCGAGCGATGCCCTTGTCACCTGGAACATGCCGCGCACATTGACCGCGAAGACGCGGTCCCATTCCTCGAGCGAGGTGTTCTCGAAATCCTTGGGATGCGCCGAATGGGTCATGCCCGCGTTATTCACCAGTGCGTCGAGGCGGCCGAAGGCGTCGCCGACCTGCTTCAGCATCGCGCGCACGCCAGGCTCGTCGGACACGTCGCATTTGCACAGCAGGGTCTTGGCGCCGGCTTTTTGCGCCTCGGCCGCGACTTCTTTCGCCTGATCGTCGCTGCGGCTGTAATTGATCGCCACGTCGTAGCCGGCACGCGCCAGCGTCAGCGCCGCAGACCGTCCAATGCCGTTTGCCGCGCCCGTCACGAGCGCAGCCTTGCGGGTCGATGCCATTGCCTCTCCTTTGTTCGCGGCCATTTATGGGCCGCTGCCCACCAGTGTCAAGAAAACGCCAGGGGAATCAGGTCCGCGTTGCGCGCATCCGCCTTACGCGAAAATCGGCGCGACCAGCACGCTCGATGGAAATTCTTGCGCGCCGACCAGCACCGGCGCCGCGAGCGCGATCCGCTTTCCGTCAACCGCGATCACCGCCTGTGCCGTGACCAGCGAGCCTGGGGCGATCGGTCGCGGTGCGCTCATGGCCGGCGCGGCAAAGACGTCGAGCGGCTGCGCCAGCCGGCAACCCTCGATCGACCAGGCGGGAAATTCGCGAAAGCCGTCGAGCGAGGGCAGTCGCGCCACTGCGGCGGCGAATTGTGCCGCGGCATCGGCCGTCGGCTCGGGGGCGCGGCCGAGCGTGCGGGTCATCCTAATCCAGGTTCCCTTGTAGGCGACGGTTGCGCGCAGGGCGAAGCTCTTGCCCGGCGTCACGACGCCCTCGGGCCGCAGGAAGCGATGATCGCGGTCGAGATCGGGCGCGGCGGCCATATAAATCTCTTCCGCGCCGAGCAGCCGCGCCGCGTTATCGACCGCGGCGACCGCGTCGCCCAGCCGCGTCTCGCTGCCGGTCGCCAGCGCCAAGGCGCGCTGCGCGATCGCTCCGGCCTTGGCGGCGAGCGCGATCTCGGCGGGGTCGGGCTGCTGGCGCACGCTGTCGAACAGCGCGGTCGCATCCTTAAGCGCCGCCGCCGGCGCCGCTTCGGCGAGGTCAGAGGCGACCGCCGCGCGCAGATTATCGAGATCGGCGACGCCGACATGTCTGGCGCCCAGCTCGACCAGGTATTTGCCGGCGGCCTGGCCCGGCCGCGCGCCGCCCTCGAAGCGCGCGACGCAGGAGACGCCCTTGCCCCAGCCGACGATGCGGTTGGAGAATGCCATCGTCAGCAGCGGGTCGCCGACCAGCGGAACCACCAACAACCCTTCGGCCCAATAGGGCACGAAAGCGGTGAGCCACGACACCGCCGCGGTGCGGGTGTTGTTGGTGTAGACGACGAGCGCGTCGAGGCCGTGCGGCGCCATCGCCTCGCGCAGCCGCGCAAGACGCGCCGCGAACACGCTTTCGGGCAATTCGGCTTTCGACCAGGCGATGAAACCGCGGCGCATTCAGACCTCGAAAATTTCGCGCGGCATCCCGGTCAGAACCTCGGCGCCGGTTGCGGTGATGACGATGGTGTCGCCCAGCACCATGTAGCCGACCTCGGGATGATAAGTGTTGGGATGGATGATCATCGTCATCCCGGCCTCGAGCACGGTGTCGACATCCTCGAGAATGTGCGGCTTGGTATCGACGAAGAGGCCAAGGCCGTGGCCGCGCACCCGGGTGTATTTGCTGGTCGCGTATTCGCCGAGGCCGTGCTTGCGGAACACGTCGTTCTCGGCGCGTGCGACAGCGGCGGCGGTGACGCCGGGCTTTGCCGTCGCGATCCCGGCCTCCATCGCCTCGCGATAGAGCGCATGCGCGCGCTTTTGCGCGTCGCTTGCCTTGCCCAGCACCATCGTGCGGCAGATCTGTGCGAAATAGCCGTGAACCGCGGGCGTCAGCTCGGTTGTCACCATGTCGCCGGCCTTGATCACGCGCGCCGAGGGCGGCGCCATCGCGAACACGTCCTTGCCGCCCGAGCCCATGATCATGAAATTGTCGGCGCAGCCCTTCTTGCGGAAGAAGCCTTCGATATCGGCGATCAGCTCGTATTGCCTGCGGCCGGGCCGCGCGGCTTCTTTGAAGACCTCGTAGCCGTCATCGGCGAGCTTGGCTGCCTGGCGCAGCGCGTCGATCTCCGCCGGCATCTTCACCATCAGCAGGCGGTCGACCAGCGTCGTGCCGTCCTCGAGCTGGTAGCCGCGCGCGGCATCGGCAATGAATTTCGGCATGAAGCCCAAAGGCGCGGCGGCGATGCGGTGATTGGCGACGCGCTCCAAGCGGCTCGCGACCTCGCGCGCGATCTCGGGGGCGAGGCTCACCGTGATGCCGCTGGTCTCGGCCTCGGCGCGCTCGGCCTCGGCGACGCTGTCGACGAACAGCTCGACCGAGCCGTCGGGCGCGACCACCGCCATGCCGTGGCCTTCGAGCGACGAGAAATCCGCGACATAGCGCAGATAATCGCTCTGCCAGGAATTGCCGTAGACCACCAGCGCCTCGATCCCGGCCTCGTTCATCGCCGCGCGCAAACGATTGCGCCGATCCTGCGCGAGCATCGCGCGCCTCCTCGATTGGTTGCGGCCAATCTATCGGGCCGGTCCGACGCCAGCAAGGAAGCCCGCGTGCTCGCCATCGCCCGTGCGCGGGCCTATCCTTATGCGCGTCTGCATAAGCGGGGGTAGCGGCGAGGGGGGACATGAGCGCCACGAAGCTTCCAGCCGATGCGGTCGGGGTGCCGCGCTTTGCGGCGTCGCCGGTCGCCGGCGCCGAAATCTTCGATCTGACCAGCCATGCGCGGGCGCGGGCGGCGCTCGATTTCGGCCTCTCGGTCGCCGCGCTGGGCTTCAACATCTTCGTCGTCGGCGAGGACCGCACCGCGCGGATGACAGCGACGCTCGCCCATCTCGCGACCGCGCTGGGCCAACGCCCGGCGCCGAGCGATTGGGTCTACCTCAATCATTTCCGCCATCCCGAGCGGCCGATGCCGGTGGCTTTGCCGGCCGGCACCGGCCGCAAGCTGTGTGACGCGCTGCGCATGCTGATCCCCAAGCTGCGCGCGGCGCTGGCGGCGTCGTTCTCGGGCGATGCCTATCAGGCGCGGCTGCTCGCCTTGCGCGAGCAAGCCGAGCACGAGGTCCGCGCCGATATGGAAAATCTGGCCCAGGCGGCGCAAACGCATGGGCTGCAACTCGTCCAGGGCGAGGACGGCGCCTTGCGCCTCCGGCACGCGCCGCCCGCTCCAGGCGTGGCGGCGCCCACGCTCGACGAGGCGACCGAGCGCGAAATGGCGACCGCGCTTACCCGGGTGCAGTTTCGCGCGGTCGACGCGCGCGCGCGTCTGGCCGGCCAAATTCAGGCGCTCAACCGCGGCATCGCCGCCGAAGTGACCGCGCCCGAGCTTGACGCGCTGGATCGCGAGTTCGGTGCTCTTCCCGGTCTTGTGCGCTGGCTGACCGCGATGCGCGTCGATATGGGCGAGACGCCCGAGCGGTTCCAGCTCCAGCCGGGCAGCGTCGGCGACGGCGAGCTGCCCGAGCGGCGCTACGCCGTGAATCTGTTCGTCGATCGCGGCGAGGAAACCCATCCGCAAATCGTGCTCGAAGCCAATCCGAGCTACGAGAATCTGTTCGGCTGGATCGAGTACCGCCAGAGCCAAGGCTCGATGCAGACCGATTTCCTGCAAATCCGCGCCGGCGCTCTGCATCGCGCCAATGGCGGCGTCTTGGTGCTGCGCGCCGAGGCGATGGCGGCCAATCCCGCGAGCTGGGCGTTCCTCAAGGCGGCGCTGCGCGACCGCCAGATCCGGATCGAGGAGCTCGGCCGCGGGCAAAGCCCGCCGCTCGCCGGCGCGCCCAAGCCGGGGCCGATATCCCTTGATGTCAAAGTGGTTCTGGTCGGCGCGCCGCGCTGGTATGCGACCTTCTTCGACGGCGACCCGGATTTCCGCACCTATTTCAAGATCAACGCCGATATCGACAGCGACACGCCGGCCGATGCGCGCAATCTCGGAATTTATGCCGGGCTCGTCGCCGCAATGGTGATGCGCCAGGGCCTCGAGGGCGCGAGCGGCGAGGCGATCGCGCTGCTGCTCGGCATCGCCGCGCGCTGGGCCGAGCGCCGCGACCGCCTGACCGCGCGGATCGAGCTGATCGACGATTTGATCGCCGAGGCGGCGGCCATCGCGCGGCGCGGCGGGCAGAAGACGCTTGATGCCGCGATCGTCGTCGCCGCGCATGATGCGCGCAGCCGGCGCAATGCGCGGATCGAGGAGAGCATGCTGAAGCATGTCGTCGACGGCATGATGCTGATCGACACGGCTGGCGGCGCGATCGGCCAGATCAACGCGCTCACGGTCAACACCGCCGGCGATCACCAATTCGGCACGCCGGTGCGTGTCACCGCGCGCGCCTATGCCGGCCGTGCCGGAATCATCAACATCGAGCGCGCGATCGGCATGGGCGGGCCGATCCAGCAGAAGGGCGCGATGGTGCTGGAAGGCTTTCTCGCCGGCAAATTCGCCCAAACACGGCCGCTGTCTTTCACCTGCTCGATCACCTTCGAGCAGGTCTATGGCGGCGTCGAGGGCGACAGCGCCTCGATGGCCGAGCTGATCGCCGTGCTGTCGGAATTGGCGCAATTGCCGATCCGCCAGGACATCGCGATCACCGGCTCGGTCAATCAGGAAGGTATCTCGCAGCCGATCGGCGGCGCGCATTGGAAGATCGAGGGCTTCTATCGCGTCTGCGCGGCGCGGCCCGGCGGCCTCACCGGCACGCAGGGCGTAATCGTGCCGCAAGCCAACCGGGTTAGCTTGGTTCTCCACGACGACGTGGCACAGGCGATCGCGGCGGGGCGCTTCCATCTCTGGTCGGTTGGAACGGTCGAGGATGCGGCCGCGTTGTTGATGGGGATGACGGCCGGCGAAGCCGATGCCGCGGGCAATTATCCGCCAGGCAGTATTTTCGGGCGGGTGGCCGCGCGGCTCGACGCCTTCGACCGCATCCTGGTCGAGCGCAGGCGGGACCCCCGCGATGACGGAAATTGAGCAGGACTGGAAATCCTACACGCCCGGGCAGCACGCGATCTGGCGCACGCTCTTTCGCCGCCAGGAAGCGATGCTGGCGCAACGCGCGTGCCAGCCGTTTCTCGAGGGGCTGAAAGACCTCGGCGTCGCCGCCGACGGCATTCCCGATTTCCGCCGCTTGAACGACGCGCTTGATCGCGCGACGCGTTGGCGCATCGTCGCCGTGCCAGGCCTCGTGCCCGACGATGTGTTCTTCGAACATCTCGCCAACCGGCGCTTTCCCGCAACCTGCTTCATCCGCCGCGAAGATCAGCTCGACTATCTGCAAGAGCCCGACATCTTCCACGACATCTTCGGCCATGTGCCGATGCTGATGAATCCGGTATTCGCCGATTACATGGAGGCCTATGGCAAGGGCGGGCTGAAGGCGCTGCGCTTGCATAGCCTCGACCGTCTCGCGCGGCTCTATTGGTACACGGTCGAGTTCGGTCTCGTTGCCACCGCCGACGGCCCGCGCATCTACGGCTCGGGCATCGTCTCGTCGAAAGGCGAGTCGATCTATTGCCTCGAGGACGCCAAGCCCAACCGCATCGCCTTCGATCTATTGCGGGTGATGCGCACGCGCTATCGCATCGACGATTATCAGGAAAGCTATTTCGTCATCGACAGCTTCGAGCAGCTCTTCGCTGCGACCCAACCCGATTTCACGCTCTATTACGACGCGCTCGAAGGGCTTGCGGATATAGAACCGGGCGAGGTGCTGGCGGGCGATCGCATCCTCCCGGCGAGCACTCAGCCAACCTGGTAGCGTTGCTCGAGCTTCAGGTAGTCGGGCAGGCCGACGAGGCGCGTGACCTCGTCGAAGCCGGCAAGCGGCGGCGCGCTCGCCATGTCGTCGGCTTTCAATGCCTTCAATGTCGATTGCATCGCTTGCACCGCGGCGTGGATCAGCACGTTGTAGGTGACGATGTCGAAGCCCATCGCCTTCAATTCGGCGCGCGACTTGACCGGCGTCTTCGGCATCATGTTGGCGAGTTTCGGATGCCTGAAGCGGCGACCGAAATCGCGGAGCTCGGCCTCGGTCTCCAGCGCCTCGGCGAAGATGATGTCGGCGCCGGCGGCGACGAAATCCTCGCACCGCCCCATCGCCTCGTCGAAGCCGATCGCCGAGCGCGCGTCGGTGCGGCCGAGAATCAGCATGTCCGATTCCACCTCATTGCGTGCCTCGACCGCGGCGCGGATCTTCAGCCGTGCCTCCGCGCGCGGGATGACCTCGCGCTTGCCGCCGTAATGGCCGCATTTCTTCGGCCAAACCTGATCCTCGATCAGGATCACGGCCGCGCCGGCACGGGCGAATTCCTTGACCGTGCGGCGGACGTTCATGGCGTTGCCATAGCCGGTATCGCCATCGGCGATGATCGGCAGCTCCGGCACCGCCGCGCAGGTGTTGTGGACCGCGGCGACCACCTCGCTGAAATCAATGAGGCCGGCATCCGGCATCGCAAAGCCGATCGCGGCGATGCCGAAGCCGCCCAGCAGCGCCAGCGGAAAGCCGGCCTCGTGGCAGAGGCGCGCGGAGAGCGGGTCGGCAATCACCGGGCACACCAGGATGTCGGGTCCGCCTAAAAGGCTGCGCAGTTTCTGGGCGGCGTTCTGAGCCATGATGTCCCTCGCGATGATCCTGAATGCCGCCAGTGTGGCTGAGGCCGGCGCAACCGGAAAGGGGCCGTGGAACCAAGCGCGGGAAAAGGATTGCGTCGCTGCGCCGCCTCCGCGATAGTCGCGCCGGGTCGTCACGGCCCCACCAGCATTGAGTGTGGTTCTCGAACCGGCAAGAGGCGAAAGATCGTGATTTTTCTGGCAGTTGATATCGGAGGGACCTTCACGGATTTGATCGCATTCGACGATCGCGGCGGGCGGTTTTATCAGGCCAAGAGTCTCACGACCCCGCGCAATCATGTCGACGGCATCATCGACTGCATCAAGAAGAGCGAAATCGATCCGGCGACCATCGACAATCTGATCCACGGCTCGACCACGGCGATCAACACGCTGATCGAGCGCAAGGGCGCCAAGGTCGGCTTGATCGTCACCCGCGGCACGCGCGACGTCTACGCGATCGGCCGCGGCAATCGCCCCGAAGCCTATAATCTCTTCTTCCATCGCCCGAAGCCCTTGGTGCCGCGCCATCTGACGCTCGAAGCTAATGAACGGCTCTATGCGTCGGGCGAAGAGCGCGAAGCGCTCGATCCCGCCAGCATCCGCACGGCCTGCGAAGTCTTCGCCAAGGAAGGCGTCGAGGCGGTCGCAGTCTGCTTTCTCCATTCCTACGCCAATCCCGAACACGAGCAGCAGGCGGGCGAGATCGTCTCGAAGGCGATGCCCAAGGCCTATGTCTCGCTCAGCCACGAGATCATGCGCGAATACCGCGAATACGAGCGCATTTCGACGACGGTCGTGAATGCCTATATCGGCCCCGTCGTCGGCGGCTATGTCCGCAATCTGCAATTGCGCCTCGACAGCATCGGCTTCAAGGGCGAGCTCGCGATCATGCAGTCGAATGGCGGCGTCATGGGCCCGGCGACCGCGATCAAGCGTCCGGTGACGATGATGGAATCCGGCCCGGTCGGCGGCATCATCGCCTCGGCCGAGATCGGCCGCGCGCTCGGTTACACCAATGTCGTCTCATTCGACATGGGCGGCACCACCGCCAAGGCCAGCCTCGTTCGCGAGGGCGAGGCGAGCATGGCCGAAGGCTATTACGTCGGCGGTTATGCTTCGGGCCATCCGGTCATGACGCCGGTGGTCGATGTCGTCGAAGTCGGCGCCGGCGGCGGCAGCATCGCCTCGATCGACGATGTCGGCGCGCTCAAAGTCGGCCCGCAAAGCGCGGGCGCCGAGCCTGGCCCGATCGCCTATTCGCGGGGTGGCACCGAACCGACTATTACCGACGCCGACGTCATCCTTGGCCGCATCGGCGCCCATGACTTCCTCGGTGGCGAGATGGCGCTGGATCGCGCGGCCGCAATCAAAGGCATGGAAGCGCGCGTCGCCAAGCATCTCAAGATGACCGCGGAAGAGGCCGCTCGGGCGGTCGTCCAGATCGCGATCGCCAAAATGTCGCTCGCGGTGCGCGAGGTTTCGGTCGAGAAAGGCTACGATCCGCGCGATTTCGTGCTCGTCGCCTCGGGCGGCGCCGGCCCGCCGCATGCTGTCGCGATCGCGCGCGAGCTGTTCATTCCCACTGTCATCATTCCGCGCTTCCCGGCGCATTTCTCGGCGCTCGGCATGCTGATGGCGGACGAGCGCCATGACCTCGTGCGCACCTATCTGGCCGAGCTCGGCGCGGCCGATTTCGAAATCATGCGCCAGATCGTGCAGGATTTGACCGGCGAGGCCTATAAGCTTCTCGGCCGCAGCGAGAACGTCACCACCCAGGTGCTGTTCGATCTGCGCTATGTCGGCCAGGAATTCACCCTGCCGGTGCCGGTGACGGTCGGCCACCTCGCGACCGGCGACCGCAAAGCGATCCGCGTCGCGTTCGACGAATTGCACGAGCAACGCTATGCGCATCATGCCACCGAAGAGCCGGTCGAGATCATCAATGTCCGCCTGGTCGCGACCGGCCAGCGCTCGAAGCTGGCTTTGCCGGGATTGACGCAGGCCGGCAAGCTCGCGCCGCGCGAGACCCGTCCGGTGTCGTTCGACACGGGCGGGGCGGTCGATTGCCCGGTCTATGACCGCGAAAAGCTGAAGCCCGGCGACAAGTTCGACGGGCCGGCGCTGGTCAGCGAATATGCGTCGACGACCGTGATCTTTCCCGGCGACAAAGTCGCCGTGGCGGATACCGGCGAACTCATCATCACCGTGGGACATGACCAATGACGACCAAGCTCGATCCCGTCACGCTTGAAGTTGTTCGCAGCGCGCTGCCGGCGATCGCCACCGAGATGGCGGCCGATCTGCATCGCACCTCGTACAACATGATGATCTACGAAGTGCGCGATTTCTGCACCGCGCTGCTGCTGCCGGACGCGCGCCTCGTTTCCCAAAACGTCGGCGGCGTCTCGCATTTCGTCGCCGATCTCGGCGCCATCGTCGAAGACGGCATGAAGCGTTACGGCGAAGCCGGCTTCAAGCATGACGACGTGCTGATCACCAATCACCAAGCGGTCGCCGGCCAGCACCTCAATAACATGGTCATCTACATGCCCTATTTCTACAAGGGCGAACTGATCATGTTCTCGATGGTGCGCGCGCACTGGATCGACGTTGGCGGCATATCGACAGGGTTCGGCGCCGGCGCCGAAGTGATCGACCCGTGGCAGGAAGGGCTGCAACTCGACCAGCTCAAGATCTACGAAGAGGGCAAGGTCAACGACGTCCTCCTGAAGGTCATCCGCGACAACATCCGCTTCCCGGATTCATCGCTCGGCGACATGCGGGCGCAGATGGCCGCGTGCAAGCTGGCGCATCGCCGCCTCGACGAGCTGTTCGACAAATTCGGCAAGCAGACGATGCTGGATGCGATCGAGCACATCTTCACCGAGACCGAGATGAAGTGCCGCCGCACCGTGTCGGGCTTTCCGTCGGGCGTCTACGAGGCCGAATCCTTCCTCGACAATGACGGCGTCGGCAAGGAGCCGGTGCGGATTCACGTCAAGGTCACGATCGACCAGGAAAAGGGCGATATGACCATCGACCTGTCGGGCTGCTCGGCGGCGCGCAAGGCGGGCATCAACTCGCGGACCCTTGCAGGCGCGCGCGTCGCCTATAAATCGCTGACCGCGCCGCTCGATCCGGTGAACGAGGGCTCGTTCAACGCGCTGAAGCACATTATCCCCGAAGGCAACATCATGATGGCGCGCTATCCCGCGCCGATGGCGGGTTGGAGCACGATCATCCCGACCGTGGTCGACACCATCATCAAGGCGCTGGCGCCCGCCGCCAAGGACCGCATCCCGGCGGCGCATCTCGGCACGCTCGGCGCGTCGGTCGTGTTTTTCGGCCGCAACCCCAAGAACGGCAAGGCCTTCGTGGTGCAGAGCATCGAGGGCGGCGGCTGGGGCGGCCGGCCGAGCGAAGACGGCGAATCCGCATCGGTCTCGGTCTGCCAGGGCGACGTGCGCAACGGCAGCATCGAAGCGATCGAGATGAAGACGCCGGTGATGATCGAGCGGCGCGGCATGCGCACCGACAGCGGGGGCGCCGGCAAATTCCGCGGCGGCCTCGGCCTCGACGTGCATGTGCGCAGCTTCATCGAAGGGCGCTGGAACATGCATGCGCCGGCGCGCATCGACAATCCGCCCTGGGGTCTTTGGGAAGGCAAGCCGGGCAATTCCAGCCGCTACCTCCTGAAGCTGCCGGGCGAGAACGCTTTCCGTGAGAAGGAAGCCAATCGCCTGCCGACGCCGCCCGAGACCGAAGTGATCGTGCGCAGCAATGGCGGCGGCGGCTGGGGCAATCCGCTGGATCGCGATCCCGAGCGCGTGCGGTGGGACGTGATCGAGGGCTATGTCACCCTCGATCATGCGCGCGACGATTACGGCGTCGTGCTCAATCCGAAGGATAATTCGATCGATCAAACGGCGACCGGCAAGCTGCGCGCGGAACGGCGTGCGGGTGCGGCCGCCTAAAAAGGGTTGACCGCCGGCGCTGCCTGCCCAGGGCGGCGGCGTGCGGGTCGCAGGGGAGGCGGTATGCGTTTGAGACGGCCTATCGGCGGCCGCACGATCGCCGTTGCGATGCTTGCGCTCGGCGTGTTCGCGCTCGCGGCCGGCTGTCGCGACGCGGTCGCACAGGAACCGCTGCGCACCGATAGTTTGAGAGTCGGCAAAGGCTTCCCGTCGCTCTTTCAATTCACGCCGCTCGATGTCGGCATCGAGGAAGGCATTTTCAAAAAGCACGGCATCGAGGTCGAGGAATCGGCGTTTGCCGGCGACGCCAAGCTGCAGCAGGCTTTTGCCGCCGGCGCGATCGATTTGGGGATCGGCTCCGGCCCCGGCATGGCCTTCATCGCCAAGGGCTCGCCGACCTTGGGCGTCGCCGAGGAGGCCGGGCGGCCGCTCGGGATCACGCTGGCGGTCCTGGCGAGCGGGCCGATCAAGTCGCTGGCCGACCTCAAGGGCAAGACCGCCAGCATTTCGAGCGTCGGCTCGCAAACCGAATGGATGGTGCGTGAGCTGTCGCGCCATCAGGGCTGGGGGCCGGACGGGATCAAGATGGTCGCGCTCGGCGCCGTGCCGGCGCAGCTCTCGGCGCTGCGCACCCGGCAGGTCGACGCCGTGCCGTTCGATATCACAACCGCCTATAAGCTCCAGGCCGCCGGCGAGGTGCGCATCCTCCTGAAGTTCGGCGATATCGTCGAGGATTACGTCAACCACGTCATCTACGCGACCAACGATGTCATCGCCAAGCGGCCCGGCGATGTGCGCAAATTCCTCGCCGGCTGGTTCGAGACCATCGCGTTCGTGAAGCACAACAAGGCCGAGACCGTGCGCATCGCGAGCGCGGCGCTGAAGATTCCGGCGCCGATCGTCGGCAAGGTCTATGACCAGACCATCGCGATGCTGTCCGATGACGGCCGGTTCGATCCCAAAGGCCTGGCGGTGTTGCGCCAATCCTTCGTCGACATGAACATGCTGCCGAGGGCGCCCGACATGTCGACGCTCTACACCGAGAAATTCCTGCCGGGGACGGCGCCGTGACCCATCCGATCGGTGCCCCATGATGGCCAAGAACCCTGATGAGGTGCGGGCGTTCCCGGCCGCCGAGCGCGAGACCGTCGCGGTCATGCGCGCCAACCAGGCCGCGACCGTTCGCATGGCCGCGGATGTGCCGAAAATGCCTGAACCGATCGCCGCGCGCGGCTATGATGAGACGTTTCGCAGGATCGCGGCGGGCGGCCGGCTCGATCCGACCGGCCTGGCGGTGCTGCGCCAATCTTTCGTCGCGATGCGCATGGTGCCGGCCGCGCCGGACATGGCGCCGCCCGGCATCGAGAAATTCCTGCCCGGCGCGGCGCTGCCAGAAGTGTGCAGAACAGGGCAGAATAGGGAGGACGAGACGTGACGATGAGGTTTCGCTGGAGCGCGCCGATCGCGGCGATCGGCATGACGGCTTGCCTGCTTCCCGGGCTGGGCATCGGCGCCGCCGCGGCCGATGCCACGTTGCGGGTCGGCAAGGCGATCGCGTTGCCGTTCGATTTCACGCCGCTCGATGTCGGCATGGCAAAAGGCATCTTCAAAAAGCACGGCCTCGACATCGAGGAAATCGACTTCGCCGGCAGCGCCAAGCTGCAGCAGGGCCTTGCCGCCGATGCGATCGATATCGGTCTCGGCTCCGGACCGGAGCTCGCCTTCGTCGCCAAGGGCAATACCGATCTCGGCGTCGCCGCTTTTGCCGGCCCCGCGAACGGCTTGTTCCTGATCGTGCGGCCGGATGACGGGGTCAACGGCCTGGCCGATCTCAAGGGCAAGAAGATCGGCGTCTCGACCGTCGGCGGCCTGACCGATTGGATGGTGCATCAGGTTTCGGTGAAGGAAGGCTGGGGACCCGACGGCATCGCGAATACCCCGCTCGGCTCGGACGAAGCGCAGGTCGCGGCGATGCGGACCAAGGAAATCGACGGCATGGCGATCGACGTCGCCGGCGCCTATACGCTGCAAGCGGCGGGCACGGCGAAGATCGTCCTGCGCTTTGGCGACATCGTCCCCGATTTCATCAACCACATCACCTATGCCAGCGACAAGATCATCGCGCAGCATCCCGAGGAGGTGCGCGAATTCCTCGCCGGCTGGTTCGAGACCGTCGCCTGGATGCGCCGGAACAAGAACGAGACCGTGAAAATCGCGGCGCCGGTCATGCACAAATCGCTTCCGATTGCCGGCCGCGCCTATGACGAGGTCATGCCGTCGCTGTCCGATACCGGCAAATTCGATCCCAAGGCGCTCAAGGTGCTGAGCCGCTCTTTCATCGACATGAAGCTGCTGGACAAGGAGCCCGACATGTCGAAGCTCTATACCGAGAAGTTCCTTCCCAATGCGCAGCACTGAGCGGATGAGGCCGAGAAAGATGAGTCGCCCATTCGTGGAAATGAATCTGCTTCCGGTCGTGCCGGATACGAGCAAATTATATCGACGAAGTTCTGCCGGGGGCATCGTGAGGTTCGGAGCAAAGAGGAGCGTGACGTGAATCGGGGTGATGCGGTCATCAAGGTCGAAGGCGTTAGCCAGGCTTTCGGCGTCGAGGGCGATCCGCGCCGAGTGGTGGCGCTGGAAAGCGCGACGCTCGACATCGCGCGCGGCGAGCTGTTGAGCCTCATCGGGCCGTCGGGCTGCGGCAAGAGCACCTTGCTCAACATCATCGGCGGCCTCGCGACGCCCTCGACCGGTCGCGTGACCATCGAGGGCCAGCCGGTGCGCGGCCCGTCGCCGCAAAAGGTCGCCTATGTGTTCCAGGAGAACACGTTGTTTCCCTGGCGCACGGTGATCGACAACGTGAAGCTCGGCATGGCGTTCCAAGGCGTGGCGAAAGCCGAGCGCGACGACCGCGCGCGCCAGTCGCTCGAAGCCGTCGGCCTGGTGGATTTCTCGGATCATTATCCGGCGCAGCTTTCGGGCGGCATGAAGCAGCGCGTGCAATTGGCGCGCGCGCTCGGCCTGCAGACCGAGATCCTGCTCATGGACGAGCCGTTCGCCGCGCTCGACGAGCAGACCCGCATGGTGCTGGGCGAGGATTTGTCGGTGCTGCTGGCGCGTACCGGCAAGACCATCATCTTCGTCACCCATAGCCTGGTCGAGGCGGTGTTCCTGGCGGATCGCGTCGCGGTGCTTACCGCGCGTCCCGGCAAGATCAAGAAAATCATCCATATCGACGAGCCGCATCCGCGCAAAAGCGCGTTCATGACCTCGCCCAAGCTCAGCGCGCTGCGCAACGAGCTTTACGAGCTGCTGCATGACGAGATTCGCAAGACCTTGATCCAGCCGACCGAAGCGGGCGCCGGCGCATGAGGCCCAAATTGCAATTCGGCCAGCGCCTCATTCAGCTCGGCGTGCTGATCGCGATCCTGGTGGCGTGGTGGTACTTCACCCTGCCGGGCGGCATCAATCGGTTGCTGCTGCCGCCGCCGGCGCCGGTGTTCAGCGATTTCTGGGTGCTGCTGACCACCAGGAGCATCTGGCCCGACCTCTTGGTGACGGTCCATGAATGGGTGGTTGCGGTCGCCATCGCCACGGTCGCCGGCTGCACGCTCGGTTATCTCGTCAGTCGCTCGGCTTATACCGTGCGGGTCTTCGATCCGTTGCTGGCCGGGCTTTATTCGATCCCGGCGATCCTGCTGTTTCCGCTCTTCCTGCTGTTCTTCGGCCTGGGCACCGGCTCCAAGATCGCGATCGGCACGACCATCGCGTTCTTTCCGGTCGTGCTCAACACCGTCGCCGGCCTCGCCAATGTGGATAAAGCCTATATCCGTGCCGCCCAATCGATGGGCGCCAACGACTTGCAGTTGTTCTGGTCGGTGATGCTGCCCGCGGCGTTTCCGGTGGTGCTGACCGGCTTGCGGCTCGGCTGCATTATCGCCTTCCTCGCGATTCTCGGCGGCGAGACCATCTCGTCGCTCGCCGGCCTCGGTCATCGCATCGTCTCGCTGGCCGAGAACATGGAATCGTCGCGGATGTTCGCCAATATCATTTTCGCGGTGCTGATGGCGTTCGTCATCAACGGCATCGTGTCCTTTGCCGAAGCGCGCGGCCGGCGGGGCTTCCAATGAACCCCCGCCAAGGTCCGTGGATCTCGGCCGGCTTCATGCGGCTGATCGTAATTTTCGTGCTGCTTGCGATCTGGGAGATCGGTGCGCGGCTCTACGCCGATCCGTTGTTCCTGTGCCCGCCCTCGCAAGCCGTCGCCGCGCTGCCGCATATTTTCGGCGACCCAAAGGTCGTCAATGCGATCGGCGTCACGATCTACGAGTTGGTCACCGCCTTCGCGATCTCGGTGGTCGTCGGTCTGGCCGTCGGCCTGGCGGTGGGCCTCCACGGCTTCACCAAGCAAGCGATCATGCCGGTCATCCTGATGCTCTACGCGACCCCGCAAGCGGTCATCCTGCCGTTATTCGTCTTGTCTTTCGGCATCGGCCCCGAGGCGAAGATCGCGTTCGGCGTGAGTCACGGCATCTTCCCGGTGATCGTCACGACCGTCGCCGGGGTCCAGAATCTGCGCCCGCATTTGCTGCGCGCGGCGCATTCGATGGGCGCCAGCCGCTGGCAGGTCTTCACCGCGATCGTCTTCCCGCACATGATTCCGAGCTTCTTCACCGGCATGCGGCTCGGGATGACCGGGGTGCTGCTGGGCGTGCTGCTCGCCGAGCTGTATGTCTCGACGGCGGGCATCGGCTTTTACACGCGGCTCTTTGCCGAAAGCTTCTCGCCGCCCGATCTGTTCGCGCTGATCGCGGTGCTGGCGGCGATCGCCGTGACGCTCAACGAGCTCTGCCGCATGGCCGAGCGCCACTTCAGCCGCTGGAATATCGGCTAGCGCGCGGCAACGACGACGAAGGCGGCTGGCGCCGTGGGAGGACAAGCATGAGCCCGACTCTGAAATGCATGGCCGGCGTCGTCGCGGCGGCGATGCTGGCGGGATTCGGCGGGGCATGGCCGGCCGCGGCCGAGACGCTGCGCGGCGGCACGCCCGCGGGCAATAACTTCACCTTTCTGCCCTTGCGCATCGCCGCCCAGCGCGGCGTCTTTAAGAAATACGGGCTCGACGTCGACGTGACCGATTTCGGCGGCGGCGCCAAGCTGCAGCAGGCCTTCGTCGCCGGCGCGGTCGATGTCGCGGTTTCGGCCGGCACCGATATGGCGTTCATCGCCAAAGGCGCGCCGGAAAAGGCGATCGCGGCGATGGGCAACCGGCCAACGCTGGGCATCGTCGTGCCTTACGATTCGCCGGCCAAGACCGTCGACGACCTCAAAGGCAAGCATGTCGGCGTCACCACCGTCGGCTCGCTCACCGAATGGTTGATGCATCGGCTGATGCAGCAGAAGGGTTGGGGTCCGAAGGATATCACCCTGGTTCCGGTCGGCAGCGCGCTCAGCAGCGAGATCGCGCTTCTCACCACCGGCCAGATCGACGGCGTCGTCGCGCCGGCGGCCGTCGGCTGGCAACTCGAGGCGGCGAAGCACGGCCGGCTGCTCCTCAAATCCTTCGATCTCGGCGGCGCATTCGTCGCCGAGGCGATCTACGCCTCCGACCGGCTCATCCACGATCATCCCGACACGGTGCGGCGCTTTCTCAAGGGATGGTTCGAGAACATCGCGTGGATGCGCGCGCACAAGCCCGAAGTC
>DATLUE010000050.1:0-18569 GCA_035533255.1 Allostellaceae bacterium | reverse complement strand
TGCTCGACCGCCGGCAGGAGCGCTCGGAACGTCGCCGCGAACACATCGCCGAGCTGAACAAGCGCGCAGCCGAGACCGATTTGCGGCTCAAGCGGCTCTATGACGCCATCGAGGCCGGCGTCGCCGGTCTCGACGACCCGGCGCTGAAAGAGCGCGTCGCAAGCCTGAAGGCGATTCGCGACCAGGCGCAGGCCGACGCCGCGCGTGGCGCCGCGATGCTGGAGTCGTCAGGTCAGCAGGCGATCACGCCGCAGATGGTCCAGAGGTTCGCCAGGACGGCACGCGAGCGGATCAGGATCGACGGTGGGGGCTATCGCCGCGACCATCTTCGCGCGCTCGCGCAGCGCGTCGAGGTCGCGGATCGCGAGGTCCGCATCATCGGCTCGAAGAGCAATCTGCTTCAGACGCTGACCGCCGCAACTGGCGTAAAGCCGGCTACGCCCAGCGTTCGCAGTTCTGTTCTGAAGTGGCGGATGGGGTGAGATTCGAACTCACGGTACCCTTGCGGGTACGCCGGTTTTCAAGACCGGTGCCTTAAACCGCTCGGCCACCCATCCGTCGCAGCGGCGGTTATAGCATTCTCAATCGCGCATTGAGCTTGGTTTAACGCGGGCCCGCAGCCAATGGCGCCGCCGCCCTCGGCCCTTGCCGGTAAGATACCACGGCAAAACCATAGGATCGGCGCATTTCGGGCGATCATGGAGGATCGAGGAATAAAGCTGGAGGAGGAAGCTCATGGGACATCGAATCCTGCGTCGGCTGGTCGGTTTGCCGATCCCGATCCTGTTGCTGCTCTCGCCGATGGCGGCACGGGCGCAGACGCCGGAGCCCGCCGCCGGCACCCCCGCGGTCAGCGCGACACCTTCGGCCTCTCCGACGATGGCATCGCCCTCGAGCGCGGCCGGCATCCCGAAGGGCTCCAATCCGGATTCCGGCAATGGCAATATCGCGGCCGGCAGCGGCGCCACGCCCTCGAATGCGGATAAGGATTCAGCGCCGCGCCAAACCGCCGACAATCCGGATTCGAGCATCGACGACGCGGCCCCGGCTGGCGACGCGGCGATGCCTCAAGGCAAATACGCCTCGCCGCCGACCTCGGAATAGCCGCCCGCTGCGGCTATTTCGGGGGTGTGCCCGGCAGGATCCGTTCGCCTGGGGCATTTCGCTATGCCGGACTCGATCCGGTGCCACCCCAGCGTGCTTGATCGATCCGGGGGTGCCCGCCTAAAGAATGCGCGATGGCCGATCCCGCGCTTCCTGTTACCTGCGTCGTCATGCTGCGCGCCCGCGGCGTCGCCGATTTCCAGCGCTTGGGTCCGCGGCAATTTGGGTCGGCGCCAACGCGCGGCGCGATCGTCGATTTGCCGCATGACGGCCAGACGATACGCGCCCGCGTGGCTGAAATCTTCATCCCGCCGGGCTGCGAGGAAAATTGCATCGGCACGGTTTTCCTCAGCGAAGACTGAGCCGCGGGCCGGCGCCGGCCGCGCGCGTGAAATTCCGGACCGTGAAATTCCCGACCGTGAAATTCCCGAGAAAGTCACAATCCTGCCCCGGTAACGGTGCGGTACCGGAATAGCCTCGCGCTGCTTGGCCCGCGCTTTGTGGCCTAACGGTTTGTGCGGATGGAGGAATTTTATGGCAAAGCAGCACACGAAATCGCGTTACGCCGCTATCGCCGCGATGCTGGTCGCCGCCGGTGCCTTGGCAGCTTGTGCGCCGCCGCCGCCGCGCCCGATGGCCGCCCAGCCGGGCGTGGTCGTCGCGATTCAGCCGCCGCCGCCGCGCGACGAATTGCAACCGCCTCCGCCGAGCGCTCAGGTGGTGTGGAATCCGGGACGCTGGACTTGGGACGGCGGCCGCTACGTATGGATTCCTGGCCAGTACATCGCTCGGCCGGCGGTTCAGGCACGCTGGATGCCCGGGCATTGGGTCGCACAAAATGGCGGCTGGCTCTGGATCGACGGCTCCTGGCAATAAGGCCGCGGCTGGCCGGCCCAAGCGGTCTTGGTTAATCATCGTTGGCAATCGTCGGGAAAGAGACGGCAGCGAACTGCTTAATCCTCGCTTAAGCCGGCGCGACTAGACTTGCCGCGAATGGCCGCCTTTTCACTCTCCAAGCTCGACCGCCTCCGGGTCATGATCGTCGACAACTCGCCGATGATGCGCGATCTCGTGCAGGGCGTGCTCGAATCGGTTGGCGTCAAGCAGTTCATGCCGGCGCGCGACGGGTCGCATGCGCTGGCGTCGCTGTCGGCCTTCGGGCCGCATCTCGCTTTCGTCGATTGGGAGATGGAGCCGATGTGCGGGCTCGATTTCGTGCGCGCCGTGCGCGCCTTGCCCGAGCGCGAGAATCCGTTTCTACCGATCATCATGCTGACCTCGCATGCCGAGGAGCCTTGGGTCATCGAGGCGCGCAATGCCGGCGTGCATGAATATTTGATCAAGCCCGCCACCGGCGCCGCGATCCTCGCCCGGCTGGCCACGGTCATCAACAATCCGCGGCCGTTCGTGCGCAACGAGGGCTATTTCGGGCCGGCGCGCCGTGCCGCCGGCGACCCGGCGGACCGCGCGTCGGGCCTCTGACGCAGCGGCGGAGACAAGCACCTCATGGCTTCGCCCCGTCCTCGCCGCCATATCGAGCCGCCGCCGCGCGCCCAGCTCGTCGAGTTCGCCGGTGCGGCGTTCGGCGAAGACGAAATGACGCGCGCCGATCGGGCGGTCGCCAAGGTGCTGACGCAATATCCGACCCTGCTGTCGGATGAAGTGGCCAAGCTCCGCTTCGCCTGGTCCGCGGCGCCCGAGGCGCTCAACAGCGAGACAGCCGCGCCGATTTTCGCGATCGCGCATGAGCTCGCGGGCTACGGCAATACCTTCGGCTATCCGCTGGTGACGATTCTCGCGCGCTCGCTGTGTCGGCTATTGACGATGGGCGATCTCAGCCGCGGCCAGATGGGCGACGTCGTCGACGCGCATATCACGATGCTTCACATCGTCGTCCGCGATCGCGTTCAGGGTCCGGGCGGCGCGCTCGGCCTCAGCCTCGCGGCCAGCCTCGATCAGGCGATCGCGAAATTCCACCTCGCCTTCGGGACCGACCGCCAAGGACGGCTGGGCGATGAGGTTGCCGCGCTGCAACCGAAAAAATAACCCTCGCGCCCGCTCTGGCGCGGGCGGCGCGGATCGACCAGAATGCCGGTCATCCGTTGAGCTGGTCCATAAAGGGAGGAAATCATGGAACCCTTGCCGAAGGGCGCGAACTTCGTTCGCTCGAAGATGCTGTGGGAAATCGGCCTGCATATCGCCGGCAATCCCCTGACGCCCTATGGCGGCAACCGCGACATGTGCATCGCGGTCGGCAGCGGCGGGAGCGACACGTTCAAGCCGTGGCTTCGGCTGGGCACCGGATCGGCGATCATGGTCGAGGATGTGGTGCGGGGTAATCTCGAGATGGCCTTCGTCAACCCGTCGGCAATGCTGACGCAAGCCTATCGCGGCGTCGGCATCTTCAAGGAGAAGCTGCCGGTGCGCGTGGTCGCATCCTATCCGAGCTGGGATCGCTTCGTGATCGCGGTCCACCCCAAGACCGGCATCACCTCGCTCAAGCAAATGAAAGAGAAGCGCCTGCCGCTGCGCATCTCGGTGCGCGAAGACCCGACCCACTCGACCCATGTGCTGATCGACCAGGTGCTCTCGCTGTACGGCTTTACCTTGAAGGACGTCGAGAGCTGGGGCGGCAAGCTCGTGCTCTGCGGCGGTCCGGGCGACGTGCGCCGTCTCGATCCCGCGGCGAAGGGCGAGCTCGACATGATCTTCGACGAGGGCATCAAGACCTGGTTGCCCAACGTCCTTAAGGCCGGCATGGTGCCGCTGACGCTGACCGATGCCGAATTCGCGCATCTCACGGCGCTGGGCTGGCGTAAAAAAACGCTTCCGCCGTCGCGCTGCGCCGGCCTGAATCAGGACCATACCTGCATCGATTTCAGCGGCTGGCCGATCTACTGCAGCGCCAGCCTCGACGAGAAGATGGTCTACGATGTCTGCGGCGCGATCGCCGCGCGCGATTTCGAGATGCCGTGGGAGCCGGACGAACACCACAGCGTCATGCAGGTCTTCGGCGAGAGCGATGAAACGCCGATCGATGTGCCGCTGCACCCCGGTACCGAACGCTGGGTCAAGGAACACGCGGCGAAGTAATCGCCGGTGCCGGCGAAGCGATCGTGACGCGTGCCGGATCGCTTCGCGTTGACGCGCACGGCGCTGCGGTGGCGTAGTGCTATCCCGGCTGGCACGATTCAGCGCATTTGGCCGGTCGAGAACCGGCGTTGGTCCAGCCTTAACGCGCACGAGCATCACTGACCGAGATCTCAAGCCCGTCTTCGCGCGGTCGCCTGCTGCACCGTAGCGAGGATGTCGTCGGAAAGCGTGACATCTGCGTCTTTGACCGCGCGGGCGAGGAGCTGCGCGCCGACCAGCGTCGCGGTAAGGACGATCGCTTCCTTGCGCAAGCGTTCGGCCTCGGCACGCGGCGCATTCGTTGGTCGTCCCATTAAACCTGCCAGCGCATCGATGTAGCGCTTGAACCCGGCAGCGAAGCGTCGTCGGATATCGGCGCCGTGTCGGGCCGCGTCGCCGGTCAGGGCCACCATCGGGCAGCGCGGCGCGGGCGCGTCCCGCGCCGCGGCCGAAAGATAATGCGCGACGTAAGAGGCAAGCGCAGCACGCTTGCGCGGCGCGGTCGCCGATTTGCTTGCAAGTTGTTCGAGGCGCGCGACCGCGGCTTCGAATGCGGCGTCGCAGACAGCGGACTCGAGCGCCTCTTTCGAATCGAAATGGTTGTAGAAGCCGCCGTGAGTGAGTCCGGCCCCCTGCATCAATTCCGCGATGCCGACGCCGTCGAAGCCCTGCTCGCCGAAAAGCTGGGCCGCCGCCGCGACAATCCGTTCTCGATTCTGTTCGGTCTGCTTTCGCGTTATGCGCAAAGTGAACCCCTCCTTTGCAAGGTACGCTCGGTAATAATGATACTCAACATTATACTATGATGCTAGTTATCATCAATAGGGCGCGTGAGGGGCCTCGATGCGTCCATTGAGAAGAGGTGGGTAATGTTGGCCGAGAAGCTCGCAGCCATGCTCCGACGCCGCGGTATCCATTACGCCTGGGTCGTGGTGGCGGTCACCTTCGTCGTCGCGATCACGACCTCGGGCGCCGTCGGCGTCCCAGGCGCGCTGATCCTGCCCATTTCGTCGGAATTCGGCTGGAACACCGCGCAAATATCGAGCGCCCTGGCGCTGCGCCTGGTGCTCTTCGGCGTGATGGCGCCTTTCGCGGCGGCGCTGATCGAACGCTACGGCGTGCGCCGCGTCGTCACTCTTGCGATCGGGCTGATTCTATTGGGACTGTGTGGCGCGCTGCTGATGCGCCAGGTGTGGCACCTCGTCCTTGCATGGGGCGTGATTGTCGGTATCGGCACGGGGATGACGGCGCTGGTTTTGAGCGCCATCGTCGCCAACCGCTGGTTCGCGACCCGGCGGAGCCTGGTGCTCGGGTTGCTGACGGCAAGCACGTCGACCGGGCAGCTCGTCTTCCTGCCGCTCGCGGCCTCGCTGGCCGGCAAAGCCGGCTGGCGCGTTGCGTTGATGCCGTCCTGTGCCGCTCTTGTCCTTGCTGCGGTGCTGGTTTTCCTTTTTATGCGCGATCGGCCGTCGGATGTCGGGCTTGCCCCTTATGGCGAAGCGCCGGGGGCAACTTCCGCGAGCGTCGCGCCCATACCGCCCGGTGCCGCCATCAGCCGCGCCTTCGCCGTGCTTGGCGAGGCCTCGTCGAGCCCGGTGTTCTGGATGCTGGCCTTTACCTTCTTCATCTGCGGGTTTTCCACCAACGGCTTGATCCAGACCCACTTCATCCCGCTCTGCGCCGATTATGGTCTGTCGGCGACGACGGGCGCGACGGTGCTTGCCGCCATGGGTGTGTTCGATATTGTGGGCACGATCGGCTCGGGCTGGCTTTCCGACCGTATGGATCCGCGCAAGCTTCTCTTCATGTATTATGGGTTGCGCGGCATTGCGCTGCTCTATCTGCCGAGCTCATCCTTCGACGTTTATGGTCTTTCGGTGTTCGGCGTAATTTACGGCCTCGATTGGATCGCAACCGTTCCGCCGACCGTGCGCATCGCTGCCGCGACCTTTGGGCGCGAGCGTGCCGCCGTCGTCTTCGGCTGGGTGTTCGCCGCGCATCAGGTCGGCGCGGCCGTCGCCGCGTTCGGTGCCGGTTTCACGCGGACCAGTTTCGGGACCTATTTGCCGGCGGTTTATGTCGCCGGTGCCTTTTGTCTGATCGCCGCTCTGTTGGCGCTTACCGTCGGAAAAGGAGCGCAGCCGACGCCATCGCCGGCTACGACTTAAGGGAGACGGCGGCCGATGCTTCGACGGGATCGTATAAATGGCACTCGACCATGCGCGCGCTGTCGCGTCGGGTCGCGGGCTGCGTCCGCTTGCACTCCGGCATGACCTTGGGGCAGCGCGGATGGAAGGCGCAACCCGAGGGCGGATCGAGCGGATTGGGGAATCCGGGCCCGAGCGCGAATTCCGGCAAGCCGCGCGTCGGGTCGGGCGTCAGCACGGAATCGAGCAAGGTCTGGGTGTAGGGGTGGCGCGGCGCCGAGAAAATCTCGCTTGTCGGCCCGGCTTCGATCACGCGGCCGAGATACATCACTGCGACGCGATCGGCCATGTGCTCGACCACCGCGAGGTTGTGGGAGACGATCACGAAGGTCAGGTTCAGCTCGCGGCGCAAATCCTGCAGCAGGTTGAGTATCTGCGCCTGGACCGACACGTCGAGCGCCGAGGTCGGCTCGTCGCAGATCACCACTTCGGGGCTCATGGCGAGGGCGCGCGCGATCGCGACGCGCTGGCGCTGCCCGCCGGAAAGCTGGCTGGGATAGGCGTAGATCAGCCGCCGCGGCAGGCCGACCAGCTCCATCAGCTCCTCGACCCGCACGCGGCGCGTCTCGCGCCTGCCGATGCGATGCACCTCGAGCGGCAGCGCGATGATCGCGGCGAGGGTCTTGCGCGGGTTGAGCGAGGAATAGGGGTCCTGGAATACCGGCTGGATGTGGCGCGCCACCGTGGCGCGGCCGATGCCGTCGATCGGCACGCCGCCAAAGAGAATCGCGCCGCTGCTTGGCCGCAACAATCCCAGCATCATGCGCGACAAGGTGGTCTTGCCGCAGCCGGATTCGCCGACGATCGCCAGCATCTCGCCGCGCCGCAGGGCAAGGTCGACGCCGTCGACCGCGCGCAGCTCCTTGCCGGTCGCGAACATGCCGGCGCCGACCGAGAACCTACGCCCGACGTCGCGGCATTCGAGCACGACGTCGCTCATTCCGCGGCTCCCAAGGATTCGGCGCGCTGCGGCACGAGCGAGGCCGGAGTCAGCAGGCAGCGGCTGGTACGGCCGGGCGCGGTTTCGCGCAACGGCACCGGCGCCGCGGCGCAATCGGCGAATGCCTGCGGACAGCGGTTACGGAACTGGCAACTCGCGATCGGGCCGAGCAGCGCCGGTACCATGCCGGGGATCGAGCCGAGCTGCGCGCCGCGTGCGGTCTTGCCGGGAATCGGGATGCAATCCAGCAGCCCGCGCGTGTAAGGATGCATCGGCGCGGCAAAAACTTCCGCAGCGGTGCCGGTCTCGACCACCTGGCCGGCATACATGACGACGACACGGGTTGCCATGCGCGCGACGATTCCGAGATCGTGGGTGATGAGGATCAGCGCCATGCGGTATTCGCGTTGCAGATCGTGGAGCAGATGCAGGATTTGCGCCTGGATGGTCACGTCGAGCGCGGTGGTCGGCTCGTCGGCGATGATCAGCGTCGGATCGCACATCAAGGTCATCGCGATCATCGCGCGCTGGCGCAAGCCGCCCGAAAGCTGATGCGGATATTGGCCGAGCCGGCTGGCCGCCGCGCTGATGCCGACCTTGTGGAGCAGATATTCGGCGCGCGCGCGCGCAGCCTTGCGGTCGCCCTTGCCGTGACGGAGAAATATCTCCTCCATCTGGTTGCCGATCGTGTAGACCGGATTGAGCGAGGTCATCGGGTCCTGGAAGATCATCGCCATGCGGTCGCCGCGCAGCGCCGCGCGCTGTTTCGGCGACAGCGCCAGGAGATCGCGGCCTTCGAGGACAAGACGCTCGGCGGTCAGGCGCGCGCGGCGCGGCAGCAGCCCTATGATGCCGAGCGAGGTCATGGTCTTGCCGCAGCCGGATTCGCCGACGATGCACAAGGTCTCGCCGCGCCCGACATGGAGATCGATGCCGCTGACCGCGCGCAAGAGCCCGGTCGAAATCCCGATCTCGACCGAAAGGCCCTCGACGCGGAGGACTTCCTCGAACGCCGCGGTCGATTTTGCCTGGGTCAATTCCGGCCTTCCGGCGCGGTGATGTCGCGAATGCCGTCGCCGAGCATGTTGATCGCGATGACCAGAACGAAGATCGCGATGCCCGGCACGGCGACCAGATAGGGCTGGAAGAACATGAAGTTCCGGCCTTCCGACACCATCAGGCCCCAGGACGGCGTCGGCGGCCGGATGCCGAGGCCGAGGAACGACAGCGCCGCCTCGACCAGGATCGCGACCCCCATCTCCAGGGAGGCGATGACGATGATGTGGTTCGCGACATTGGGCAGCACTTCGCCGAGGATGATGCGCAAGCGCGAGGCACCGACCGCTTCGGCCGCGGTGACGTAATCGGCGATCCGCGTCTGCTGCGTGACGCTGCGGGTGACGACCACGAACCGGTCCCAGAACAAAAAGCCGAGCACCAGTGTCACCGACGTGACCGAGCCGCCGAACACCTCGATCAGCGACAGCGCGATCAGCACCCCGGGCAAAGCCAGCTTCACGTTGACGAGATACATCACCACCGCATCGACCTTGCCGCCGAAATAGCCGCCGATGAGGCCGAGGCTGGTACCGATGAAGCCGGCGATGCTCGCGGCGCCGAAGCCGATGGTGAGCGAGATGCGCGCGCCGAACATCAGCCGCGTCAGGTAATCGCGCCCCATCCCGTCGGTGCCGAAGATATGCGCCCAGCTTCCCTTGATGGCCCATACCGGCGGGATCAGGCGCTGCGACAAATCCTGGAAATAGGGGTCGTAGGGGGTCAGCAGCGGCGCGAACACGGCAATGAGGATCGTCGCCAGCATGATGGTCGCGCCGAACAGGAAGCCCGGATGCGTCAAGGCGCGGCGCCGCATGATCATGCGCGGCGAGGGGGCCTCGCGCTCGTAAGGCGGTGCCGGCGAAAGGGCGACGATGCCGCGGCGGTCGCGCTCGATCGATGTCATGGCGTCCCTCGCATCGCGCTATCTTTCATCCCAGGCGAATGCGCGGATCGAGATAGGCGTTGATGATGTCCGAGAGAAAGGTGAGCAGGATGTAGCACAGCGATACGAACACCACGATCGACTGCACCACTGGAAAATCCGTGCGCAGGATCGATTGGAAGGCGAGGAAGCCGATGCCGTTGAGCGCGAACACCGATTCGACGATCACCGAGCCGCCGAGCAGGAAGCCGAGCGATACCGCGGTCAGCGATACCACCGGCAGGATCGCGTTGCGCAGCGCGTGCTTGAACAGCACCGAGCCGGTCGAGAGGCCCTTGGCGCGCGCGGTGCGGATGTAGTCGGCATCGAGGGCGTCGAGCATGCCGGTTCGGGTCACGCGCATGATTGCCGGCATGACCGAGGTGCCGAGCGTCACGGTCGGTAAAATAAAATTCGCGAAGCTGTCGGTGCCCGAGATCGGCAGCCAACGCAGCGTGACGCCGAAGACGATGATAAGGATAAGCCCGAACCAGAAATTCGGCATCGCCTGGCCGAACACCGAGAGGCCGAGCGCCAGCCGATCGACCCAGCTATTGGGCCGCGTTGCCGCAAGGACACCCAAGGGGATCGCGATCGCCAGGGCGAAGATCAGCGACATGAACGAAAGCTGTGCCGTGACGCCGATGCGCTGGCCGATCAGGAACGTCACCGGCTCGTTGGTGAAGAGCGAGCGGCCGAGATCGCCATGCAGCGCCTTCCACACCCAGTCGAGATATTGGATATAGAGCGGCCGGTCGAGGCCGTAGAGATGGGCGGTTTGCGCGATCTGCTCGGGCGTCGCCGTGTCGCCGGCGAGGGCGGAAGCGAGATCGCCCGAAAGCCGCAACAACGTGAAGCCGATGATCGATACGGTAATCGCGACCAGCAACGCAATCGTGGCGCGGTGGATCAAAAAACGCGGCATGGGTGCCTCGGCGACCAACTCCCTGTCGGATCGTTGCGCTTGACGGTTTTTATGCGCGCAGTGGCGAAGCCTACCACCGGCCAACGGGGTTTGAAACGGACTTGTTCGCGGGCAATTCCCGCCGTTATCCGGCGCGCCTCGCGTGGGCGCCGACGCCGGGCCGCCCGGCCCATCCCCATCTCCCACGCCAACGCGCTTGCGGTCTGGGCGGTTCTGGCGGAAACTCCCGGCAAAGAAGCGTTGATCAGGGGAGGCTCATTTGCTCAAAATCTCAGCGGGGATTCTCGGGCTGGTGGCGGCGTTGGCGCTCGGCGTTGCGCCCGCTTCGGCCGGCAAGGCGGACGACACGCTGCGGGTCGCGGTCACCGATTGGTGGAGCACGCTCGATCCCTATCAATTCCCGCTCGACGAGGCCGCGGTCTTTTACACCACGGTTTACGAGACCCTCATCGGCTATGACGAGCGGACGCATAAGATCGTGCCGCGGCTGGCCAAGGCGTGGCGGCAGATCGACGACAAGACCATCGAATTCGATCTGCGCGACGACGTAACATTCCATAACGGCGATCATTTCGATGCCGACGACGTGGTCGATACCATCAAATACCTCAACGACCCGAAGGTGCCGCTGCGATTCAAGGACCTCTACGATTGGGTCGACAAGGTCGAGAAAATCAACCAATACACCGTGAGGATCACCGCAAAGAAGCCGTTCGCGACCGAATTGATCGTCTTCGCCTATCGCTTCTACATCTACGATTCGAAAGTCCTCGACAAGCTTCCGAACAAGGCGGATTACGGCCGCATGGGCGCGATCGCGACCGGGCCCTATAAGGTCGTGTCGCTCGACCAGCAGAAGATGGTGCTGACGCGGTACGACAATTACTACGACAAGCACGGCCCGTGGGGCGCACATATCAAGAACATCGTGGTGACGCCGATCCCGGATTCGCAAACCCAGATCGCGCAGTTCATGACCGGCAACATCGATCTCATCCGCAATCCGTCGGCGGATACCGCGCACGAGCTGGCCCAGGATCCGAACACCGTGGTAACGCCCAAGCATAACGGCTTGCTGATGTATGTGACGCTCGACGCGGCCGGCCGTTCGGACAACAAGGTGATGATGGACCAGCGCGTGCGCAAAGCCTTCATGGAGGCGATCGATCGCAAGGAATTGGCCAAGACCGTGATCCCCGGCGGCCAAATCGCGCAGATCCTTGATGCGATCTGCGTTCCGGCGGATATCGGCTGCGTCAGCTCGACCAAGCCGCCGGCCTACAATCCGGCGGATGCTCGGAAGCTGCTCGCCGAGGCCGGTTATCCCAACGGCTTCGATCTCGAATTCGACGTGCATGAGCCGCTGGCCGAAATCGGCGAGGCGATCACCGGCATGCTGCGCAATGTCGGCATCCGCGCCACCATGCGCACGTTGCCGCTGACGCTCTATGTCCGGATGCGCGGCGAGGGCAAGTTCACGGCCTTCCTGGGCTTTTATCCCACCAACGCGCAGCCCGATATGGACAATCTTTTCGACTTCTTTTTCGACGGCAATCGCGACTATTGGGCCGCCGATCCGATCATCAAGGCGGCGCAGGCGGCGGGCGCAACCGACACCGACATCGCGAAGCGCCAACAGGATTACGAGAAGGGCATCGACGAGGTCAACAACAAGAATGACATCCTGCCGGTCGCCGATCTGCCGGCCGTGTTCGTGCACAACAAAGACGTGGTGGTAAAGGCAAACAAGCTCTCGCCGATCAACACCCAGGTCGACGATTTCTACTGGGCGAAGTGATGGATGCTTCTCGATCGTTTACGAAGGTTTTTGGCAGCTCACCGTGTCCAAGATAAACCCCGTCTTCGCTTTCGGCTGACGCCAGGGTATGCCGCTTGAGGAAACTCGCAGACTACATCGAGCGTCGTGAGCCATGCTTGCCGTTCGATGTTGCCAAGTTCAAGCGGTAACTTTTTTGTTCAGTTAAATATCGAACGTCATTGCGAGGAGGCCGCAAGCCCGACGAAGCAAATCCAGAACGCGGACAGACTGGATTCCTTCGCCCTTATCCTGAGCTTGGCGAAGGAAGCTCGCCATGACGAAAAAACCAAACCCCCACGCGGCTCGTCGATTGCCGCCGCTCAACTCACGAGCGGCTTCAGGCCGGGATGACTGACGACAATCGGCAGCTTTTCGACCCAGCCGTCGAGTCCGACGACGTGGCCTGCTCGTTTCACGATCAGATAGAGCAGCACCCCGTCATAGATCAGGTGATAGTCGATGATCATGTTGGTCTTGTCCGAAATATACGGAAAGTCCATATGGCCGAAATAATACGTGGTCAGCAGCAAAATCCCGAACGGTGCGCTGATCCGGACCATAAGGCCGGAGATCAACGACAAGCCGATCAGCAGATGGCCCCACGACACCAGGAAGTCGGTATAGGGGAGCATGCCGGGCGTGGCGAACCAGGCGAAAAACGGATGAAAGGTTTTGGTCGCGTTGAGAAAGCCGGCGGCGCTGAAATGCTCGAGCAATTGCGACCCGCCCGCATGGAGAAACGTCCAGCCGACGGCGAGCCGAAAATAGAGTATCAGGCTCTTCTCGAATGTCGAGAGTGGGATCGCATTCATGACGCGCCCCGCGCAAACGCCATGTGGCTTGCATAGCGCGCCGCAGCGTCCTGCCGGCGAAATACCTCTGCTGCCGCCAATCCGAACGCCATTTTCGAGATTAGGGAGACCGAATAAGGCATCAGGTGGATGAAGGCGGGGCTGACAATCGGCAGCACCACCAGGAAATTGAGCGCCCAGACGCCCGCCAACGCGGCGACCACGAACGCGAAGGGGCTCGCGGTCTCAGAACGCCGCGATGAGAAGGCTCGCCAGGCGAAGGCGAGGGCAATCCCCAAACCGACCGCCAGCGCCATATGAAGCACGACGCCCAAGGTTGCGGAAATGCCGGGAAGCAGCCTGCTTAATCCCGCAGCAATGGTCACGCTGCGTGCCACAACCGTGACGTTTCCGCCCGTCAGGCCGGCATACAACGTCACCCAGGCGATCTCGGCGAGACCGCCGGCAAGGCCGGCGAGGGCGCCATAGCGCATTGTTGCCAGATGATCGGTGCTGCGGTGATTGAGATTTGTCATGACGTGATCGCTATCACCGCGCTGGCCGCAATAGAAGGGTCGGAAACTACTCATACGTCCTCGCGGCGACGAAAAGTCGCGCAGCTTCGCGGCAATCGCTGCCGGCGATTCAGCAGCGAGACAGAAAGCCATCGTCGGAACTGAGTAGCGAAAGACGAAAAGCGAAATCAGGCGTTCGATTAGGCTTTCCCGGTCTTCGCTGCTATGGCGACGTGGTCCTTGGCCTGGAGAACCTCGCGCAGCTTGTTCAGCTCGCCGCCGCTCATCCCGTCGGACGCCGCCGATGCGAGCAGGCGCTCATCGAGATCGAGACTATCGAGCGGCTCGGAATTTTCCCCAGCCGGCGGAGAATTATCGACCACGACCTTGTCTTGGGGCCGCGTGCGCTTGTCGCTCTTTTGGGCGGGCTTGGTCATGGCGGTGTCCTTCCCTGTTTTGGCTCGCAGGCCTTGGCCGCGTGCCAATCTCGCGTGCTGAAAATTCTTGCGATCCGTCGCCGCGGCCGGCGGAGCCCCGATCCGGCGCCCCGCGGTTGTGACGGTCTGGGCGTCAGCGTTGCCCAACACGGGCGAGGAGGTCGGCCATGTCGTTGGCGTGCTCCTCCTCCATCTTGAGAATGTCCTCGATGATGCGTCGCGTGGTCGGGTCGTCGTTCCCGAGCCAGCGAATGATCTCCGAATAGGTCTCGATGGCGATACGCTCGGCGACGAGATCCGCGCGGACCATCGCGGGAAGGTCGGCGGAATCGTCATATTCGGCGTGGCTCCGTTGCGCGATGCCCTCGGGGTTGAAATTCGGCTCGCCGTCGAGCTGCGTGATCCGCTCGGCGATCCAGTCGGCATGCTGCAGCTCTTCGGTCGCGTGCTGCAGGAATTCGGCCTTGACCGATTCGGCGTTCATGCCGCGCGCCGTATAATAGTGACGCTTGTAGCGAAGGACGCAGACCAGCTCGGTCGCAAGGGCGCCATTGAGCACCTCGACGACGCGTTTCCGATCGGTTTTGTTGCCGCGGGTATTGGCGCCGTCTTCCACATGCTGGCGCGCACGCTCGCGGATGGCTTTGACGTCCAACGCAAACTCGCTCATCGTGACCGCTCCTTATGCCTAGTGGACGACCGTGGTCGTGGTCGAGTGGGTTTCGGTGTTGCCGCCGGGCGAGGTGGCCTGCTCGGAATGATACGTGCTTTGCTGCGAGCCGTCCCCGGTCGTCGTGCGCGCACTGGTGCTGGCGCTGTTTCCGAGGGGACCGCTGCTATAGGTCTGCTTCTTCTCGGTTTCGGTGCCGTTGCTGTCGATGGTCGTTTGCGTCTTGCTGGCGTTGACGCTGCCAACGACCGGCGCGAGCGTGGTCGTCGACCGGGTCGAGGTCGTCGTATCCGAAGACATGCTTTGCGCGAGCGCGGCGCTGGTCATCAAGGCAAGCGCGGCGACGCTGGAAAGAACAAACTTTGTCACGGGACTTCTCCTTCAAAATGCGCGTGGCCAAAATGCGCGTGGCATGGCGGCGACCGGCGGGCGGTGCCGGCCGCCGAATGCCGTTAATCCGGGCTTTGGCAGAAGTTCAACCCGTTCGACCGCGGAAGGTTCACTGGCAGCCTGGCAAGCCCCGAAAACACGAGATCTCCGGCTGAGGGGAATAAATCGGCAGGAATCCGCCAAGCTGGTATTCGCCGCGATCTTGTGGGTGCCCTAGGTACAAGCCGAACCTTCCTCCTCCCACAATTGTGGCCTTATATATTTGGCAGGGCCTCGCCAGCGCGTCCGCGGCTAAAGCGCCGCCAAATCGATCGCGAAGGAGCGCATCATGACCAAAATTTTGATCGTCGAAGACGACCTCATGATCGCCGATGCGGCCGAGGAGCTGCTCGTCAAATCGGGCTACGAAGTTTGCGGCATCGCTCGCACCGTCGACGCCGCGATCGCGCTCGGGCGAACTCACAAGCCCGACCTTGCGCTCATCGACTTGAGGCTGGCCGATGGCGGTCTGGGCAGCGATATTCCGGCCCAACTAAGCGCCCTGGGCAGATTCGGCGTGCTCTACGCGACCGGCAATATCGCAGGGGCCATGTTAACCGCCGCCGACGGGCACGCATGCCTTGCCAAGCCGTACCGCACCGCCGATCTTCTGCGCGGTCTGGAGCTCGTTGCCGAAATCGTTGCCACCGGCAAGGCCACGCCGCCATTTCCGCGCGGATTTCTGGTGCTGCCGTCGGCGGTCAAGCCGGCCGCGGAGATGGCCCGTGAATAGCGACGCCGTGCGGGTCGCCAAGCTTCTTCGGCAGCAGGCGGCGCTTGCCGGATTCGGCAGTTTTGCCCTGCGCCAGAACGATCTCATGAAGATCCTGTCGGAGGCCGCGCGGGTTTGCGCCGAAGGCCTCAGCGTGCCCTTCAGTAAAGTCTGCCGCTACCGCGCGGCGGAAAACGACCTGCTCATCGAAGCGGGATATGGTTGGCATGCTGGCGTCGTCGGCCACATCGTCTCGCGCGCGGATGGGAGCTCGCCGCAAGGCCGCGCCTTCATCACGGGAAAACCGTCGATCTGCAACGATTTGCACCGGGACAATGATTTTGTGTTGCCGCCCTTCTACGACGAGCACGGCATCGTATCGACCATCGACGTGGTTATCAAAGGCAGCGACAAGCCCTATGGCGTTCTCGAGATCGACAGCAACGAGCAGCACGATTACGACCAGCACGACATCGATTTCCTGACCGGCTTTGCCAACGTCCTGGCGGAAGCCGTCGCCACCGCCGCGCGCACGGCCGTTCTGCAAGCAAACGTCGAGGGAATGAAGATTCTGGTCGAAGAGAAGGACCGCTTGCTGGACCAGAAAAAGGTCTTGGCCGAAGAGCTGCAACATCGCGTGCGCAACAATCTGCAGCTCATCTACGGCATGCTGAGCAAACAGATGGAGGACACGGCGAGCGAGGTCGAGCAACGGGGGCTCAAGGCGATCGCGCGCCGCGTGTCGACGCTGGCGCAGGTCTATGACCATCTGCTCGGCGCCGAGATGACACGGACGACCGATTTCGGCAGCTACGTGAAATCGCTCTGCAACAGTCTCGCGGAGGTTCACGCGGGTCCGGGCAATTCCGTTACGCTGACCTGCGAGAGCGAGCCGCTCACGCTCGATCTCGACATGGTGACGGCCTTGGGTATCGTCGTCGCCGAGCTGGTGACCAACAGCTACGACCATGCTTTTTCCGACGGCGAAGGCACCGTTGTCGTATCGGCCCATCGCATCGCCGGAACCGTCGACATGGCGAAAATTATCGTGAGCGACAGCGGCCCGGGCTTTGTCGCCCATGTCGAAAACAAGCGCCACGGGCTCGGCTTGGTGCGCCGGCTCGTCGAGCAGATTCGCGGCGCCGCGACGCTCGACTCCGATCGCGGCACGGTTTGGACGATCGATTTCCCAACCGGAGCAGCGGCGGCCGGCGCGGATTGACCCCGAGCGGCGGCGGGGCGAGCCGAAGCGCATCCCCGCCGCGTTTGTCGCGCAACAATCAAATACAGCTCGCTGGTTCGTGTCGAAATCATGGCGCAATCGCGATCTGTTGCGTGGCGATTCGCGCGCTAATACAGCGGTCTAGGTAGTTTCCGGGGCTACTCCGGCGAAGCGCGCCTTCGTTATGCTCGATGACATCCGATCGCTCATCCTCGACGTCGGACCCACCTTCGCCGACCGCCGCAATTCCGTTTCGTATCGAGCCGTGCCGGCGCAACCGAACAAGTCGAGCTCATTTGCTGGAGAAGTATCTATGGCAACGACCTTTCCCGACGACGTCGTTCACAACATGCCTCGCCTCGAGAGGTTTGCCCGGCGCTTGGCCGGCAATCGCAGCGACGCGCACGATCTCGTGCAGGAGACGGTGCTGCGCGCGCTTCTCCACGCCGATCAGTTCCGTCCTGGAACAAATCTCCTCGCCTGGCTCAACACGATTCTCCGCAATTGCTTTTTCAACGAGCGACGACTTCAGTGTCGCATGGAGCCGATCGATCCGTTGTTGATCGTCGGCGCGGTCGCCGTGAATGGCGGGCAGGAGTCGCATATGTATATGTGCAGCGTGGTCCGGCATTTCGCCGACCTGCCATCCACGCATCGCGACGCTTTGGTTCTCGTCGGCGCGCAGGGCTACTCCTACGAGAACGCGGCGGAGATCGTCGGTTGTCCGGTGGGCACGATGAAAAGCCGCGTGTCGCGGGCCCGCACTGAGCTGCGGGGCGCCCTGGAGCGCGGAGACGCGCGGGTCTAGCGCAGGACAGGCGCGGCCGTCATGACGGGTCACTTCCGAGAATGGGGCGTCCGTTGACTACTGTCCGGAGCGAGGCGCGCTCCGACCGGCGCCGGCTCGATGGGAACCAAGAGAAATCGTGAAATGCCGAATTGACGAGAGAACACAGCCCGCGGCACGTCATGCCTGCCGTCGCTCTCTCGTCAATGGCTCGCGTTATGGCCGGGTTTGCTCGGTCGTCGTCGTCGTGGTCGATTGACCGGGCATCGGCATCGGCATCGGGGCCGAGGTGGTGGTCTGGTCGGTCGTTGTGGTCCGGGTGACCCTGTCGGGGTCGCTGCAGCCTGCCACCAGGACGGTTCCGGTGAACAAAGCGATGATGGTCAGAATACGAATGGTCGGGGTCGTGCGGGTCATGGCATCACTCCAATGTGGTCGGTGGGGAAGATTTCCGAGAGCGTTGCAGGGCGGCGTTTCGGCCGCTCAATGGACGGTCGTCGTCGTGGTCGCGTGGTTGGTGTTGGTGGTGGTGGTGCCGTCACCGGGCGAGGTCGCCTGCTCGGAATGATACGTACTCTGCTGCGAGCCGTCGCCCGACGTGGTTTGCGAATTGCTGCTGGAGCGGCTGCCGGCGGCGCCGCTGCTGTAGCTCTGATTCTTGTCGGTCTCGGTGCCGTTGCTGTCGATGGTCTTTTGAGTTTTGCTCGAATCGACGGTTCCCATGACGGGCGCAAGCGTGGAGGTCGTCGATTGCGTGGAGGTCGTCGTATCAGACGACGCGCTTTGCGCGGCCGCGGCGCCTGTCATCAGGGCGAAGGCGGCGGCGCCGGCGAGAAAAATCCTGGTCATGGCATATTTTCCTTCAAGAGGCTGGGGAGAATTCGGCATGGTGGCCGTC
>DATLUE010000049.1:0-2231 GCA_035533255.1 Allostellaceae bacterium | reverse complement strand
GGCGCTGAGCCCATGCGCGGCGAGTGCCTGCTCGTAGCTGCCGTAGCAATGGATGAATTCGTCCTTGAGCGTAAAGCAGTCGAGCCGGCAGGTCGCTTTGGTCGCCAGCGCGAGGTCTTTGACACGCCCGGTGAGCCCGCCATTGGGCAGGGTCTCTTCGATCACCACGACATGGCGGTGGCTCGCCAGGGCTTCGCGCACCCCGGCCTGATCGAGCGGCTTCAAGGTGTGGGCGGAAACGACCGATACGCTGGTGCCTTGCGCGGCGAGGCGATCGGCGATTTCGATCGCGATCTTCATCACCGGCCCGTAGCTCAGGATGCAGAGGTCGCGCCCGCGCCGCAGATAGCGCAGCTTGCCGAATTGCCACGGATCGATGGCGTCCTTGGTCAGGATCGGCTCGCCGGCCTTGCCGAGACGGAGATAGACCGGGCCGTTGGTCTGCGCGACGCACCAGCGCGTCGCCTCGCGCACCTCGGCGGGGTCGCTGGGCGCGATGACCTGCATATTCGGAAGCGTGGTCGCAAGGCCGATGTCCTCGAGCGCGTGATGGGTCGCACCGAGCGTCGAGTAGGTGACGCCGCCGCCGATCCCGACCACCGTCACCGGCAGATTTTGATAGCACAAATCGTCGCGTACGAATTCGTACGGGCGAAATAGCGCGAAGCTCGCTATTGTGTAAGCGAAGGGCTTGAGGCCGCGCAGCGCCATGCCGGCAACGATGCCGATCATGATCTGCTCGGCGACGCCGGTGTTGATGAAGCGATCGGGGAATTTCTCGCGAAACCGCAACATCGAGCCGGCCGGCGAAATATCGGCGACCACGGCGCAGAGCCGCGGATCGGTCTGCGCCGCTTCGAAGAATGTGTCGGCGAAGGTGTTCCTCATGGCGCCGCTTCGATCTCCGCAAGCGCCTGCAGATATTCGGCCTTGTTGGGCGAGCGGTAGTGCCAGATCGGATCGTTCTGCATGAAGGAGACGCCTTGGCCTTTGACGGTGCGGCAGACGACGAAGGTCGGACGCTGGCCCAGGCTGCGGCGCACGGTCTCGACGATCAGCGGGGTGTCGTGCCCGTCGATGTCGGCGGCGGCCCAGCCGAACGAGGCGAGCTTCTCGGCCATCGGATCGAAGAACGGATGGCTTTCCGAGGTACGGCCCAGCCCCTGGTAATTGTTGAAGTCGAGAAATACCACGAGGTTCTTGAGGCCGAGATTGGGCGCCATCGTCACCGCTTCCCAGCTCGATCCTTCCTGCATCTCGCCGTCGCCGACGACGACGAAGATGCGGCGATCGTCGCCGAGGATGCGGTCGGCCGCGCCCATCCCGACCGACATGCCGAAGCCGTGACCGAGCGAGCCCGAGGTCGCCTCGATGCCCGGCACGCCGTAATCCGGATGCGCGCCGAGCCGGCCCCCCGGCGTACAATATTCGTCGAGGTCGCGGCGCCGCACGATGCCCATTTCCTCGAGGATCGCGAGCTGCGTCAGATAGCCGTGCCCTTTCGACATGATGAACGTGTCGCGCGTCGCGCCGCTCTCATCGCGCCGCATCAGCATATTGTAAACCGCATCGACGATCTCGACGCACGAGAAGGCTGGCGCGCAGTGCAGCGCCGACACTTGCTGCGAAATCTCGAGAATGCGCTTGCGATAACGCTTGCAGCGGAGGGCCGACTCGTCGGAATTGCGTAAAACCGGTGCGGTCAACGGAGCCTGTCCTCGTTCGTTTTCGAGCATAGCGATTGGGCGGAGGCGTGCAAGCGCGGCACGGCGATCAACCCATGATTCGCGCGTCGGCCGGGCCTGCATCGCGCGCGCGCTCGCGTGCCTCATAGGTCGCAATGACCTCCTTGGTCGGGCCCATCGCGACGATGTGGCCGCGCTCAAGCAAGATGGCGCGGCTGCACCATTGCTCGATCAAAGGCATGGATTGCGAGGCGAGAACCAGGATGTTCGATTTTTTTACGTAGCTTTCCATACGCTCCTGCGCCTTCGCGAGGAAGTGCGCGTCGCCGGCAGCGAGCCACTCGTCCATCAGTAGGATCTCGGTCGGCACGCAGGTCGATACCGTGAAGGCAAGCCGGACCATCATGCCGGTCGAATAGGTGCGGACAGGCATGTCGACGTAATGTCCGAGCTCGGTGAAGTCGACGATTTCGTCGACGTACCGCCGCATCTCGCGCGGGGGTATCCCGAGATAAACACCGCGCACGAGAATGTTCTCGCGTCCTG
>DATLUE010000048.1:0-2338 GCA_035533255.1 Allostellaceae bacterium | reverse complement strand
ATCCGAGACCAGCGCCACGACCGCGCCGGCTTTCAACCGCTCGAGCAGCAGCGGGCGCACGCGCTCGGCATTGTGCTCGTGATAGGCAAGACGCGGCGCAGCGAGGCCATAGCGCGTCATCAGCTTGTCGGTGACGCGCGTATCCTCGCACGCGACCAGGTCGGCGGCCCCCAAGAGATCGAGCGCGCGCAGGCTGACGTCGCGCAGATGCCCGATCGGCGTCGCGACCAGATAAAGCCCCGGCGCGAACTGCGCCGGCTCGCGTTCCGCCGGTTTACTTCCCGCTGGGCTCTCGATAGGCTGCGCGCCCTGCTCGCCCCGTCCGGAGATTGCGCGTGTCGTTTTGCCGCCGCCGGCCTTATGCGCGAATTGCCGTCGCGGCATATCTCGTCGTCTCCGCGCTGCTGCTCGCTTCCTGCTCGTATCTCAGGGTACCGGGGCCACCGCCGGCGCCGCAAGTATTGCCGCCGCCGGTCTTGGCGCCAGTTGGACCGCCGGTGCCGCCCGCCGGCGCTGCACCGCCCGAAACGACACTGCCGGAACCCGCCATCCCCGCGGCGAGCGCCAACGGCAAGGTCACGGTGGCGCTGCTCCTGCCGCTCAGCGGGCCGAGCGGCTTGCTCGGCCAGGCGATGCTCAACGCCGCGCAAATGGCGCTGTACGATCTGGCCAGCGACCAGCTCGAGTTGCTGACGCCCGACACGCATGGCACGGCCGACGGCGCGAGCGCCGCCGCGCAGCAAGCGATCGGCCAGGGCGCGCAACTCATCCTTGGGCCGTTGCTCGCCGGCGAGGTCGAAGCGGTGAAGCCGATCGCGCAAGCGGCGCATGTGCCGGTGATCGCGTTCTCCACGGCGACCCAGCTTGCCGGCGGCGGCACCTATCTGATGGGCTTCCTGCCGAGCGAAGAGGTGACCCGCGTCACCTACTATGCGCATGCGCAGGGCCATAATCGCTTTGCCCTGCTCGCGCCCAGCACGCCCTACGGCCAGGTCGTCGCCGACGCGGTCAAAGCCGCGGTCGCCGCCAGCGGCGCCACCTTGGCGCGGGTCGAATTCTACGATCCCGCGCTCAACAGCATGGCCGCGGCGGTGCGGCAGTTCGCTGCCGAAGGCGTCGATTACGATGCGCTGTTCCTGCCCGAAGGCGGGGCGCGCCTGAAATTGCTGGCGCCGCAGCTTCCCTATTTCAAGATCGATCCCGATCAGGTGAAATTCCTCGGCACCGGATTATGGGACGATCCCGGCCTCGGCACCGAGCCGTCGCTCGACGGCGGCTGGTACGCGGCGCCGGCACCCGACGGGCGCGCCGCGTTCGTGCAGCGCTACACCCAGCTCTATCACAGCCCGCCGCCGCGCCTCGCGACGCTCGGCTACGACGCAACCGCGCTGGCGGCGGTGCTGGCGCGCGCGCCGCAAGGCGCCGATTTCTCCGACGCGGCGATCACCAACGCCAACGGCTTTTCGGGGCTCGACGGCATCTTCCGCTTCCGCAGCGACGGCCTCGTGCAGCGCGGATTGGCGATCCTCGAAGTGCAGCATGGCGGCGACGCCATCATCGACCCGCCGCCGCAAAGCTTCGAGAATGTAGGTTTCTAGCCGAGGAGCTTAGCCAGGGAGAGAGCGATTCCTCCCGGCGATTCTGCAGCGCAAAAGAGGATCGGCACGCGTTTGTTGCCGCGCTGTATCGCGTGGTGCGGAATACCGGGAAAGACCAAGCGCGCGAGCCGAGCCATGACCAACAGTGCGAGGCGTCACCCGGCCGTCGATAGAATGCACCGTCACCGTAATTCCGAGGGCCGCCTTCCGGCGGGACTTTATTTCGGCGAGTCTGATCTGGCGTGATTATTGGCAAAGTGAGAATGAGACGTGTCCACGAGCACAGTTATGGACACAAGTTCAACTAGGTAGCGGCGTCATTGAGCACGGGCCTGGCGATGCACAGGAGTTAGATGGTCGGCTCGTTGTAGTACCAGAGGCTCTTTAGTAGTACCAGAGGCTCTTTAAGAGTCGGGGCAACCCTACCTGCTCGATCGCCCGTCTTAAGGCGGCGCAGTAGCTCTCGGTCGAATCGTGATTGCTGATGAGTTCGTCCCGGACCCCGAGCTTCCGATCAACACCGCGGAGGAGGAGAACGCCCGCGTTCGACGAACGCCGACCGCCATCGAACCCCAGACTCACCTTCTTGCGGCAAACCGATCGAAATTATGCTACCCAAAGCTGTTGCTCAGAAGTAATGGCGAGAGTCGATGGCAATCGCAAGAGTGAGGTGGCGTTGAGCGAGGCGTCGCCGACTGCCATGCTGGGCGCGGAAGAGAAGCCGGCCACGGCAGCGGCGG
>DATLUE010000047.1:0-41623 GCA_035533255.1 Allostellaceae bacterium | reverse complement strand
GTCCTTCACCAACGCGGGTTGCCCGTCAAGCGCACCCGTCAAGTAACTGACGAAGTCCTTTTGGAAGGCGGGTTGCCACTTGAATGTGGCGTCAATTGCCCAGGCAAGCCCGAAAACGATACGCCACATGCCGATGGCCTGCCTGCGCCATGACCCGACCACGCGCGGTCCGATGTTGTAGGAATCACCCGCGGGTTGGACGGATTGCGAGCGGATATTCTCGGGCAACGTGCTGCGCGTCGCTTGCATTGTCGGCTCTCCAAGTTTTGGCAAAAAGCCCAGCCAGCCCTCACACAAGACAGTGGTTTTCACCGGGTAAGATGCGCGTGCGGACTCAGGAATCCAATCACTGGCCCGCTAGAGTTTATCATAGCCAATGGAGACAGCCGAGAGGAGGCTCGGAAACTACTCAGCCCATTGCGGTTCGGGCGCACCGATGCCGATGGCATTAATCCGAGCCTGAGGCCGCTTAGCGTCGTACGTGATGCCACATCGCCATGCTCGATCCGCTCGACGGCTCGGTTGATCGAAGACAGAGGCAGCCCGTCGATGACGGCCTTGACCTTAGCTTGGGCGACGAAAGCGAGCGCGAACACAGCGACCGATAAGATGGTCATCCAAGCGATCTGCTTGCGTGAGACCTTGGCGTGGTCCGCATGGCCTTCATTTGACGAGGCGAGCACTGGTGGGGGCGAATTGATGTGGACCTCTGTGAGGACCACTGGGTCCGGTTTCTTAGTTGGAAGCTCGACCGTCCTCTTCTGCTGAACCCTTATGCTACAAAATCCTGCTGCTGTTGTGGAGGCTGTGGAGATGTGGGCAACGCGGCAGCGTTGTCCAAGCTTGTCCGCAGGACAAGCGTCATATCCACAGCCTGGCCGCCGAGTGCGCCGGTCGCGCCTTCGGGCCAAGCCGCCATCGGCGTCCGATTCCCCAACGCCTGGTGCGGACGCTGGAGATTGTAAAAGGTCATCCACGATGCGATGCCGGCCTTGGCTTCGCGGCCATCGGCATAGCCCTTGAGATAGATGTCCTCGTACTTGAGCGAGCGCCAGAGCCGCTCGATGAAGACGTTGTCCATCCAGCGCCCGCGGCCATCCATCGAGATTTTGATGCCAGCGGCGGCCAGCTTGCCGGTGAAGGCCGCGCTGGTGAATTGGCTGCCCTGGTCGGTATTGAAAATCTTCGGCCGACCGAAGCGCGCCATGGCTTCCTCCAGCGCCGAGACGCAGAACGAGGTATCCATCGTGTTCGACAGTCGCCATGCCAGCACCGCGCGGCTGAACCTCGTAGCGCACCGCAAGGTCCGCCACTGTCGCCTGCTCCCGCAACGCCTCCAAGGCAATCCTTGCCTTCTGCGCCGCATCGATCTTCCGTCTCGTTCTCTTGCTCATCTTCCGCTCCGTTTGTGGCTACGGACCGGCCTCGAATCCAATTAGTCAACCAGTCCCAAAACCGGGGTCCACTTCAGTGTGCGCCGAGGCGCATCTCGACAAGTTTGTCGGTTAAAGCGTGGGGCTGGAAACCAAGGTCGACATAGAAGCGGTTGCTGATCTCAAAAATCTTGGCTGGCACAATCGGCCGCATCGACCTGACAGTTTGCGCCAGTTTCATCAGATCATTCGACATGCCACCTCACTCACGCCAGCCTCTTATCCTGACGATACTCTGCGCCGCGAGCGCGAAGCGTGCGCGCAATCGTGATCATGCGGTCTCGCCGAACAAAGTCTCGATCAGCGGACATTCAGGCCGCGCGCCATCGACGCATTGCGCGACCACGTCCCGCAGCACCCGTTCCATGCGCTTCAGATCGGCGATCTTCGCCCGCACATCATGACGATGCGCGGCGGCGATGGCGCTTGCCTCGGCGCAGGGCTGGTCGCGCTCGTCGACGAGGCGCAGCAGTTCGCGGATTTCCTCGAGCGAGAAGCCGAGTTCGCGCGCGCGCAAGACGAAGCGGAGGCGCCGCTCATGCGTGGTGTCATAACTGCGATAGCCGCTCGCCGTGCGAGGCGGTTCGGGTAGAAGTCCGACTTTCTCGTAGTAACGCACCGTCTCCAGGTTGCTGCCCGTCCGCCGGGCGAGCTCGGCTCGCTGCAGGCCTTTCACGCCCACATGATCGCGCATCGCAGAAGCCCTCTTGACCCTGTAGTTGCTACAGACTTCATGCTACGGCGCAATGAAGATTTCGGCAAGGAGAAGAGGCCAGCCATGGCTGTATCGCAATCCGGAACGTCGACGCCCGCCGCGCAAGTGCTCGCCACGTCCGAGCGCAGCGAGACCGGACGTCAGCGCCTGGTCGCAGTCGGCGGCATTCTCGCCGCGCTTGGCGCGGCGTCGTGCTGTGTCGTGCCTTTTGCTTTGTTCATGCTCGGGGTCAGCGGGGCGTGGATCGGCAACCTGACGGCTCTCGAACCCTATCAGCCGGTATTTGCCGCGATTGCCGCAGCGTGCCTCGGCTATGGCTTCTACCTGGTCTATCGCAAGCCGAAGATCGCCTGCGCGGATGGCTCCTATTGCGCCAGCCCTTCTTCAAGCCGGCGCGCCAAAATCGGTCTTTGGACGGCGCTCGTTCTCGTCTTGATCGCCGTCGGCTTCCCGCGAATCGCCGCACTGTACCTGTGAACCAAGGAGATATTCCATGCGCATACCTCAAGCTGCCGCCTCGGTCGCCGTCATCGCAGCTCTGATGTCCTGGCCGGCCCACGCAGCGGACAAGACCATCGTCCTCGATGTGAAAAACGCGGACTGCGTGCTGTGTCCGCCGATCGTGAAGAAGTCGCTTCTGCGCGTGAAGGGCGTCAAGAATGTGGAAACCCGTCAAGCGGACCAGATGGCCGACTTCATGGCCACGGTTACGTTCGACGACACAGTCGCCAGTGAGGCTGCGCTGATCGCGGCGACGACGAAGGCCGGCTATCCATCCCATGTCGCGAGCGCAAATTGAAAGGTCCTGAAGGGTCCCGATTGAGCGACCGCGCGCTCATCGCCACGGGGAGCGGCTGGCGCGGTCCTAGCCGCAATCTGCTGCGCGGCACCGCTTCTTGCGGTAGTCCTGCCTTTGGCGGTCTTTGGTGCCTGGATGGCACATGCGGGTCTGTTGGTGATTCCGCTGCTGATGGTCGCGAGTTTGGTTCTCGTCGCATGGCGCCTCCATCACCAACAAGCAGAGGCCACCGGCGGCGAGACGACGACACACCAGGAAGGCGCGAAGCGATGAACGATTGCTGCACATCCTCCTCGTCCCTGGGCAAGCACGGCGCCTCGACGTCCGCAACATTGCCGAGCTTTGCCGTGCGGCCGGGCGTGACGTTTCCCGACTGGTCGGTTGTCACTTCGCCTGCGGTGAAGGACGCTCTGCTCGCCATGCTCGGCTCAGACCACGTGCTCCATCGCTGGAGCGGCTACGATCCCACGACGGACCGGGTTCGTGTCGCGCTGCTCAAGCTCTACGCCGACGAGGGACGAGCCCCGGCCGCCAGCGCAATTGCGGAGCGTTCAGAACTCAGCGAGACGGCCATCCGGCCTCTGCTCGAAGAGCTGCGCCGACGAGATCTGGTCGTTCTTGAGGGCGAGTGCATCGTTGGTGCCTACCCCTTCAGCGACCGGGACACAGGTCATAGGGTGACGCTGGAGGAACGCGTCCTCAATGCCATGTGTGCGGTCGACGCGCTTGGCATCGGCGCCATGAACGATTGCGACGTCGCGATCGCCTCGCACTGCCGTCATTGCGGCTCGCCAATCCGGATCACGACGCAGCACCAGGGGCGAGCGCTGGCCGATATCGAGCCAACGACGGCCGTCATGTGGCAAAGCGTCCGTTATGCAGATGCATGCGCCGCGAACTCGCTATGCGCGACGACCGCCTTCTTCTGCTCTGATGAGCACCTTTCCGCTTGGCGCCGCGAACGTTCCGCCGACGAACCCGGCTTTCGGCTGTCGATCGAGGAAGGGCTGGAGGCCGGCCGTGCTCTGTTCGGGCCGAGCCTCGCTGGTATCGATAGCGCACCGCGACCTCCGATCGATCCTGCATCGAAGAACGCGGCCGTCACCAACAGCTTCCTCCGCGTCAACGGCCGTAATGGCGGCGCCTATGATCTTGTCGTAATCGGCGCGGGCTCGGCTGGCTTCTCTGCCTCGATCACAGCCGCCGAACAGGGCGCACAGGTGGCGCTCATCAGCAGCGGCGCCATTGGCGGCACCTGCGTCAATATCGGCTGCGTGCCGTCAAAGACCCTGATCCGCGCCGCCGAGACGCTGCACAACGCTCGGATGGCAGCGCGCTTTGCCGGCATCACGGCCGAGGCCCAACTTATCAACTGGCGGGAAACCGTTCATCAAAAGGATGCACTCGTCTCCCAGCTGCGCCAAGCGAAGTACATCGACCTGCTCCCAACCTACAATGGAATCGCATATCGCGAAGGGCCGGCGCATCTCGTCGAGGGTGGGATTGAGGTGAATGGCGCGCGCATCCCGGCCGGCAAGATCATCATCGCGACCGGAGCTCGGCCGGCGGTGCCCGGCATTCCTGGTATCGAGTTCGTGCCGTATCTCACCAGCACGAGCGCGCTCGACCTCGAGAAGCTGCCGCAATCGTTACTCGTCATCGGCGGCGGCTATATCGGTGCGGAACTCTCCCAGATGTTCGCCCGCGCCGGCGTCAAGGTCACGCTCGTCTGCCGGTCCCGCCTGCTCCCCGAGGCCGATCCCGAAATCGGCGCAGCGCTTACGGGGTACTTCGAAGACGAAGGGATCACGGTAGTGTCCCGCATCGCTTACCGCGCGATCCGCAAAACCGGGAACGGTGTTTCACTCACCGTCACGCGCGACGGTCAGGATGTTGCGATCGACGCCGATCAGGTGCTGATCACCACCGGCCGCACGCCCAATATCGAAGATCTTGGGCTCGCCCAGCACGGCATCGCCCTTTCCCAGAAGGGCGGCATCGTTGTCGATGACCGCATGCGCACAACGAAGACTGGGATCTATGCCGCCGGCGATGTCACCGGCCGTGACCAGTTCGTCTACATGGCCGCCTATGGCGCCAAGCTCGCGGCGAAGAACGCGCTCAACGGCGACAGCCTGCGCTACGACAATAGCGCTATGCCCGCGATCGTATTCACCGATCCCCAAGTGGCAAGCGTCGGGCTGACCGAGTCCGCAGCGCGCGTCGCGGGGTATGCCGTTCGCGTTTCGACGATCGGCCTCGACCTGGTGCCGCGCGCGCTTGCGGCCCGCGACACGCGTGGACTAATCAAGCTCGTTGCGGATGCTGGCAACCACCGGCTGCTCGGCGCCCACATCCTGGCGCCGGAGGGCGCCGACAGCATCCAGACCGCGGCGCTGGCAATCCGGCAACGCCTCACTGTGGACGACCTCGCCGATACGATCTTTCCATATCTCACCACAGTCGAAGGCCTGAAACTGGCAGCACTCGGCTTTGCCAAGGACGTGACGAAGTTGTCATGCTGTGCTGGGTAATACGACGTTCACTTGAACGGGCCAACATAGCATGACGTCAATCGAGAGGCGGTTCGCAATGATACGACAACTATCGACTGCTATCGCTGGAACAATGTCGCCTTTGGTACTCTGCGCTATCCTACTTTACTCTACAGTACTCCCCGTCACTCCCACTCGATCGTGCCGGGCGGTTTCGAGGTCACGTCGTAGACGACGCGGTTGATGCCGCGGACCTCGTTGATGATGCGCGTGCCGGTGCTCGCGAGGAATTCGTGCGCGAACGGGTATGAGTCCGCGGTCATGCCGTCGGTCGAGGTGACCGCGCGCAGCGCGCAGACGTAATCATAGGTGCGGCCGTCGCCCATCACGCCGACGGTCTTGACCGGCAACAGCACGGCGAAGGCCTGCCAGATCGCGTCATAGAGCCCGGCATTGCGGATCTCCTCGAGATAAATCGCATCGGCTTTCCGAAGTATCTCGAGCTTCTCGGTGGTGATCTCGCCGGGGATGCGGATCGCGAGGCCGGGGCCGGGAAACGGGTGGCGCTTCACCAGGCTGTCGGGCAAGCCAAGCTCGCGGCCGAGATCGCGCACCTCGTCCTTGAAGAGCTCGCGCAGCGGCTCGACTAGCTTTAGCTTCATCCGCGCCGGCAGGCCGCCGACATTGTGGTGGGATTTGATGGTGGCGCTGGGCCCGCCGGTGAAGCTCACCGATTCGATCACGTCGGGATAGAGCGTGCCTTGCGCGAGGAACTCGGCGCCGCCGATCTTGGTCGCTTCCTCGTCGAACACGTCGATGAAGGTGGCGCCGATGACCTTGCGCTTCTGCTCGGGGTCGGTCACGCCAGCGAGCTTGCCGAGGAACAGCGCGCCGGCGTCGCGATGCACCAGCGGGATGTTGTAATGCTCGCGGAAGAGGGTCACGACCTCGCCCGCCTCGCGCGCGCGCAGCAAGCCGGTATCGACGAAGATGCAGGTAAGCTGATCGCCCAGCGCCTCATGCAGCAGCACCGCCGCGACCGATGAATCGACGCCGCCCGAGAGGCCGCAGATGACGCGGCCCTTGCCGACCTGGGCGCGAATGCGGGCGATCGCGTCGCCGCGAAACGCCGCCATCGACCAATCGCCGCCGCAGCCGGCGACGCGGTGGGTAAAGTTGCGCAGCAGCGCCGCGCCCTGCGGCGTGTGCACCACCTCGGGATGGAACTGCACGCCGTAAAAGCGCCGCTGGTCGTCGGCGATGGCGGCAAACGGCGCGCCGTCGCTGACGCCGACGACGCGAAAGCCCTCGGGCAGCGCCTCGACCCGGTCGCCATGACTCATCCACACTTGCTCGCGCGCGCCCCTCGCCCAAAGCCCGGAGAACAGCGCGCAATCCTCGGTGACATCGAGGAAGGCGCGGCCGAATTCGCGATGATCCGAGGGCGCGACGCGGCCGCCCAGTTGCGCGCACATCGTCTGCTCGCCATAGCAGATACCGAGCACCGGCACGCCGAGCGCGAACACCGCATCGGGCGCGCGCGGGCTGGCGCTCTCGGTCACCGAAGCCGGCCCGCCCGACAGGATGATCGCTTTCGGCGCATAAGCGGCGATGGCCGCATCGCTCATCGTGTTGAACGGATGGATCTCGCAATAGACGCCGCTCTCGCGCACCCGCCGCGCGATGAGCTGCGTTACCTGGCTGCCGAAATCGAGGATGAGGATGCGGTCGGAATGGGCGGTCATCGGTCGCTTATTTTAGCGGCGCGGCGGCTCAAAGCGAAACTTCCGATGCGGCGCGCCGCGCGAGCATGTCGAGATCGGTCCAGCCATAGGCGAGATCGGCCAATTCGACGCCTTCTTCCTCTTCGGCGAGGCGCTGACCGCACAGCACGCCGCCCGTCGCTTCGAAAAAGCCGCAAGCCGGGTTGCTCGCCAGCACCCAGGCCAGCGCCGCTTCGTGACCGCGCGCGACCAGCGCCGCCGCGAGCCGGCTCAGCATCAGCCGGCCGATGCCGCGCCGCTGATAGGCGGGCAAAAGATAAAGCGTCTTGAACTCGCCGCTATAGCCCGCCACCGCCTCGCCGCGCAGCGGCCCGGCATTGCCGAAGCCGCAAATGCCGATGCCGAAATCCTCGGCGACCAGGACGGGATGGCTGTCGCGATAGGCGGTCAGGATATCCGTCCACATCGCCGTACGCTCGGCGAGCGGGATATCGTCGATCGTCGCATCCTGGATCAAGCCGCGATAGGCGGATTGCCACACCGCGACATGGACGCGCGCGATCGCCGGCGCATCCCCGGGACCGGCGACGCGAATGTCAACCATCGCCGCCCTCGTCCGCGCTTTCCGGCGTGGGCGGCATTTCGGGCTCGGGCGTGGGGTTTTCGGACTCTTCGCGCACGATCCCCTTGACCGCGAAATGCCGCTGCATCACCGCGACGAAGAACCCGTCGGTGTGGTGGCGGGCGGGGCTGAGCCGCAGCGTGTCGCCGCGCCCGGCTTGATGGGAGACGGGGCAATCGCCGCCGATGACCGCGCGCCACACCTCGGCGATCGGGACCAGCGCGAAATCGGGATGCGTGCCGAGAAAATTCGCCACCTGATCCTCGTCTTCCTCCATCAGCAGCGAGCAGGTCGCGTAGATCAGCCGCCCGCCCGGCTTCACCAGCCGCTGCGCGCTGTCGAGGATCTCGGCCTGGAGCGCCGGCAGCTCCGCGATGTCTTTCGGCGTAAGCCGCCATTTGGCATCGGGGTTGCGGCGCCAGGTGCCGGTGCCGGTGCAAGGCGCATCGACGAGCACGCGGTCGAAGCCGCCGATATGGCGCTTCACCCATTTGTCGCGCGCATTGGCGAGCGGCACCCGCTGCACGATGCTGGCGCCGGCGCGACGCAACCGCATGGTCGCGCGCTCGAGCCGCTTTTCCGCGACATCGGCAGCGACGAGATGGCCGCGATTCTGCATCGCCGCCGCCATCGCCAGGGTTTTGCCGCCGGCGCCGGCGCAGAAATCGACCACCCGCATCCCGGGCTGCGCATCGGCGAGCAGCGCCGCGATCTGCGAGCCCTCGTCCTGTACCTCGATGTCGCCGTTCTTGAAGAGATCGAGCTGGCCCAGCGGCAAGCGCGCAAAGAGGCGCAGCCCGATCGGCGACAGCTTGGTGCGCGCGGCCTCGATCCCGGCCTTGGCGAGCGCCGCATAGACCGCCTCGCGCTCGGCCTTTAGCGCGTTGACGCGCAGATCGAGTCCGGCCTCGCCATCCATCGCCGCCATCTCGCGCGCCAGCTCGCGGCCGAGCGCGCGCTCCAAATGCGGGCTAAGCCACGCCGGGTAATTGCCGCGCGCATAAGGCGGCATGTCTTTGGGATAAGGCGGCTGGCCGGCGAAGGCTTCGAGCAGGCGCTTTTCGCCGTCCTCGAGCGGCAGCGGCCGAAACGGGTCGCCGTCGCAGGCGCGCGCGACCTGTTCGGGCGTCCATTCCTCGAACAAGGCGAGCTCCGCGAGCAACCGGCGCCGCGCGTCGATCGGCGCGCCGAACCGCTCCAGCCAGAAATCGATCGCGCTGCGCCGGCGCAGCACGCCGTAGATGTGGCGCGAGATCGCCGCACGGTCCTTCACCCCGGCAAAACGATGCCGGCGGAAATACTCGGCGACGATGTCGTCGGCGGGCGCGCCGCCCGCGCCGATCGCATGCAGCAAGCCGATCGCAGCCTCGAGACGGGCGCCGGGGGTCATGAGAGGAGGAAGCTGTAAGCCATAAGCCGTAAGCGTTAAGCCGCAAGCTGAAAGCCGAATAAGCATAGAGCTTATGGCTTAGAGCTTAGAGCCTCGCGCTATAAATCCTGACGATAATTCGGCGCTTCGCGCGTGATCGCGATGTCGTGGACATGGCTTTCGCGCAGGCCCGCCGAAGTGATGCGCACGAATTTGCAGTTCTTTTGCATGTCGCCGATGGTGCGGTTGCCGGTATAGCCCATCGCCGCGCGCAAGCCGCCGATGAGCTGGTGAACCACGTTCGCAACCGGCCCCTTGTGCGGCACGCGGCCTTCGACGCCTTCCGGCACCAGCTTCAGCTCGCTCTGCACCTCAGCCTGAAAGTAGCGATCCGCCGAGCCGCGCGCCATCGCGCCGACCGAGCCCATGCCGCGATAGGATTTGTAGCTGCGGCCCTGATACAGGAACACCTCGCCCGGCGCCTCGTCGGTGCCGGCGAACAGCGAGCCGAGCATCGCACAATCGGCACCGGCGGCGATCGCTTTGGCAAGATCGCCCGAGAATTTGATGCCGCCATCCGAGATCACCGGCACGTCGCGCTTGCGGCACAGCTCGACCACGTCGGCGATCGCGGTCAGTTGCGGCATGCCGACGCCTGCGACCATGCGCGTCGTGCAGATCGAGCCGGGACCGATACCGACCTTGACCGCATCGGCGCCGGCCTCGATCAGTGCCTCGGCGCCTTCGGCGGTCGCGATGTTGCCGGCGATGATCTGGGTGTAGTTCGAGAGCCGCCGGATGCGATTGACGGTCTGCAGCACGCGCGAGGAATGGCCATGCGCGGTATCGACCACCAGCACATCGACGCCGGCATCGAACAGCGCCTCGGCGCGCTTCACCCCGTCCTCGCCAGTGCCGGTCGCGGCGGCGACGCGGAGACGGCCCTGGCCGTCCTTGCAGGCATTGGGAAAGCGCTGCGACTTCTCGATGTCCTTGACGGTGATGAGGCCGACGCAGCGATAGGCCTCGTCGACCACCAGCAGCTTCTCGAGGCGGTGCTGGTGCAGCACGCGCTTGGCGTCGTCGCGATCGACCGTCTCGCGCACGGTGACCAGGTTCTCCTTGGTCATCAGCTCGGCGATCGGCTGCTTGGGGTTGTTGGCGAAACGCACGTCGCGGTTGGTGAGAATGCCGACCAGCTTCTTCGAGCCGCGCTCGACCACCGGAAAGCCCGAGATGTGATGCAACTCCATCAGCCGCAGCGCATCGGCCAGGGTCTCGTCGGGGTGGATGGTGACCGGATTGACCACCATGCCGGCCTCGAATTTCTTGACCCGGCGGACCTCGTTCGCCTGCTCGGCGATGCCGAGATTGCGGTGGATCACGCCGATGCCGCCGGCCTCGGCCATCGCGATCGCGAGCGCGCTTTCGGTCACCGTATCCATCGCCGCCGAGAGCAGCGGAATGCCGAGCGACACCTCGCGGGTGAGGCGCGTTTTCGTGTCGGTTTCGCTGGGGAGGACCGTCGAGGCCGCAGGGACCAGCAAGACGTCGTCGAAAGTGAGCGCCTCGCGGATGTCCATGCTGCCTCCCAGTTAAGGTTGGCGACGAAATATAGAGTCGATGGGCCCGAAAGGGAAGCCCCGGGCCGGCGTTAGACACGCGGATCAGCCCTGCAAATCCTCGCGAGCGGCGAGTCGTTTGGACGATCCGAAGCCCTGGGCGACGACATAGACCTCGGCCGATTCGGCGCGGCTGGCGGGCGGCTTGGCGTGGCGCAGCGTTGCGAAATCGCGCTTCAGGCTGCCGAGCAGCTCGCCCTCGGCGCCGCCCTGGAACACTTTGGCGACGAACGCGCCCCCCGGCGCCAGCACGGATTTCGCGAACTCATAGGCGGTCTCGGCCAGGGCGACGATACGCACATGATCGGTCGCGGCATGGCCCGTGCTGGGCGCGGCCATGTCGCTCAGCACCACATCCGCGCGGCCGCCGAGCGCTGCGACGATCGCCGCCGGCGCTTCTTCGGCAAGGAAATCCATTATCAGGATCGCGGCGCCAACGATCGGCTCGATCGGCAGGAGATCGAGCGCGACGAGCCGGCCCCGGCCCTGGCCCCTGGTTCCCTGGATGGGGCCGATACGCGCCGCGGCGACCTGGCTCCAGCCACCGGGCGCCGCGCCGAGATCGATCACGCGCGCGCCTTGCCGCAACAAATGGAACCGGTCGTCGAGCTCGATCAGCTTGAACGCCGCGCGCGAGCGGTAGCCGAGGCGCTTGGCTTCTGCGACGTAAGGATCGTTGAGCTGGCGCGCGAGCCACGCAGCCGAGGACGCCGAGCGGTTCTTGGCGGTCTTGACCCGCACGGTCACGCCGCGCCGCGCGCCATGCGTGATCTTCGCCGCCATCAGGCCCCCTGCACGAGGCCGAGCAGGATGCCCTCGCGAATGCCACGATCGGCGACGCGCAGACGACCGACCGGCCAGAGGCGGCAGATCGCCTCGAGGATGGCGCAGCCGGCGAGCACAAGATCGGCGCGCTCGAGGCCGATGCAGGGATTGCGCGCGCGCGCGTCGTGGCTTTGCCCCGCCAGCAATTGCGAGGCGCGCCGCAGATCGTCGAAACGGATCACCACGCCGTCGATGCGGCGGCGGCTGTAGCGTTGCAGGCCCAGATGCACCGCAGCGAGCGTCGTCACCGTGCCCGAGCTGCCGAGCATCTGCACCTCGCCGGCGGCGATGCGGCGGGCGATGCCGTGCTTTTCCTCGATCCCGTGCAGCGCGGCGTCGATCTCCGCGACCATCGCGGCATAGGTCGCCTCGGACACGTCGCAACCGCCGTAGCGGTCGCTCAAAGTGACGACGCCATGCGGCAGCGATAGCGAATCGATAATCCTGGGCTGACCCATTCCAGGATCGATCGCCAGCCAAACCAGCTCGGTCGAGCCGCCGCCGATATCGAATACCAGCGCGAGGGGAATGCGCGGGTCAAGCAGCGGCGCGCAGCCGACCACCACCAGCCGCGCCTCTTCCTCGGCCGAGATGATCTCGAGCGCGATGCCGGTTTCGCTTTTGACGCGCGCCATGAACTCGGCGCAGTTGGCAGCGCGGCGGCATGCCTCGGTGGCGATCGAGCGCGCGCCGGCGACGCGATGCGCGGCGATCTTCTCGGCGCAGATTTTGAGCGCATCGAGGGTGCGCGCCATCGCCGCCTCGGACAGCACGCCGCTGGCGGCAAGCCCCTCGCCCAGGCGGACGATCCGCGAGAACGCATCGACCACCCGGAACGACGCGCCCGGCGACACATCGGCGGTTGGCCGCGCCACCAGCAAGCGGCAATTGTTGGTGCCGAGATCGAGCGCCGCATAGGCCGCATCGCCGCTGCCGCGCCGGGACCGATCAGCGGAAGGGGGAAACGGCTCTGGCACGGCGATGACCGGGTTCGCGACGGGGATCGGATGCTAGCCCAGCATGCCGCCGATGATAAGACCCGACCGGCCGATCGTGGCGGCGGCGCGGCGCCGGCTGTCGCAAATCGCGCCGCCGTTCACGGCAAAAGCGGGGCGCGACCGCCGCCTCCGTCTCTACCAAAAATCCGGCATTCGTGCTATTGAACCCACCGCAGATGTTCCCGTGTTGGGGGATCGTCTAACGGTAGGACAGCGGACTCTGACTCCGCCAGTCTAGGTTCGAATCCTAGTCCCCCAGCCACCCAGGCCCGGTATTATGGCGCAATTTCGCGGCCCCGGCCGGCTCGGGCCGTCCTACACCGAGCATGATGCGATCGTGCAAGCGATCCTGCGCGGCAACGGCGATCAGGCGTATCGCGCCACGCTCGCCCACGGCTCGAGCATCAGCCGCGCCTTCGCGGACTATGCGGCAACGCATGCCGGTCTCGGCACGCGGGAAGCAGCCGAATAGATCAGCATCCGCGCGCGGCGAGGAACTGGCGCCAACCGCCGAATGCCGAGATATCCTCGGCATCGTGTGTTGCGTCGGCTTCGCACAAGAAGCCTTTGACACGGCTGCCGTCGCTCAGAATGAGCGTCCCGATCGTCAGCGGCGGCGGAATCTGCGCGACGAACGCGCCGAAGGCGGCAGGATCGAGACGCCAAATCTCGACTTCGATCGCTTGGCCCGCCGCGCCGGCGCGAAGCACCCCCGGCCGGCGCGGATCGCCTTCCAGCAAATACATGCGATAGATCGGCGCGGTTTGCGCCGAGCGAACCAGCCGCGCACCCTTGCTCGTGAGCTCGTGATTGAGCGCCATCCCGGAGAGATGGCTGCCCGCCACCGCCAGCTCGACATCGCAATCGGGAGCGGTGCCCGCATCTCGCGGCGAGTTCGGCGCCAGGCGATGCGGCGTGGCACCCAAGGGCAAATCGAGCTTCCGCTGCAGCGCCGCGCCAAGGATGAAAAGGCAATCGTCGCTGAACGCCGGCCCGATCAGGCTGACACCGATGGGCAGGCCGTCGGCGCGGAACCCCGCCGGAATCGCAATCGCTGCGAGATCGAGCAGATTCGCAAACGTCGTATAGCGGCCGAGACGCGTATTGAGATCGATCGGATCCGCTGCGACGGCCGCGACGGTATAGATCGTCGCGGCCGTCGGTAGCAAAAGAATATCGGCGCCGTCCCAAACCCGTTCGGCTTCGCGGCGCAGAGCCGCGAGCCGATATTCGGCTTTGAACACATCGAGCGCGCTCCAGCGATCTCCCGTGGCAATGATTTGCCGCGTCACGGGAAGCAATTGCTCGGGATTTCCGCGGTACAGCGCTTCGATGGCGGCCAGGCGTTCCGCCACCCAGGGCCCGCTGTAGAGCATCTCGCCGGCGGCGCGGAACGGCGTCAGATCGAATTCGACGCAAGTGCCGCCGAGGGTTTCCAGTGCGGCGCCCGCGCGCGCGAAAAGCGCGGGACTCTCGCGATCGCCGAAGAATTCGAGGTCGGCCCCGCGCGGCACGGCGAAGCGGAACGGCCGCCGGAATTCCCCGACGGTACTCGGTGCCAGCCGCGCCAACGGATCGTCGCGGTCGAAGCCGCCGCAAACGTCGAGCACGTCGATGGCATCCTCGCTGCTCAACGCAAAAATCGAGACGCAGTCGAGCGAGCGGCAAGCCGGCAAGACGCCGCGCGTACTGATCCGCCCGCGCGTCGGCTTGAGGCCGACGATGTTGTTGAAGGCTGCGGGGACACGGCCCGATCCGGCGGTGTCGGTGCCCAACGCGAAGCTCACCAGCCCCGCCGCCACCGCGACCGCCGAGCCGGAGCTCGATCCGCCGGGAATGAAGCGCGAATCGAAAGGATTGCGCGGAACGCCGTAGGGCGATCGGCAGCCGACGAGGCCGGTCGCGAACTGGTCCAGATTCGTTTTGCCGAGCAAAATCGCGCCGGCGTCCTCGATGCGGGCGACGCAAGCCGCGGTGGTCTCGGGCGTGTAGGCGAAACCCGGGCAAGCGGCCGTTGTCGGCAAGCCGGCAACATCGATGTTGTCCTTCACCGCAAACGGCATCCCGAACAGCGGCCACCGGTCGGCGATGGCATCAGCGCTCATGCCGGCAGCGGCCGCATCGAGGCCCGCGGCGCGCCGCCGCAGCGCTTCCGCCGGCACGCGGCTGATCCAGACCTTGTCGTCTCCCGCCTTGTCGATCCGCTGGAGCAGCTCGTCGACCAGCGAGACAACACTTAATTCGCCGCGACCATACCGCGCTCTCAGACGAGCGAAATCGAGGCTTGGGTCGTCGGCATCGGTCATCGTGCTACGGTTCTCTGCGTCGGGCTCATCGGCGCTCTTGCAAAGTTGATGCAGGTTTCCTGCAGCCCGTGGGCGCATGCGGTTTCCGCGAAGAATTTCCCGGACCAGCCGGGCGATTGCATACAATCCGCTCAATTGTGACTAATTTTTGACCAGAGATGCGATCTACCACCGGCATGGGAAGCCGTGAGCTCTCGGTCGTCGGCCGGCAATGGGATGGCGGCGCAACCCCGCAAATGCGCGCCCGGGACCATCTCCTCCGCGCTCGGCCCAAATCCCCGATGCGACTGGCACAGCGCTTGCGATTAATGATTCGAACAACCAAAGCAACTCGTGCGTCGCGGCGGCGACCGCCAACGCGACAGCGAGGGGGAGCACCCGATGGCCTTTGATCGCTTGTCACGTCGCCGCGTCCTTACGAGTGCCGCCGCGTTGGGGGCGACCACGGCGCTCGCCACCTCCTGGCCATTGCGCCGCGCCTTCGCCGCCGACACCGTCGTCGGCTTCGTCTATGTCGGGCCGCATGATGATTTCGGCTACAACCAAAGTCACGCCCAGGGCGCCGCGGCGGTGAGGAAAATGACCGGGGTTAAAGTTCTCGAGGAAGAGAACGTCCCCGAGGACGTCGCGGTTGCCAAGACCATGGAATCGATGATCGAGGAAGACGGGGCGAGCCTGTTGTTCCCGACCTCCTTCGGCTATTTCGATCCCTACATTCTGCGCGCCGCGCCGAAATTTACGAAGGTCCGGTTCGAGCATTGCGGGGGCCTCTGGACGCCGCAGAACCCGATGAACATTGGGAGCTATTTCGGCTACATCTTCGAGGCGCAATACATCAACGGCATCATCGCCGGCGCCGCCAGCAAGACGGGCAAGCTCGGCTTCGTCGCGGCCAAGCCGATCCCGCAGGTGCTGCAGAACATCAACGCTTTCACGCTCGGCGCACGGCTGGTCAATCCGGCGGCTTCGACGCAGCTGATTTTCACCGGCGACTGGTCGATGCCGATCAAAGAGGCCGAGGCGACGAACAGCCTCATCGATCAGGGAATCGACGTCGTCACCATGCATGTCGACAGCCCGAAGGTCGTCGTGCAGACGGCCGCTAAACGCGGCGCGATGGTATGCGGCTATCACTGCAGCCAAGCGGCGCTCGCGCCTGACGCGTATCTGACCGGCGCCGAATGGAACTGGACCGACCTCTATCCAAAGTTCGTCGCGATGTGGATGAAGGGCGAGCCGATCCCAAATTTCTATCGCGGCGGCTTCAAGGAAGGGCTGATCAAGCAATCGCCTTACGGTCCGAAGGTGCCCGCGGCGGCGGCGAAACGCGCCGACGAGGTCAAAGCCGCGCTCACGGCCGGGGATTATGTGATCTTCAAAGGCCCGATCCAGGACAACACTGGCAAGACCGTCATCGCCGCCGGCGACGCGCTGATCCAGACCAACGGCACCGACATCAAGCTCGAAGCAATGGGCTTCCTCGTCGAGGGCGTCCTCGGCAGCCTGCCAGCGTAACGGGAGGCGCGATCGAGGCGTGTCCCAAATGGCCGAAGAGATCGCCGCGGCCGTACCGGCGCAACGACTGAACCCGCATACCCCGTCGCGCCTGCTGACCGGCGCCCGTGCCGGGGCGCTGCTCGTGCCGACGGGCGCGATCGCGGTGTCGCTGCTGCTGTTCGGAGTCTTCGTCGCCTTTGCCCGGATCAACCCGCTCGCGGTTTACGGCTACATGATCGAAGGCGCGGTCGGGTCGTGGTTCTCGATCCAGAACACGTTGATCCGCGCCGCGCCGCTGGTTTTGACGGCGCTCTGCACCGCGCTGCCGGCGCAGGTCGGCCTGATGATCATCGGCGGCGAAGGCGCCTTCGTGGTCGGGGGGCTGTGCGCCGCGATGGCCGGCGTGGCGCTGCTCCATGCGCCGCCGCTCGTCGCGCTATTGGCGATGGCGGCCGCCGGAATCGCCGCCGGCGGTTTATGGATCGCGCTCGTCGGCGCGCTGCGCTACTGGCGCGGCGTCAATGAGACGATCTCGAGCCTGCTGCTCAACTACATCGCGATCGCGATCCTGAACCAGCTGGTCGAAGGACTATTTCGCGACCCGAGAAGCCTCAACAAGCCGGCATCGCCGTCGATCGGCGACGGGCACATGCTCGGCAACATTCCCGGCACGGAAATCCATTGGGGGCTGGTCATCGGCATTGTCGTCTGCGTCCTCGCCTACATTCTCATTCGCCACACGACCATCGGCTTTGCAGCGCGGATCGCCGGCGGCAATCCGCGCGCCGCGCGCATGGTCGGCTTGCCGATCGGCAAGCTGATCTTGTTGACCTGCTTTCTCGGCGGCGCCGCCGCCGGCCTCGCCGGTGCGATCGAGATCGCCGCCGTGCAGGAAAGCGCGAGCGCCGACCTGATCGCCGGCTATGGCTATACCGGCATTCTGGTCGCCTTTCTCGCTCGGCAAAATCCGCTCGCCGTCGTTCCGGTTGCGATCTTGCTCGGCGGCATTAGCGCGAGCGGCGGCCTCTTGCAGCGTCATCTCGGCCTGCCCGATGCCGCGACCGTCGTTCTCCAAGGCATGATCTTCGTCTGCATTCTCGCAAGCGATACCGTTTATGGACGTATCGCGTGGTTCAAAACCGCGGAGGCGGGTCGATGATCGGCGAATCGATCGGCTTGTGGAGCGTTCCGCTCGCGGTGCTGGGCGGCGCGATCCGCGTCAGCACGCCGTTTCTCTTTGTCAGCCTCGGCGAATGCATCACCGAGAAAGGCGGACGCATCAATCTCGGCCTCGAGGGCACGTTGGTGATGGGCGCGATGAGCGGCTACGCGGTCGCCTATCTCAGCGGCTCGCCGTGGCTGGGCGTCGCGGCGGCCGGCATCGTCGGCGCGCTCATGGGCTTGCTTCACGGCACGATTTGCAGCCTGCCGCGGGTCAACGACATCGCGGTCGGCATTGCCCTGATGCTCTTGGGCGTCGGCTTGGCAGATTATTTGGGAAAGCCGTTTATCCAGCCGGCCGCGCCGCAGCTGCCCGCCATCGATTTCGCGTGGTGGAGCACGTCCTCGCAATTGCGCGAAGCGCTGCAAATCCCCGGGCTGTTCCTGATCGGCGCGGCGCTCGCGCCGCTGCTGTGGTGGGCGTTGCGCGCGACCCGCTGGGGACTCATCCTGCGCATGGTCGGCGAGAGCACCGATGCGGCGCGCGCCTTGGGTTATCCCGTCATCGCGGTGCGCATCATCGCCACCTGCGTCGGCGGATTCCTCGCCGGCATCGGCGGCTCGTTCCTGTCGCTCTACTACCCGGGCGCCTGGAGCGAGCGGATTTCGTCGGGGCAAGGCATCACCGCGGTCGCGCTGGTGATCTTCGCACGCTGGAATCCGGAGGCCTGCTTCTATGCCTCGCTGCTCTTCGGCGGCGCCGGCGCGCTCGGCCCCTCGCTGCAATCGGTCGGCGTGCATGCCGGCTATTACTTGCTGAATGCTGCGCCATACATCCTGACGCTGCTGATCATGATCGTCACCTGCTCGCCCAAGCGCACCCTGATCGGCGCGCCGGCCGAACTCAGCATCACGCGCTAGCCAGCCATGACGCCGAAGCCGATTTACTCAAGGAGCGTCGGATGACGGAGCGATATATTCCTGCCGATCCCTACCCTTGGCCCTATAACGGCAATCTCTCGCCGCGCAACACCGCGCTCATCGTCATCGACATGCAGACGGATTTTTGCGGCTTCGGCGGTTATGTCGACAAGATGGGCTACGACGTCGCGCTGACGCGCGCGCCGATCGCGCCGATCGCGCGGCTGCTGGCCGAGATGCGCGCGCAAGGCTTTCATATTTTCCATACCCGCGAAGGCCATCGGCCCGATCTCGCCGATCTGCCGGCGAACAAGCGCTGGCGCTCGCGCCGGATCGGCGCCGGCATCGGCGATCCCGGCCCGTGCGGGCGGATTCTGGTCCGCGGCGAGCCGGGCTGGGAGATCATCCCCGAGTTGGCGCCGACTCCGGGCGAGACGATCATCGACAAGCCGGGTAAAGGCTCGTTTTGCGCCACCGATCTCGAGCTGATCCTGCGGCTGCGCGGCATCGACAATATCGTGCTTACGGGCATCACCACCGACGTGTGCGTTCACACGACGATGCGCGAGGCCAATGACCGCGGCTTCGAATGCCTGCTGTTGCAGGATTGCTGTGGTGCCACCGATCAGAGCAATCATCTCCACGCCATCAAGATGATCAAGATGCAGGGTGGCGTCTTCGGCGCGGTGTCGGATTCGGGAGCGTTTATCGAGGCGATCGCCGGATGACCGACACCAACGCGTTCGGCATCGAGGTGATTGCGATGACCAAGCGCTTTGGCGCCTTCACCGCGCTGGATGACGTCTCGTTCAAAGTGGCGGCCGGCAGCTTCCACGCACTGCTGGGCGAGAACGGCGCCGGCAAAAGCACGCTCGTCAAATGCATCATGGGCTTTTACCGTCCCGACGAAGGAAGCGTGATGGTCGGCGATCGCGAGCAGATCATCGCCAATCCACGCGCCGCGCACGCCTTGGGGCTGGGGATGGTCTACCAGCACTTCACGCTCGTGCCCGCCATGACCGTCGCGGAAAATCTCGTGATGTCGCGGGCCGAGCTTCCGCTGGTGATCGATTGGCGGCGCGAGAATCGTGCGCTCGCCGAATTCCTCGCGCGCATGCCCTTCAAGGTTCCGCTCGATGCGAAGGTCTCGGCGCTGTCCGCCGGCGAGCGCCAAAAATGCGAGATCCTGAAGCAGCTCTATCTCGATCGGCGCTTTTTGATCCTCGACGAACCGACCTCCGTGCTGACGCCGCAGGAGGCGGACGAAGTGCTCGGCCTGCTGCGCCACATGGCCGAGCGGCACGACATCACGGTCTTGATGATCACGCACAAATTCCGCGAGGTCATGGCCTTCGCCGACCGGGTGACGATCCTGCGGCGTGGACGGATGGTCGGCGAGGGTCGGGTCGCCGATCTGACCCCCGACGACATGGCGCGGGTGATGATCGGCGCCGAGGAGCTGGCGGCGCAGCCCGCGCGCGTCAGCCGACCGGGACCCGAGCGCCTCGACATCCGTTCGCTCAGCGTGACCGACGATGCCGGGCAGACAGCCGTCCGCGATCTATCCTTGACCGTTCGCGGCGGCGAGATTGTCGGCGTCGCCGGCGTGTCGGGCAACGGCCAGCACGAACTCGTCGAAGCGCTCGCCGGGCAACGCCAGGCGAGCGGCGGCGAGATTCGCATCGCCAGCGAAGTGTTTCATGCCTCGCGCGCCGAAATGCACCGCCATAAGATTTCATGCCTGCCGGACGAGCCGTTGCGCAACGCCTGCGTCGGGCGGATGAGTGTCGCCGAGAATTTGGCCTTCCGCGCGTTCGATCTCCCGCCCTTTTCCGCTGCCGGCATCTGGCTGCGACCGGCGAACTTCGCGGCCGCAGCCGAGGAAAAGATCGCGCAATACCGCATCCGCACACGCTCGGCCGACACGCCGATCGCATCGCTATCGGGCGGCAATGTGCAGCGCGCGGTCCTGGCACGCGAATTAGGCGAGCACATCGAGGTCATGATCGCCGCGAATCCCTGTTTCGGACTCGATTTCTCGGCCGTGGCGCAAATCCATGCGGAGATTGTCGCGGCGCGCAATCGCGGCGCCGCGGTGCTGCTCGTGAGCAGCGATCTCGACGAGATCCTCGAAATCGCCGATCGCGTCGTCGTGATGTTCAATGGCCGGCTGGTCCACGAAGTGCCGACGGCCGAGGCGAACCTTGCCGAGATCGGCCGCCACATGGCCGGGCACTAAGGCATCGAGGAAATCAGTTGCCGAGAATCCAGGCTGCCCGTCCCTACCCCTATGAATTCACGCACGCCGAGGTTGCGTTGCTGCTCATCGACATGCAGCGCGACTTCATCGAGCCCGGCGGCTTCGGGTCGGTGCTGGGCAATGACGTCTCGCGCCTAGAAGCGGCGATTGCGCCGGCCGCCCGGCTGCTCGCGGGCTTCCGCGAGGCCGGGCTCACGGTCTGCCATACCAAGGAGGCCCATCGGCCAGACCTCTCCGACTGCCCGCCCGCGAAATTGCGGCGCGGTGGCGGGGGGCTGCGGATCGGCGATGCGGGTCCGATGGGCCGCATTCTCGTCGCCGGCGAGCCAGGCAACGATTTTATCGCGGCGCTGCGTCCCGTCGCGGGGGAGATCGTGATCGAGAAACCGGGCAAAGGCGCGTTCTACGCGACACCGCTCGACGCGATGCTGCGGGACAAACAGATAACCCATCTCGTCATCGGCGGGGTCACGACCGAGGTTTGCGTGCAAACGACGATGCGCGAGGCAAACGATCGCGGCTATGAATCCGTGCTGATCGAGGACGCGACTGAAAGCTATTTCCCGGCTTTCAAACAGGCGACGCTGGACATGGTGCGGGCGCAAGGCGGCATCGTCGGGTGGACCGCAACGGTCGATCAAATGCTCGCCGCGCTGATGCAGCCATGATCGAGCGTGGCGTGCTTCGGCACCCATTCGCCGCGGAGCTGGAAGGGCTGGCGTGGGAGCCGTTCCGCGACGGCATCGAGGTGTCCTGGCTCTATCGGAACGGCACTCACGGGCCGGCCGCGGCCTATCTGCGGTATTCGCCCGGCGCACGCGTGCCTCGGCACTGGCACGCAGGCTATGAGCATGTGCTCGTGCTGCAGGGATCGCAATCCGACCACAATGGTCGCCACACCGCCGGTAGCCTCGTGGTGAATGAGCCGGGATCCGCGCACGAGGTGGCGAGCGAGGAAGGCTGCGTCGTCCTCGTCGTTTGGGAACGGCCCGTGATCTTCGACCGATTGGGCGCGGACAAGTAAGTCTCGAGCAACCGAGGACCTATTGTCAGCCGCCGAGAAACGATTTGATCGGGTCGCGAGGTCCGCTTCTGGCACGTAGAGTCTGTCCGGGAACATCAAGCGGGATTGCAAAGTTTTCGGAGCATGAGGCCGATTGAGGCGAGACGCAGGAATGCGAGCGCCTTGCGAAATCCCTTGGCGTGGTCGCAGCGTCTGACGATTTGAGTTTCGAGGTGCGGCAGGACCTTGCGCCTCGTCGACGTCATGAGTGATCCGGCGCGCCGCGAGGATTCTTGATCCAAAGAGCCGTGGGAGTGATCACTGACGAGGAAAAGGGACGAGGAGATTGGGAAGACCCGAGGAGAGACCGTGCTGGTCAAAACCCATAGGTACGGCGCTTCATCTCCAGGATATGTTCTCCCGCCGTGATTGGCGAGTAACGCGCCGGCCGATCCGCGCCGCAACATGTGGCGAAACACTCGACCTGCGTGTCGTAACGTGGATCGACGAAGAACGCCGCGGAATGGCGGTCCGCATCCGAGCGGTTGAGCACGCGATGCGGCGTCGAGGTGTAGAGATCGTTCGTCCAACGCGCCATCATGTCGCCGATATTGACGATGAAGGTATCGGGCACGGGCGGCGCTGCGACCCATGCACCGGACGGCAATTGAATTTCGAGCCCGCCGGTTCCGTCCTGCGCCAGGATCGTCACCGCACCCCAATCGGTGTGAGCGCCGATGCCTACTTCGCGTTGCGGATCGGCCGCGGGGTGAGGCGGGTAATGGAGCAAGCGAAGCGCGGACATGTCGTCCGTCATGGACGCATCGAAGAAGCCGCGGGGCAGATCGAGCGACAGCGCCAGCCCGTCCAAAAGCAGCCGCGCGAGTTCCTCCATCGCTGCCATGTAAGCCCGGACTGCCTCGTGCCAGCCCGGGAGAAAATCGGGCCAGCGGTTAGGACCGTGCAGAGGCGTCCCGGCGAGAGCCGACGACCGATCGGCTGCGTGCTCGACCCCGATATACATGCTCTCCTTGTTATCGGCCGCCATGGCAGGATCGAAACGCTGGCTGCCGATACCCGAATAGCCGTTCTGGCCTTCGCCTTTGACGATGGCCACGCGCTCCTTCACCACGAGAGGCTGAGCGAAGAAGCGCTCCACCTCGACGAAAAGACGCGCACGAAGCGACGCGTCGACGCCGTGATTGGCGATATAGAAAAAGCCGGTCGTCATGCAAGCCTTGCGGAACTGCTGCGCGATGGTCTGACTTCCTTGCGGATCGTCCTGACGCAGCAGCGCGATATCGATGATCGGCACCGGTCGATGGGCTGCATCCTGCAAAAGCAATTCAGTCATCGCTTTCCTCCTTCGCTTGCGAGAGCGGCAACGCGCCAGCACGGGGCCGGCACCGCAACGCGCATCCCTGTCTCCTCAGAGTTGATCGAGTTCCGCATAATCCGGCAATTCCTCCGCGACCTGCCTGCCGCGATCGATAACGAGGCGATCCGATTGTGGACGGCAAATGAGCTCGTTGAGGGTACGCGCGCTGAAAAGGATGAGTCGCGCCGGACCGCCCACGCGAATATTCCCGAGCGGTGCGGCGCCGATGATCGCGGCGGGTACCGGGCCGGCAAGGGCGGGCACATCTCCAAAGGGATGATCAAGATGCATGATCCTCACCGCTTGGCGGAAGGTCTCGACCATGTCGTGATCGCCATAGGCATGGAACGGGTCGCGGCAATTGTCGCCGCCGATGGCGACGGAAATCCCGCCGCGGCGCATTTCTTGGATCGGTGCGACGCCGCGCCAACGCGGTGTCCGACCGCCCTCGCGATCCTGAAGATAAAGGTTGACCGTCGGCAGGGTCACCACGGCGATCCCCGCCTCGGCGCAAAGATCGATGGTGCGGCGTCGTTGCGCTTCGGGTTGAACCGATAAGCTGCAGCAATGTCCGCAGACAACGCGGCCCTTGAAGCTGTTGCGCAGCACAGCCGCGGCGACACGTTCGAGCGCGGCCGCGCCCGGATCGCCGGATTCATCGACATGAAGATCGACATCGAGATCCCGTTCCGCGGCGAGACGGAGGATTGTATCGAGAAGCGGATCGATATCCTCGAGCACGCCACTATGGACGCCGCCGCTGGCACGCGTCACACCGCCAAGCACCCCACCCGATTCCGCAACGAGATCGGCCAAAGCCATGCCATAAGGCGTACGAAACGCATCGATCGGCACCAACGCAACCGCCTGAAGCGCAATCCGCCCACGCCATTCCTCGCGCGTCTCGCGAAACACCCCCCAACTGCGCTGTGCCAGATCCGGCTCTTGCGAATCGAGATGTGTACGGATCGCAGCGACGCCATGGGCATAGGCGCAACGCAGGCCAAAATTCATGCGCTTGCGGATGTCGGCGGCGGTCCAGTGCCGGTTACGATCATCGGTCGTCGCCTCGCGCGCACCGGCGAAAGAACCATCGGGATTCTCGATTCGCGTGACGACATGCCCTTTATCCAGATGCGCATGCATATCGATGAGAGCAGGCCACACCTGACGCGCTTCGAGATCAATCGCCGGAAGCGCGGCGGGCGCGGGCGCCCTTGAGGGCTCGATCGCGGCAATCGATTCCTGATCGATCAGGAGATCAACCAGGACGCCGTCATCCTTTGCCGAGACGGCGCGAAACGCGTCCGGCAAGAAGCACACGGGAATGCGGGCTTGCCGGATCCAATACCGTTGCGCCTGCGGAGGTACCTGCAAACTTCTGAACGGAATCATCGCCTGGGGTTCCCGCCTTTCTCGAAATCCTTGCAAGCGCCGCGCCAGGACTGGCGCAGCCTTGCAGGCAACGGGTGGCACATTCATTGCATTCTACCAAGCAATCTGCCGGTAAAAACGGCAACCTGCGCCACCCGACCGGATGATTGGAGCAGCCTTGCAGGCAAAGGGTGGCACGTTCATTGCCTTCTACGAAGCAATCTGCCGGTAAAAACGGCAGCCTGCGCCGCCCGACCGAATGAAAGGACCGACCGTGACACGCCCTGCCAATCTGTTGCTGAAGACCCTTGTCGCCCTCCCCTTGGCCCTCGGCCTTACCGGCACGCCGCACGCCGCGCATGCCGATGACAAGGTCAGTATCATCACGAGCTGGACCGCCGAAGCCGAGCATGGCGGCTTTTATCAGGCGAAAGCGACGGGCATTTACAAGAAATACGGTCTCGACGTCACGGTGCGCCAAGGCGGCCCGCAGCTCAACACGGCGCAGCTTCTGACCGGCGGTGCGGTCGATTTTCGCGTCGGCTCCAATAGCGGCGGCGATTTCAATTTCGTGCACGAGGGTGCGCCGGCGGTCGCCATCGCGGCAATCTTTCAGAAGGAACCCTCAGTTCTCATTGCGCACCCCGATGCCGGCATCAACAGCCTCGCCGATATGAGGGGCAAGCCGATCGCCGTCTCGCAGCAGGTGGTCGATACCTGGTGGAAGTTTCTCGTGCAAAAATTCGGCTTCACGGACGCGCAGCGCCGGCCCTACACCTTTCAGATCGTGCCATTTCTGGTCGACAAGAACCTGATCCAGCAAGGCTATGCCACCAGCGAGCCGTATGCGATCCAGACCAAGGGCGGTTTTACGCCCAAAGTCTTCCTCCTCGCCGACGATGCCGGCTATGACTCCTACGCGACCCTCATCGAGACCACGCGCGCGATGATCAAGCAAAAACCCGACGTGGTACAACGCTTCGTGAATGCCACGATCGAGGGCTGGTACAGCTACCTCTATGGCAATCCGGCGCCTGCCAATGCCCTTATTACAAAAGATAATCCCGATATGACCGCGGGCCAGATCGCCTTTTCGATCGCAAAAATGAAGGAATACGGCATCGTCGATTCGGGCGACACGCTTGATCTCGGCATCGGCGCGATGACGGATGCGCGCTGGAAATCCTTTTTCGACAAATCGGTGTCCGTCGGCCTTTACCCCGCCGACCTCGATTACAAAAAGGCCTATACCCTGCAATTTGTCGATAAAGGCGTCGGGCTTGCGATGAAAAAAGAACTCGCGGCGAAAAAATAAGACCAAGCAGCGATCTCCCGTGATTATTAATTGGGCATCTCCACCTCCACTTGGTTCGCCGCGGCCCGTCTTCATTCTTGTCACGCCGTTGCTGCCGGGAAAGCGGCGCTGTTGACGAAAATCGATGCTATTCGCTGTCCGCGGCCTGGCGTCCAATGGATACGGAGCCCTGGGCCAAAGCCTCACGATGAAGGAGCGGAGCTGCCATGCTGGTAACGAAGCAACACGTCTTGCGCCGGTTCTGGTATCCGGTGATGCCGCTTGCGCATCTCGCGGAGAGCCCGAAGCCCTTCACGCTTCTCGGCGAGAACATCGTTTTGTGGCCGGACAGCGATGGTGGCATCGCCTGTCTCAAAGATCGTTGCCGTCACCGCACGGCGAAATTATCGGCCGGCTACCTTGAGAATGGCAATATCGTCTGCGGCTATCATGGCTGGACCTATGCGCCGAATGGCGCCTGTGCGCGCATCCCGCAAAGCGTCGAGGACGAAAGAATGGCGGGCAAAGTGCGCGTCGATTCTTATCGCGCCGTGGCAAAATACGGCTATGTGTGGGTCGCGCTCGACGAGCCCTTGATCGACATCCCGGATCTGCCCGAGGCAGCGCTGCCCGGCTTCCGCCAGATCGATCAGTTCTATGAGACCTGGCAGATCGGGGCATTGCGTTTAATGGAGAATTCCTTCGATTCCGCTCATATCGCCTTCGTGCACCGCGGCACCTTCGGCAACGTCGAGCGGCCGCAGATCGCTCGGCGCGAACTGATGCAGGGGCCTTGGGGCTTCGACAGCGTCGCGATACAGCCCGTGAAAGTGCGCGGCGACCTGGCCCGCAAAGCGGTTCATACGGGCAGCGAAGAAACGGTTCGGCGTACGGAGTCGAGCTGGTATATGCCTTTCGTGCGGCGCGCTGCAATCCATTACCCCGAAGGTCTTGTCCACGTCATCGTTACCTGCGCGACACCGATGGTCGACGACAAGACGATGGTGCTGCAATGGGCGTATCGCAACGATACCGAGGCCGAGGTCAGCCGCGCCGACGTGATCGCCTTCGACCGCGCCATCACCTTTGAGGACCGCGCGATTCTCGAGACATGCGATCCCGATGTGCCGCTCGCGGTGATCGATGGCGAGGAAATGCATATGGGATCCGATCGACCAGGCTTGGTCATGCGCCGGATGCTCGCTCAGCTCCTCAGCAATCATGGCGAGGTGGAAGCGCGCCTTGGCGCGTGAGGCTACCCGAAGCTTTCTTCACCGCCGCAAGCTGCATCTGGTCTTCGATCGGCAGATCAAAGAAGCTCTTCGCGAATTCGAACTGCTGATCGACGATGGCCTGGTCGATCCCATGACCGGCCACATAGAAAAGCCCGGTTTCACGGCAGGCGCGATGGACGACTTCGGCGGCGCGGGACGCGCCAAGCTTTGCGCGTCCCCTTGAGATCGATGACCGGGATTGATGTTGCCGGTTTCGCCGGCGTGTAAAGATGCATCTTGCGCGCTCTAAAGATCAGTTCTGCGGCAGCGATCGCAACTTCCCGGGATTGAGCAGACAGTGAGGATCCACGCGCTTCCGGAAAGCCATTTTCTGGCCTTCGGGATCAAAGCGCCCACCATCTTCCAGTTTGAAGATATGCGGATTGTTCATGATGCAACCGTCGTCCTCGAACGATCGCATGATTTCGTTGAGCCGCTCTTCGGTCGTAAAGCGCACCAGAGGTAGACCGCCGATCCGCGGCTTGTTGTGCTCTCTCGTATATTCATGATGCATCAGAACTTCGTCGCCAAACCGCGCGAGTTCTTCCTCGGCCAACTCGGGCGGGAAGGGCGTAGGCATTACGACTTGCAGATAAGTCCATTGGCGGTCGACTTGAAGCGCCATCAGCGTCGTATGGTTGAAGGCGGTCTGATGAATCGGACGAAGTTTCGCTTCGGCGCTTTCCTGTTCGCTGATGGCCATGGAGCGCCGACCGCCAAACCGGGCCGCGAGTGCGAAGAACGAATCCACGTCCTTGGCGTTCACCATCGAAAACATGGCGTCGCGGGTTCCGTCGAAATATTTTTGGGTCCGCTTGTAGAAAGGCGCGAACCTCTTTTCGACAGCGCTCAGCAAAAAGATATCGAGACCGCTATCGAAGGCCGCGTTGCCGAAGGCGATGGTGTCGCCATAGGTTGGAAACGTGGCAATGCAGTCGATCCACGTCGTCGCCGGCACGAGCTTCAACGTGGCTTCGACAATGACGCCCGTCGTACCCCAGGAGTGAAAGATGAAGCCGACGTCCGGCCCGAACAGCTCGATGATCTGCGGCTCCGCTTCGATTGTCATAATCGTAAGCGCCACGATCATGCCGGAATCGCGAATAATGCCATGCTTGACGGACCCGATGCCCGCGAAGCCTCCGCCCAGATAGCCACCCACCGTGGCCGAGGTCATCGTCGACGGGTACATCATGAGTTGCTGTTGAGTCGCCAACGCTGCATCGAGCGCCGTCTTGAGAAGCGTCCCGCTTTGAACCCGAATTTGTCCGGGCTCAACCGCAACCACTTGATTGAAACGCGTCATATCAACGAGAATGCCGCCGTGAAGCGGCACCGATTGGCCATAGTTGCCGGTGCCGCCGCCTCTGAGCGTGAGCGGGATATTGTGTTTAACCGCAGCGACCACGACCGAGCGGATTTCTTCTTCGCTTCGGGGGCTGACGATCACATCGGCGACGCAGCTTTGGAGCTGGGGCGTGAGAATAGGGCTATACCAATGGAAGTCCTTGGATTTGATCTCACGCTCTCGAAGTTCTGTCGAAGCAAGAACGCCCGAGATGTCTTGGCAGAATTGTTCGATGTTGTGGGCCGTCATGGATAATACTCGTCCCGATGTCGGATTAAGTGTCGCGTTTTGGAAGCGACCCCGGCGCGAGCAAACGCTGCAAGATACCGATCGCCCTCATTCATTCAGCATATCGGCCATGCGATCGGCTACCATTCCAGCGTCATTACCGGACAGGTCGTTGCTTACCAGCGCCAAATATGCAACCGGTTGTTGCTGTGGAAGCAACAGTCGCTTTTAGCCTACCAAGTCTGTAGGTCCGGGCTGTCCGGCTCGTATTCGAGGATTTGGAACTCGACGTCGTCCTTTACGAGAAACGCACTTTTGGCCTTAGCGGGCGGGATGAAATTGGGTCCTCGCAGAACACTCCAACCCGCGTCCTTGGCTTCCGCAATCGACGTATCGACATTATCGGCGCTAAACGCGATGTGCAGAAAAGTGACCGAGGTCGCGTTCGGATTCTCGATCAACTCGATTTTCATCCCGGTTCGGTCGCCGAGCATCGCGATCGGAACACCCGTCGCGGTCGCGGTACCTCGCCGCAGAAGCTTGAGGCCTCCCGTGCCCACGAATTTTTCGATGAAGGCATTAACGCTCGCGACCTCGATCGCCACGTGATCGATTTTCGTCAATGACATGGGGCACCTCGAAGGTTTATGTCTCGGCAAAAGGTCAGGCTTCAACAATGGCTAAGCGCAAAGACGATTTTCAACCAACATTTCGCGAAAGCGCGCGGCCCCATCCCCGTTTCGTAACGCCCGCACTTCGCTGTTTCCTCACTCAATCTCGCGCCTTCCGCGGTCAGCCTGCATATCACCAAGCTTGAGCCTGCGCTGGGCGCCGCCTTGTTCGAAAGATTGCCGCGCGGTCTCCGCTTGAGCAACGCTGGAGAGCTTTTCTTGTCTCATGTGCGCGAGAGCTCGAAACAAATCGATCGCGCCCGCGAGTTCAGCCGTGTAATTGCTTATTAATTGGACGAGCTGCCGCGTCCTGGATTGCGTCTTGGCATTTTTCCTGCATAGCTGCAAGAGCTGAAGCCGAAACGGAGCTGCTGAGCCATGACCGAAACGATAGTGCCCAATTCTTGTGCGAAACCGAGCGATATTTTTTCTTCTTCGACAGAATTGGTCGAAAAATCACAGCGCGGTGCTTCCGATTCGCTCATCATTGACCTCGCCGAGGTCCGACATGCCAAACGGAAGGCAGGCCGTCGCTACATCGATGTCATGACAGCCCGGGCAAAGCTGCGTTGGACGGTCGAAACGGTAATGGAGAGCTTAATCGCCGGCCTGGGCGCTCCGGGGCCGTTCTGAGACGTCATCGACCTGCGCGTTACGCCAGCTTGAGGCAAACAATTGATGCCAAATGGGCAACGGTTTGCTCTGAATTCGATGCTTTTCAGCATCGGTAACAGGATTAGAGTTTCCGTGATCGGCACCGATCTGCCGCTTAGTGGCTGCCCAGGAGCCTCGCATTCGCGAATGCCGACCGACACGCATTTTAGCCGTCGTCAAATGCCGAAAAATGATCGGCAGCGATCGTGACCGACGCGATACCCATTGAAGTGACGACGAGCGTCGACACTCCAGTGGCCGCGGATGCTCTGTCTCCCTCCGTTGCGGGCCAGACCAAACGCCGTCCCCTCATCACGCTCTCGGACGTCAGGAAAATCTATCGTGGGGGCACCCTCGCCCTCGCCGATGTCAATTTGACGGTTGGGAACGGCGAGTTCATCAGCATTCTCGGCCCCTCGGGTTGCGGCAAATCGACCTTGCTACGGATGATCGCCGGGCTCGGCGGAATTTCGGGGGGCGCGATCGATTGGCCGCAATCGCGCTACAACGCACATGGCGAACCGATCCGCGATCTTGGCTTCGTCTTCCAGGAACCAACGCTCATGCCCTGGGCGACGGTGTTCAACAATATCTATCTGCCGTTGAAACTCAGCGGCGTCAGCCGCCGGGGCGCCGAGGCGCGGGTCAAAGACGTTATCGCCATGGTCGGCCTCGAAAAGTTTGCCCACGCTTATCCGCGGCAACTGTCGGGGGGCATGAAGATGCGCGTATCGATCGCGCGCGCCCTCGTCGTCAAGCCACGCGTTCTGTTGCTCGATGAGCCCTTCGCCGCACTCGACGAGATCACCCGCTTTCGCCTCAACAACGATTTGTTGCGGCTGTGGCAAGACCAGAAATGGACGGTGATCTTCGTGACCCATAGCGTCTTCGAGTCGGTCTATCTGTCCAACCGCATCGTGGTCATGAGCGCGCGGCCGGGGCGGATCATCGCCGACCTGTCCATTCCGGTGCCGTATCCCCGCGGCGAGGCGTTCCGCATGTCGACCGATTACAACGAATTCTGCCGCACGACCTCAACCGAGTTGAGCCGTGCCATGGTCGGCGTCGCCGAAGAGGAGCATTGAGCATGGGGGAAACCAAGACCGCGACCGCCGCTGCGCCGGGCGAAGTTCCGTTCTCCGTCCGCCTAATGGTGCCGATCATACTCGGCATCTGCATCATCGCGTTTTGGGAATTCGCCGTCTATTACTGGAAAATTCCAAAATTCATCTTTCCGGCGCCCTCGATGATTGTTCAGGCACTGATCGCCGATTTTCCAACCTTGATGGCATCGCTCTGGACGACCGTTAAAGTCACGCTCTCGGCGTTCTTCATTGCCTCGTTTCTTGGCATCGCCGTTGCCGTCTTGTTCGTGCAATCGAGAGTCCTCGAGATCAGCCTTTTTCCCTATGCCGTGATCTTGCAGGTCACGCCGGTCGTCGCCATCGCACCGTTCATCCTCATCTGGGTAGGGCTCGATCATGTCGAGCGTGCGCTGCTGATCCTCGCGACCATCGTTGCGTTCTTCCCGATCCTCTCCAATACCGCGCTGGGGCTCAAAAGCGTCGATCACAATCTGCGCAATCTCTTCGATCTTTACGGCGCGTCGCGCTTTCAACGGCTTCGGGAGCTCGAATTCCCCAGTGCCCTGCCTTACATCCTCGGCGGACTGAAAATCTCGGGCGGCTTGGCCCTGATCGGCGCGGTGGTCGCCGAATTCGTCGCCGGCTCCGGCACCGGCTCCGGCCTCGCCTGGCGCATCGTCGAATCAGCGAACCAGCTGAACATACCGCGGATGTTCGCCGCGCTATTGCTGCTCTCGATCATCGGTATCGCGATCTTTTTCACCCTCTCTTGGGTGGAAAGCCTGTTGCTGCACAAATGGCACGAGAGTGCGGTACGCCGCGAAAACTAAGTCGGCTCGCCGCCGAACTCGCCCAGCGAAGTCTTTAGGTGATCCGCCATGAGTTGCGGCAAGACATCCAGCATGCCGTCGGTACGATGGACGACCTGTAGGATTTGCGGCCCGAGATCGCGATCGCGCAGCGGAATGAACGCTGCGTCGTTCTGCGTCGATAAGGGCTATCGCGGCCACAGCTATCCGACGCGCACTGCGCGCGGTTCAGCCGGCCTGACGCAGATCTGTCGGCGGCGCGAGCGGCTTTAGAACTGGGCGGTTCTCACCCTTCGCTTCGGCCTCGCCCTGGCGTTCCAAAAGCGCACGCAGCATCTGCCGCATGACGATGCCGGGCCGGTCCGAGGCCATGTTGTATTCGAAGCCCGCCTGATCCAGCGGCACATCGCCATCGGTCGCTTCGAGGATGTATTTGTCTTCGAGCGTCACCTTGCGATCGAAGGCGTTCACCGTTTCGGCGGGCGCCTCGGCCTCGGTGTCGCTGCGGAAGCAGAACTGCACGACCTGGCAGGATTGGTCGTCGATCGGCGTGCCATAGGTCACGATCGAATGCACCAGCCCGTTCGGATAGGTAATCTGCAGCTTGCGGCCGAAGGGCATGTACCAGCGCGCCCGCATATGGCGCACCGTGCGATCGGAATCGATGCGCAGCAGCTTTTGCTGAATCTCCGGATTGATCACCGGTATGTCGCTGACCATCAGGAAGCCGTCATCATAGGATTCGATCTCGAGCTTCGCGGGTTGCGGATGGCCGTTATCCCCGAAGCTCGCGCGATGCACGAAGCTGAAATGCGCGTTGTCGAAACTGTTTTCCATGAGACGCAGGCCGGCGCAATTCCAAGTCTCGTTGAACTGATCGATCTGGCGGAAGCCAGGCTGATGCGCTTCCTCAAAATCGGGAATATCATAGAGCGGCTCTTCGAGCGCGACCCAGACATAGCCATAGCGTTCGGCACAGCGGTAGGCGTCCACGCCCATGCGCGTCGCATGATCCTCGGTGGCGTTGTTCTGCGGCAGACGCACGACGGCGCCTTCGCTGTTGAATTCCCAGCCGTGATAGCCGCAGATCAGTCGTCCGCGATCGCAGCTTCCACGCGACAGCCTGGCGGAGCGATGACAGCAACGGTCGCGCATCGCCACTGGGGTTTTGGGCGCGGCCAGCCAGAGGACGAGTTCCTCGCCGAGGAGGGTGAACGGTTTTGGCCCGTCCTTCAAATCCGCCAGTGCCATTACCGGGCACCAGAATTTTCGCAGCACTTTTTGCCGGGTTGCGAGCATCTGAATCTCCTTCGCGTGGCGGGGACGATCAGCCAGGATGCAACTGTCGCCGCTTCGTCCGCATCACAAAAGCATCATTTTCAGGCCAGACCGTTGCCTTTCACGCATCGCGAGCAACGGCCGGTTCGGTTATGACGCGGCCTCATAAACCACGAGCGCCGCATCGACGGCGGCGCCGCTTTTGATCGCGCAGCCAGCCCGGCGCAGCACCGCTTCGAGCGCGCCCAGACAGATCAGGACATTCTGCTTGCGGCAGACATAGCCCATGGTGCCGATGCGCCAGATACGGCCATGCAGCGGCCCAAAGGAAGCACCGATCTCAAGACCGAAATCTTCGAGAAGAGCACGGCGTATGCCCTCGCCATCGACGCCCGCGGGAATGAGCACGCCGGTCACGTTCGGCATCTTATGGCGTTGATCGCCGAACAGGGTGAGGCCCATGGCCTGCAATCCGCTTGTCAGGGCCTCGCTTGCCAAAACATGACGTGCGAACCGTGCCGGCAATCCCTCTTCGAGAGCGATGCGGGCGGATTCGCGCGCCGCATAAAGCATGGATGCCGCCTCGGTATGATGGTTGAGCCGGGTCTCGCTCCAATAATCCATCAGCATCGGCAGGTCGAAATAGTTAGAGGCAATGATGGGCCCATCGCCCGGCACGAAGCCGGCGGGTTTTACGCCCTCTTCGACATGCTTGCGCCGTGTTACCTGCTCGGCGATGCGCGCGCTGAAAGAGATCGGTGCTGTTCCCGGCGGACCTGAGAGGCATTTCTGCAAGCCCGCCGAGGCGGCGTCGAGTTGCCAGCGATCGAGAGCCACTTCCATCCCGCCCAGGGTCGCGGTGCAATCGGCATAGAAGCGAACGTCGTGGCGCGCGCAAATCGCGCCGATCTCCTCCAAGGGCTGCGCCATGGTCGTTGAGGTGTCGCCATGAACGATCGCCACCAATCGCGGCTGTATGCGACGGATCGCCGTCTCGATCTGCTCAGGCGCGAACACCGTACCCCATTCCGTCTCGACGGTCTCGACCACGGCACCGGCGCGGCGGCAAATTTCGGCGAGCAGATGACCGAAGCGACCGAAGATCGGTACCAGCACCCGATCGCCCGGGACGATCAGCGATACCAAAATCGTCTCAATGCCCGCGCGAGCTGTGCCATCGACCAGGAAGGTCCATCGATTCTCGGTCATGAACAGACGGCGATAAAGCGCCATCACCTCGTTCATATAGGCCGTGAATGCGGGATCGAACTGCCCCACGAGCGGCATCGACATCGCCCGCAGCACACGCGGCTCGCAGTTGACCGGCCCGGACCCCATCAATAGACGTGGCGGCGGATCGAGGGCGGCAAAATCAGCAGTCATCGAAGAGCTCCTCGCGCTAGCTGCCGCGATAGGTGGAATAGCTCCAGGGCGTGACCAGGAGCGGAATATGATAATGCGCCTCGGCATCGGCGATAGCGAACCGCACCGGCACATGATCGAGATAGCTTTGCTCGCCGCTGATCACGCCGCGCGCGGCGAAATAATCGCCGATGGCGAAGCTGAGCTCATAGCGCCCCTGTGGCAACGGCCGACCGGCGATCAGCGGCGTGTCGGTGCGACCCTGCAGATTGGTGACGCGTTGCGCGAGCAGACGCGGCGGCCCGGCCAAGCACAGTTCGTGCAGCGTGATCGCAACACCCACCGCCGGCTTGCCCGCATGCGTATCGAGAACATGGGTCGAGAGGACGCCGTTTAGCGCTGCGGTTGCCGGATCATCGACGATATCGGCCAGCCGCAGAGCGGCGATACGATCGGTTTCGGCCAGGGCGGTTGCGCGCTCCTGATCGCGATCATGCGCGAGCCGGACGCGGAACGCCTTCAGGATCGAATCCTTGGTGTGACGACGCACGCAAATGATGAAGGGGAAGGCAAACCTGTCGCGATAGGCGCGGTTGAGCTCAGTGAGTTGCGCGAACTCCGCGTCAGACAAGCTATCGAGCCCGGCGCCTTTCTGTTCGCCGCGCGAATGCTCGGTCAAAGCGCCCCGCGCTAGGCGGTCGGCGAGCTCGGGGTGGGCACCGATCAGCTCAAGTTGCTGCTCGGCCGGCGCGAGCGCCACGGCGCGTGCGAAGGCGCCCTGCAAGGCGGCGAAACTGGCGAAGGGACGCGCCGCTTCGGCCACCTCCGCCGCCCAGCGCGCATGTTCGTAGACATTCGCCAGCAGCGCGACGAAAGCCGGCCGGTCGAGGGCATTAAGACCGGCGAGGTCGATCATCGCCGCATCGCCAATTGAGCGAGGCCGGCACCAAGTTTTTTGCGATCGTCATCGCTCAATTCCGTGACATTGGCCGGCGGCATGGCATGGGTCGTCACCGCATAGAGCTGGATCAGCTCGGCATGAGCGCGGATGCGCTCGGCGGTATCGAGATAAACCCCTTTCGGCGCCGCGGCGATGCCGGGCCAGACAGGCGTCGGCGAGTGACACACGCTACACCGCGCGACGACGATCTCCTGCACATCGGTGAAAGGCACCGGGGCCGGCGTGCTTGCCGCGTCCTGCTGGTAGGCCCAAGAACCCGCCCACGACAACCAGCCGGCAATCGCCATGAGGACGACGACCACGCCCCACACCCACCACGGGTTGGGCTTTCCGGCATGGCGGAAGGTGTAGAAGTATCGGATTAAGAAGCCGACCAACAGCACGATCGCGAAGATCACCGCATTGAACGCCGTGCCGAACATCAGCGGGTAATGATTGCCGATCATCAGGAACACGACCGGCAAAGTGAGATAGTTGTTATGGACCGAGCGTTGTTTGCCCTCGGCACCGAGACGCGGGTCGGGCGTGTCTCCAGCGAGCAGCGACGCGATCATCTTCTTCTGATTGGGAATGATCACGGCGAAGACATTGGCGACCATGATGGTGCCGATCAGCGCCCCCATCTCGATGAAGGTGCCGCGGCCGCTGAAGATACGGCTGAAGCCAAAGAAGAGTGCGACGAGAAATGCGAAGCCGATGGCGGCAAGGGTATTCTCATTCTCGCCGAACGGCGATCGGCACAGCGCCTCGTAAGCCAGCCAGCCGCCGGCCAAGCCAACGATGCTGGCGGCGATCGCCATTGCCGGCGATAGGTCCAGCACCGTCGGATCGACGAGCAGCAACTCGGCATTGAGATAGAAAGTGACGACCAACAGGCCGAAGCCGCTGAGCCAGGTCGTATAGGCTTCCCACTTGAACCAAGCGAGATGGCTCGGCAATTTCGGCGGCGCCACCATGAATTTGATGACCTGATAGAAGCCGCCGCCATGCACTTCCCAGGCGCTGCCCTGCGCGCCTTCCGGCGCCGTTTCATCGGGCTTCAGCATCAGATCGAGATGGATGAAATAGAACGACGTACCGATCCACGCCATGCCGGCGATCATATGGAGCCAGCGAAAACAGAGGCTGAGAAACTCGATCAAAACCGTATACACGTTTATCGATCCCCGATTATTTTTGCGCCGCCGGCGGGTGATGTTGACGCCAATGCCGCGCGATATCGATCCGCCGGCAAATCCAGACCTTATCGTGTCGGCCGACGTAATCGAGGAATCTCGCCACGGCCGCGAAACGACCCGGCCGCCCCGCCAGCCGGCAGTGCAAGCCGACCGACATCATCTTCGGATGCTCGGTGCCCTCGGCATAGAGAACGTCGAAACTGTCTTTGAGATAAGCGAAAAACTGATCGCCAGAATTAAAGCCTTGCGGTGTCGTAAAGCGCATATCATTGGCATCGAGCGTATAGGGCACGATGAGCTGCGGCTTGCCCGCGACGGTTTCCCAATAGGGCAGATCGTCGGCATAGGAGTCGGCGTCATAGAGAAAGCCGCCCTCTTCCGCGACCAGCCGACGGGTGTTTTCGCTGGTGCGACCGGTGTACCAGCCCAACGGCCGTTGTCCGGTCAGCGTCGTGATGCTGGCAACCGCGCGGCCCAAATGCTCGCGCTCGGTCTCGGGGTCGATATCCTTGTAATCGACCCAGCGCCAGCCATGCGACGCGATCTCATGCCCGGCCTCCACCATGGCGCGGGCGGCATCGGGATTGCGCTCGAGCGCCATGGCCACGGCAAAGACCGTGATCGGAATCTTTCGCTCCTCGAACAATCGCATCAGCCTCCAGAAGCCGGCGCGGCTGCCATATTCGTAGAGCCATTCCATGCTCATATGACGCTTGCCGACAAAAGGCACCGCGCCGACAATATCCGAGAGGAAAGTTTCCGATGCCGGATCGCCATGAAGAACGGCATTCTCGGCGCCCTCTTCATAATTGAGCACGATCTGCAGGGCGACGCGTGCCCCGCCCGGCCAATTGGCTTGTGGCGGGCTCTTGCCGTAACCCACCATATCGCGCGGATAGATTGTCATGGGTGAGCCGCCTCAGGGACGAAGTTCTCGATAAAGCGCGACAACACCCGCGCGCCGATGGCGGCATCCTCCGCCGTGATGGCCTCCGCCGGATGGTGGCTGATGCCGCCGGCACAACGCAAGAAGATCATGCCGATATCGACGATGGCGACCATCGCCATGCCGTCATGTCCCGCACCGCTGGCGAGATCGAGCGGCGTGATGTCTTCAGCCACGATCGCGGCACGTATCTGATCCTGCAGCCAGGACGCGCAGGAGACGCTCGGCAGCTCATGCAGTACTGTGTTGTCGATCCCAACGCCGCGCGCCTTGGCAATTTCGGCAAAGCGTGCGCGAAGATCATCGACAGCCTGGCGGCGCTGTCGGTCCTCCACCGAACGGATGTCGACGCTAAAGCGCGCGCTTCCGGGAATGACATTGATCGCGCCCGGCGCCACGGTCATCGTACCGACCGTGCCGACAACGCCCGGCTCGCTTAGGCACCGCTGCTCCACGGCGAGCACAGCTTGGGCAGCGGCAACAAGCGCATCGGCGCGCGCGGCCATCGGCACGGTTCCCGCATGGCCGGCCATGCCGGTTACCGTGACCCCAAGCCGCGAGGCACCGACAATCGCGGAAACGCAACCGACCGGAACACCGCGCGCCTCTAGCACGGGGCCTTGCTCGATATGCAGCTCGACATAGGCCAGAAGCTCGCCACGGGAACGCGCTGCCATGCCAACTTGATCGGGATCGAGGCCGAAGGCGCGCAACCCATCCGCCATGCTGCGACCGTCGCTATCCTGCAGGGCGAGAAGATCGGCGGTGAAGCAACCCGCCGCCGCTTTGCTGCCCAGCATCGTCGCGCCGAACCGCACCCCTTCTTCATCGCCAAAGCCGATCACCTCGATCGCGAACGGCATGCGCTTGCCGGCACGGTGCAACGCCGCCACACAGGCGATCGCTGTCACCACGCCCAGCATGCCGTCGTATTTTCCAGCATCGCGCACCGTGTCGAGATGCGAGCCGAGCATCAAGGCCGGCGCGCCGGGAACCATTCCCTCGTAGCGGCCGATGATATTGCCGACGGCATCGATGCGGCTGTTCATGCCGGCCGCCTCCATCCACGCCGCCACCACGGCATTGGTGCGCCGGTGCTCGTCGCTGAGAAAAACCCGGGTCAGTCCTGTCCGGCTCTCGCTGATCGCGGCAAGCTCTTCGATATGTGCCATGATCGCGCGACCAAGGATATTCCGGTCGACAGGCTGTTGCGGAAGCACCACGAGCCGCCCGCTAGGCGAAGAGACTGTCGAGTTCACGATAATCCGGCAGCATCGTATCGATGACCTTGCCGCCACGGAGCACGATGTGTCCTTTGTCGAGATGGGTGTGCAGATCGACAAAACACGGCCAAGCTTGGCCATCTTCCAGATCGCAGAACGGTAGGCCATCCGCGATTGCCTGATCGGAAAAACCCGCGATGCGGCCGTCAACGATCTTGATGTCGACCGAGGCCAGGCCTTCGGTGTCGATCCGAACCGGGGATGGGACCTCTGGCACGAGCGCCGCGGGCACACGCGCCCGCCTCGCCCAATAGGATGACTGGTCGAAAACGGGGTCCGATGCGCGCAAGAACGGCATACGGCATCAGACCTCACCACTATTAAACCCAAAAGCATAATTTTCTCGCCGGTCCGATGCCTAAAAGAGAGCAATCGGCCCACAGTGCTATTGCGCTTACGGATCTTGGGCCTTGGGTCTTTCGGACCCGGGGGACCGCCGAATATCGCTCGCCGGAGCGAACAACATTCTTATAAGATCAGCCCTTATGGATAGCAGCGACAGCGTGCCCTCGCGTCATTGGGGCCAGCTCACGCAACGCGAGCGCGACCGTGCTTACGATAATTCTGCGGCTGTTCCCGATGGTGCAACGATCCAGAAGGCTCGCGCCGAAGCTTCAGCCGCTTTCCGAGCAACGCATGCGGCTCATCTCGATGTGGCCTATGCAAAGGGCCCGCGTAACAAATGGGACCTTTTCCCCGGCTCAAACGCCGAAGCGCCCTGCCTCGTCTTTATTCATGGCGGATATTGGCAGCAAGGCGGCCGCAACACGTGCAGTGTTATGGCAGCGGGAGTGGCGGCACATGGGTGGTCGGCTGCGTGTGTGGGATACACTCTGGCGCCAGACGTGCCGTTGAGCGGCATCGTCGGCGAATTGAAAACGGCGCTCGACTGGCTGCACGACCATCGCGCTACTTATCAGATGGGCAGTGGTCCGCTCATCGTCGCCGGCAATTCGGCTGGCGGTCACCTGACCGCGTTGATGCTATCGCACCCCATGGTGTCAGCAGCCCTTGCGATCTCCGGCCTCTTCGAACTCGAACCGCTTCGCGATACCTATCTCAACGCAAAACTTCGCTTGCGGGACGAGGAAATCGCATCGCTTTCGCCCTTGCGCCTGCCGCCCGTCATGAAGCCGATGGCGATCGCTTACGGTTCGGCGGAGCTCGCGATTCTGGTCGCGGACTCGCGGCGCTTCCACGCCTATCGCGCCGGGTTCCACGCGCCCGGGCCGTTGATCCCGATTCCTCGCGCCAACCACTTCAACATTTTGCTGGAACTACAGCGGCCCGATGGCTTGCTGACCCGACAGCTCCTCGATCTCGCGCACCGTGTGACGTAACAGCCGCGGCACGCAGCGGTAAATGCGTAAAGGACAGCGAGAGAAGCCTTCAACCTGCGATGCCGCAGAAACGCGCCAGCGACACCGCGAGATCGAGCAGCGCTTCATCGCCCCCCGCCCAACCGACCAGCGATAAACCGATCGGCGCGCCGGAGACCGTGCCAACCGGCACGGTAACCTGGGGAAGGCCGCCCAGACCGGCAATGCAGGTCAGCGCCATGGTGCGCAAACGGAAATGTTCCAGTTCTTCCGCATTGGCGTTGATGCTCGGCGCAATGCAGGGCGTCGTGGGGATGATGAGAACGGTACCCGGCGATATCCGGCCGCGAATGGCTGACCTCACCTCGACCAGAGCCTTGCGCGCGGCTTCACCCGCGTCTTCGCCGACGGTTTTGGCATAAGCGAAACGCTCGCGGATGCCGCTGCCCAGCTTTGGCTGATGCGCTTCCATCCACGCGCCATAGATCGCCCAGATCTCGCGCGCCTGAACGATGCGGAAGGTCTCACGCCAAGCATCGTAGCCTTGGGGCGCAACGACGATCTCGCTTGCGATCGGCAACACGGCGGAGGCGCGAGCCAGGAAGGCTTTCAGGGCGGCGCCAACCGCGTCATCCGCCAACGAGAAGCAATCCTGCCCCAGCAACGCGGTCTTGACCGGCGCAATCATCGCGCTCTCCCCGAGCAGCGCCGCACCGATCTTCCTCAGCAAGCCAGGACCCGCGGCAAACCAGCCGACCGTATCGAAGCTCGACGACATGCCCATCACGCCCGTCATATCGACGCGTCCGTGGGTTGGACGGATGCCGTACAGCCCGCAAAAGCTCGCGGGAACGCGAACCGAGCCGCCGGTGTCGCTGCCGATTGCAAAATCGCAGGCGCCGGCAGCGACCGCGGCGGCGGAGCCGCTCGAAGAGCCGCCCGGCAAGCGACCGGGAGCGCGCGAATTCCGTGGTATTCCATAATGCTCGTTGACGCCGGCCAAGCTGAAGAAGAACTCGTCGCAGATCGTCTTGCCGACAATGGTTGCGCCGGCAGCCAAAAGACGCTCGACCGCGGCGGCATGGGCGGTGGCCGAACGACGATCCGCGAGCCATTCGGGATTCCCGCCGCCGGCCCGCTCACCGCGGATATCGAACATATCCTTCACGGCAACCGTGAAACCGGCCAAAGGCCCGTTCTCACGTCCGACGATCGGTTGCGCAAACGTATGAGGAACGAAAGCGTCGCCTTGCTGAATGGCACCGATCAAGTTCATTACAAGCTCAAGCCGACATTTCCTTGGGCGTGAAGCCATAGGACCGACGAAACATCTCGGCCATGTGAACCGAAGCCGTACAGGTCTCGAAGCGGCGTGGGTACTCGGCGCTGACACAAGTCGGAATCGGCTCGATCACAGCATCCGCACGCGGG
>DATLUE010000046.1:0-5201 GCA_035533255.1 Allostellaceae bacterium | reverse complement strand
CGGCCTTGTCGATCGCCTCGTGCATCGCGGCACGTACGTCGGGATGCTGGCCCATCCCGAGATAATCGTTCGAGCACCAGACCGTGATCTCGCGGTCGCTCGCATGGTCATGCGCGCGCGGGAAGGCGCCGGCCTTGCGCTCGAGATCGGCGAACACGCGGTAATGGCCCTCGGCCCGCAGCGCGTCGAGGCGCGTCTTGAAAAAACCTTCGTAATCCATGTCTTAGGCGACTCCACCCGACCGGGTCAGCATTATAAGACCAAACGCCTATGCTGCCACCCCTGCAATGAGGCTTGATGTCGCGGTCACCCGGCTGCGAGCTGCACCGCCGCTTGATCGAGCGACGCGCCGAAACGCGACCAGATCTCGTCGATCTCGGCCGCGGTGACGATCAGCGGCGGGCAAAACGCGATGACATCGCCGCCGAGCGGCCGGACGATCAGCCCGTTCTCCTGGCATGCCGCGGCAATCAGCGCGGTGGCGCCGCGCGAAGGATCGAACGAGGCTTTGCTCGCCTTGTCGCGGACGATCTCCAGCGCGCCGATCAGCCCGACCCCGCGCGCCTCGCCGACCAAGCGATGCGACGCCAAGCGTTGCAGCCCCGCCTGGAAGCGCGGCGCGACCTGCCGCACATGGCCGACGATGTCGCGCTCCTCGTATATTTTCAGCGCTTCGAGCGCGACGGCGCAGCACACCGGATGACCGGAATAGGTGAAGCCATGCGCGAACGCGCCGAGCTTGTCGCTCTGCTTCAGCATCGCTTGATAGATGTCCTCGGAGACGATCGTCGCCGAGAGCGGCAGATAGGCCGAGGTCACCGCCTTGGCCAGGGTGAGGATGTCCGGCTTCAGCCCGTAAGTCTCCGAGCCGAACATATTGCCGGTGCGGCCAAAGCCGCAGATCACCTCGTCGGCGATCAGCAGCACATCGTGCTTTTTGAGGACCGCCTGGATTTTCGCGAAATAGGTCTTCGGCGGCAGCAATACGCCGCCGGCGCCCATCACCGGCTCGGCAATGAAAGCGGCGACCGTCTCGGGATCCTCGCGCCGGATTTGCGCGTCGAGACTGTCGGCGAGGCGGGTCGCGAAATCCTCCTCGCTCTCGCCCGGTCTGGCGTAACGGTAATGATGCGGGCAATCGGCGTGGCGGATATTCGCGATCGGCAGATCGAAGTCGCGATGATTGGCGGCAAGGCCGGTGAGGCTCGCGGTTGCGACCGTGACGCCGTGATAGCCCTTCATGCGCGCGATGATTTTCTTCTTGCGCGGCCGGCCGAGCGCATTGTTGTAGTACCGCACCAGCTTCATCGCCGTGTCATTGGCCTCCGAGCCGGAATTGTTGAAGAACGCCTTCGACATCGGCACCGGCATCATCGCCACCAGCCGTTCGGCGAGCTCGGCCACCGGCTCGTGCGATTTATTGGCGAAGCCGTGATAGAAGGGCAGTCGGCGCATCTGCTTGGCCGCCGCCTCGACCAGCCGCTCCTCGCTGAAGCCGAGCGCGGCGCACCAGAGCCCGGACATCGCCTCGATATATTCCTTGCCGCTCTCGTCCTTCACATAGATGCCGTTCCCCTCGGTGATGACCAGCGGGCCTTGGCGCTGATGCTGTCGCAGATTGGTGTAGGGATGCAGATGGCTCGCGATATCGAGGGCCGAGATCGAATTGCTGCGCGACATGGATGCTACTTTCGCGGGGAAACTGGTAATATCCGTCCCGCCGGTGTGCTGGTCAAACGAATGGGACCGTCCGCCTCTTTCGGGGGAGCGACAGATGGCAAGCAAGCAGCCGCAAACCGATCTCGCGCCGAAACCGGCAGAACTCGAGCCGATCGAGATCGCGTCGCGCGACGAGATCGAGGCGCTGCAGCTCTCGCGGCTGCGGCATACGCTGTCTCATGCGTACGAGAACGTCGCCGCGTATCGCCAGAAATTCGACGCCGCCGGAGTCCATCCGCGCGATCTCAGGCAGCTTGCCGATCTCGGCCGGTTTCCTTTCACCGCGAAAGACGATCTGCGCGCCAATTATCCTTTCGGCATGTTCGCGGTGCCGCGGGAGAGGATACGGCGCATCCATGCCTCGTCCGGCACCACCGGTAAGGCGACCGTGGTCGGCTATACCGATCGCGATCTCGACATCTGGTCTAACCTCATGGCGCGCTCGATTCGCGCCGGCGGCGGGCGGCCGGGGATGCGCGCGCACATCGCCTATGGCTACGGCCTCTTCACCGGCGGCCTTGGCGCGCATTACGGCGCCGAGCGCCTTGGCCTGACCGTCGTGCCGGTCGCATCCGGCATGACGGAGCGGCAGGTAAGGCTGATCGTCGATTTCGAGCCCGATATCCTTATGGCGACGCCGAGTTACACGCTGGCGATCCTCGACGCGTTCCACGCCCAAGGCGTCGATCCGCGCCGCTGCTCGCTCGGTATCGGCATTTTCGGTGCCGAGCCCTGGACCAATGCGATGCGCAGCGAGATCGAGGACGCGTTCGATATCCACGCCACCGACATGTACGGCCTCTCGGAAGTGATCGGTCCGGGCGTCGCCAGCGAATGCGTCGAGACCAAGGACGGGCTGCATGTATGGGAGGATCATTTTCTGCCCGAGATCGTCGATCCCGCCACGGGCGAGCCGCTGGCCGATGGCGAGCGCGGCGAGCTGGTGCTGACTTCGTTGACCAAAGAGGCGATGCCGGTCATCCGCTATCGCACGCGCGATTTGACGCGGCTGCTGCCGGGCACGGCGCGCTCGATGCGCCGCATCGACAAGATCGCCGGCCGCTCCGACGACATGATGATCGTGCGCGGCGTCAACGTCTTCCCCAGCCAGATCGAAGAACTCATCCTCGCCGACGCCCGGCTCGCCGGGCATTTCCTGATCGAGCTGCGCCGCGACGGGCGGCTTGACGAGATGACGGTGCGCGTCGAAGCGCGGCCGACAACCGCGGATGACGGGAACCGCGGCAGCGCCGCACATGACCTCGCGCATCGCATCAAGGCGCTGGTGGGCGTCACCGCGACGGTCGATGTCGTTATTCCGGGCGCGATCGAGCGCTCGCTCGGCAAGGCGGTGCGCATCCGCGATCTGCGGCCGAAGACATGATCCTGAAACCGGCAAGTTAGACCCGCCGCTGTGCCGCGTTCCAATAGCGCTCGAGATTGGCGATCAGCGCCGGGCTGAAATGGCAATAAGCCTGCTCGCGCGCGTAGACCGCCATGTAGCGGCGGAAGAGATCGAGCGGTTCCTGGCCGACGCGCAGCGCGCGCCGATTGCCAGCCGCGCTGACGACGCCTGAATCCGAGAGCCCCGCGATCGCCTGCTCGACCGCGGTATCCATCGCGTCGGGTGCGGCGACCTCGTCGCAGATCAGGCGGCCCTCCGCGCTCGCGCAGTCGAGACGCCGGCCGTAAAGGATCGCCTGCCGCGCGATGCGGTCGCCGACGAAGCGCGGCAACCGCAGATTGGCGGCGCCCGGGATGATGCCTTCCTTGCGGGCCGGCAAAGTCAGATAGGCGTCGCTCGCCGCGATGACGTAGTCGATCGCCAATAGAATTTGGCAGCCGCCGCCGATCGCAAAGCCGTCGACCGCTGCGATCCACGGCTTCTCGATCGTGCCGCCGCTGAGCTCGTCGGGCGATTCATCGGCGCGCGCGAGGCCGCGGAAAATCTTGTTTACCAGGCCGAGATCGCGCTGGAGATACCAGACAAAGGGAATCTGGCCGCGATAGAGATGCGTCAAATTGATCCCGGCAGAGAACAGCCGCCGTCCGGCATATTTCGGATGCTCGACCACGCCGCCGCGCAGCACCGCGACCTCGGACAGCGGATCGAGCGTCGCGAGGTCGATCGCGATCTCGGAATCCTCGAGCGTTGTCTCGTCCTCGGCATTGAGGAAGCGCGGATTGCGCAAGGTCACGATCGCCGCGCGGCCGCTTCGCTCGACGGTCGCGGTGGCAAGCTCGATCGCGCCGCGGCTGCGCAACTCGTCGAGACGGTCGAGCGCTTCGGGCCGTGGCAGCAGCATTGCATGACAGAGATGCGCGCCCGCAATCGGATGCGCGAGCGCGTGGTTGAGGAAGATGCCGTGATCGATCTCGATGCCGTGCTTGTCCTTGTGCGCGCGCACATTCTCGGCGGCGAGCAATTCCGGCGCCGGCACCAGCCCGGGCACCGCGCGCGCCGCCTCGCGGACCAGGTGCTCGACGCGAATGAAGGCTTTGAGATCGTTGGTGATGGCGCGGTAGACGCGCTCGACATGAGCGGCGAGGAACCGGTCGCGTGCGCTGCGGCAGGCGGCGATGACGGCCGAAGCGGCGGCTTCCTTCGCCGGCAGCTTGTCGAGAAGCGCGTCGCCGAGTTGCCAGAAGCGCGCGAACGCGGCGCTGTCGCGCTCGTAAGCGTCGATCGGCTGCGGCGTCGCGTCCAGCCACTCGGCGCCGCCGCGCTCAAGGAGACCCGCTTGGCGCAGCAGCGCGGCGATATCGGTGTCGGTGGTCGGCGACGGGGTCATGGGCGCTTATTCTACCCCGAAAGCCGGCGTTGCGCGCGCGGGTCGAGCGCATCTTGCAGCCCGTCGCCGAGGAAATTGCATGCGATCACGGTGATGAAGATCAACAGCCCGGGATAGAGCGCGAGCTGCGGCGCGAGCTGGATGGTTTCTTGCGCGCTCGTGAGCATGTTGCCCCAGCTCGGAATCGGCGGCGCGACGCCGAGACCGAGGAAGCTCAGCACGGATTCGAGCAGGATGATCTCGCCGACCGCCAAGGTGCTGGCGACGATGATCGGCGAGGCGAGGTTGGGCAGGATATGCACCAGCATCACGCGCCGGCCGCTGGCGCCGAGCGCCACCGCTGCGCGCACGAAATCGCGCGACTTCACCGACAGGGTCGCGCCGCGCACGATCCGCGCAACCGTGGTCCAGCCGACAAGGGCGACCAGCACGATGATCCGCTCGACGCTGATCGCCGGCGAATCGATGATCGAACCGGGCAGCCCGACCTTCTTGAGATCGAGCGCCGTCAGCACGACCAGCAGCGGCAGCAGCGGCAGCGCGATCATGCCATCGGTGAAGCGCATCAGCACCGCGTCCAGCCTGCCGCCGCGATAGCCGGCGATCAACCCGACTGCCGTGCCGAGCACCGCCGCAACCAGGGCCGCGGTAAGGCCGACCAGCAGCGACACGCGTCCGCCTTCCAGGAGC
>DATLUE010000045.1:0-16055 GCA_035533255.1 Allostellaceae bacterium | reverse complement strand
CCGCGACAATCAGCAGGAAAAAACATCTTGCCTGCGACAATCAACCCCGCAATCATCGCCAAACCGCGACACCGGATTCTCATCCTGATCGTCGCTCGCCTCTCATCCAGTTTGTCGCGCTACAAGCACCAGCCGCCGGGCGCCCACCTCGTGCCCGAGCTTCTCGAACAGCTCTGCGATTACGTCAACGATCATTGGAAAGCGTCCGGCACTTCACCTCGCCGCGTATGTCATGTAGCGGTTGAATTGGATTCATCCTTTCGTTGACGGCAATGGCCGCACCTCGCGCGCGGTCTCGTATTTGGTGCTTTGCGTCAGGCTCGGCTATCCGCTTCCGGGCACCCACACCATTCCCGAGCAGATCGCGGCGAATAAAAAGCCTTACTACGATGCGTTGACGAAGCGCGAGCGCCGTTCGTTTCATTAAACGCCAGCAACTAAGCGAGCGATCCGACTAGTGACGATGACGTTGAAATACATTGTTCTGCTATTGTATGCGCACGATGGTCGATAGGCTTACTCCTCAGCGCCGTTCTTGGTTGATGTCTCGCGTCAGAGGGCGCGATACGACTCCAGAGATGAAAGTACGGAAATCGCTTTCGGCTCTCGGCTATCGATACCGGCTTTATCGAATGGATTTGCCCGGTAAGCCCGACCTCGTTTTTCCCGGGCGAAAGAAAGCGATCTTCGTTCACGGCTGCTATTGGCACGGCCATCGTTGCCGTTACGGTCGGCTATCGAAATCGCGTACCGAATATTGGCGCGATAAAATCGAAACGAATCGCGCGCGGGATCGCCGGAATCTGAGCGGGCTTAAAAAGCTCGGATGGAAGACGCTGGTCGTGTGGCAATGTCAGCTAAAAGACTTACCCACAGCCGTCGCGCGGATGGTTGACTTTCTCGCCTAAACGTCGGATTCTTAGGTTCCTCTTTCGTTCCTGAAACGATACAAGGAATAGGGGCCGGGACGAATGCGACCAATAGGAATAGACCTTTTCGCCGGAGTTGGCGGCCTCAGTTTGGGCTTCGAGCAGGCGGGTTTCGACGTGGTCGCGGCGGTGGAAATCGATCCGATCCACTGCGCGGCTCACGCTTTCAATTTTCCTCAGTGCGCCGTCATTCCGAAGTCGATTGTCGATTTAACGGGCGAAGAAATTCGCGAGCGGGCAAAAATCGGCGATCGCAAGATCGATGTCGTCTTCGGCGGTGCGCCATGCCAAGGCTTCTCGCTGATCGGGCATCGCGCACTCGACGATCCTCGCAACTCGCTTGTGAAACAATTCGTGCGCATCGTCGGCGAACTCGAACCATCGTGTTTCGTGTTCGAGAACGTGAAGGGGCTCACAGTCGGAAGACACCGCAAGTTCCTCGACGAAGTCATCGAGGCCTTCGAAGACCTCGGCTACAAGGTTAGATCGCCGTGGCGTGTCTTGAATGCCGCGGACTACGGTGTGCCGCAAGACCGCGAACGCGTTTTCTTGATAGGCGCAAAAGATGGCGCGACCGCTCCAACCTATCCGAAGCCGATCACGGCGCCTGCCGGTACGTTGAAATTCGACAAGGTGCTTTGCGAAGGTCCTTGTGTGCGCGAAGCCATAGGCGATCTGCCGAATGCGGACGACTTCCCGGAGTTGTTCGAAACCGACGAAGTTAAAACCTCGACATTGGCCATTCGCAGCGCTTACGCGCGCGAGATGCGTTGCCTCACAAACGATTGCTGGCATTTCGGTCATCCGCGTATTTGGAATCCTACGCATCTGACGGCAAGCATGCGCACGGATCACAGCGAAATATCGCGGCGCCGGTTTACCGAAACGGCGCCAGGCACCGTCGAGCCGATTTCGCGGTTCTACAAGCTCGATCCGCTCGGTATTTCGAACACGCTACGCGCTGGCACCGATTCGGCACGAGGAGCGTTCACTAGCCCGCGGCCGATTCATTACGAGCATAATCGCTGCATCACCGTGCGCGAGATGGCGAGGCTGCATGGATTCCCCGATTGGTTCCGCTTCCACGAAACCAAGTGGCACGGCGCGAGGCAAATTGGGAATGCTGTTCCGCCACCGCTCGCGCGTGCAGTCGCGGGTAGCGTAATCAAAGCATTGGGCCGGAGGCCTTCACAGCCAGAGGTCGCATTGCCGCTAGGAGATGTTTCATTGCTACGGATCGGAATGGCTGAGGCCTCTGCTCGTTGGCAGATAGATGTTCCGATCGGCCGGCGCGATCGCAAGAGCGGTGCACGCAAGCGATCGCAAGCCGAAACCGAAGCAGAGCGGCTCGCCGCCCCGTGAGCGGCTTGTAATGGCAGATGACCCGAAAGCGCTCAATAGATATAGTGCGCTGGTTGAGAAGATTTTTTTCGACAAGTATCGGAAGGGCGCCACCGAAGTTGCGTTCGAGCGCACGGATTTGGAGGGAGCTGCTTTAGCTCTTGCGATCAAGCTTCCTAAGAATCTTGGCGATATTCTCTACTCGTTTCGCTACCGGATTACATTGCCGGCGCGAATTCTAGCCACCCAGTCAAAGGGTAAAGAATGGGTCATCGAAGGTGCGGGTCGAGCGCGGTACGCATTTAAACAGGTCCGTATCAATCGCATCGTGCCGAATCCCGAATTGGCAGCGATTAAAATTCCCGATGCAACCCCGGAAATCATCGCCGCGTATGCCTTAACGGACGAACAGGCCCTTCTGGCAAAGGTTCGTTACAATCGTCTTGTCGATATCTTCTTGGGCCTAACCACTTACTCCCTCCAAAACCATTTACGCACGACCGTAGCCGGTATTGGAGGAATCGAGATCGACGAAGTCTACGTAGGTATCGACAGGAGCGGTCGCCAATACGTTTTGCCCATTCAGGCGAAGCGGGGTGGTGATCGATTATCGGTAGTACAGGCGAAGCAAGACATCGCTTGTTGTGGCGAGAAATTTCCGACACTTATTTGCCGCTCGTTGTCGGCCCAATTTATGGACGACGATATAATCGCACTTTTCGAATTAGCGATTGAAAACGACCATGTGGCAATTGTCGAAGAAAGACATTATCGTCTTGTTCCTGCCGATCAAATTTCGCCCGGCGACTTAAAGACATATAAGACCCGGAATTGATATATCCAAACCTCGCCGAGTGCGGACTGTGCGCGAAGCTGGCTGGTGATCGCTATGATCGCGATGTCCGGCTTGTCGGTGTTGTGCATCTGGTTGCTGACGACGGCGAAGCTCTTCGACGGACTTTCGATGATCCCTCGCCATGAATGACGCGACCGACGCCGCGCCCCCGCCGCTGGTCGAGATCGCGCGCATCGGCAAAAGCTTTCGCAACGGCACCGTCGCGCTCGCCGATATCGATCTCGCGGTCGCGCCCGGCGCGTTTCTCTCGCTGCTCGGCCCCTCGGGTTGCGGCAAGAGCACGCTCTTGCGCCTCATCGCCGGCCTCTCGTCGCCGAGCGCCGGCACCATCGCGCGCCACGGCATCGCCGCCGGCCGCATCGGCTTCGTTTTTCAAGAGCCGACGCTGATGCCCTGGGCGAATGTCTGGGACAACACCTATCTGCCGCTGCGCCTCCTGGGCGTGTCGCGAGCGGACGCCGCGCCCAGCATCGCCGCGACTCTCGCGTCGGTCGGGCTCGACGGCTTTGCCGCGGTCTATCCGCGCGAGCTGTCGGGCGGCATGAGGATGCGCGTCTCGATCGCGCGCGCGCTGGTCACCGCGCCGCAGCTCCTGCTGCTCGACGAGCCGTTCGCCGCGCTCGACGAGATCACCCGCTTCAAGCTCAACGAGGATTTGCTGGCGTTGTGGCAGCGCCATCATTGGACGGTGATCTTCGTCACCCACAGCGTCTTCGAATCGGTGTTCCTCTCGAACCGCATCGTCGTCATGACTAGGCGCCCCGGCCGCATCGTCGCCGACCTGCCGATCGACCTGCCTTATCCGCGCGAAGCCGCTTTGCGCACCGCCCCCGACTACACCGCGCAATGCGCGCGGCTATCGCGGATTCTCGCCGAGGCGGCGGCGTGAGCGATGCGAAGCCGCCATCTTTAATCGTCGTCCCCGCGAAAGCGGGGACCCAGGGCAGCAGCTCGCTGTTTCCCTGGATTCCCGCTTGCGCGGGAATGACGAAAAGAAGGAGCGGCGAAAGCCGGGGAGGCAATCTGGTTGGGGCCAGAATAAGAATTCTCCTCACCCTGAGCGTCCCTCATCCCGAGCTCTTGTCGAGGGACGAAGGGCGCAGGTGGGTTATGCAACGTTGCCTGAGCAACCTGCGCCCTTCGACTTCGCTTCGCTGCGCTCAGGGTGAGGCGAGATTTTTTCTGGCTTCTCCCACGTCGAAAGCGATGATGTCGCCATGAACCGCTCGGCCCGCTTCCTTGCGCCGCTGATCGTCGGCGTCCTCATCCTGGGCGGCTGGGAGGCGGTGGTGCGGATCGAGGCGATCCCGCCTTACATCCTGCCCGGGCCGATCGCGATCGCCGCGGCCTTGGGGCGCGACGGGCCGAGCCTTCTGGGCTCGCTCTGGGTAACGCTGCGCATCACTTTGGCGGCGCTCGCCGCGGCGGTGATCCTCGGCGGCGCGATCGCGATCCTCTTTGCGCAATCGCGGCTGCTCGAAATGAGTCTCTTTCCCTATGCGGTGATCCTCCAGGTGACGCCGATCGTCGCGATCGCGCCGCTGATCATCATCTGGGTCGACAACACCTTCCTGTCGCTGCTGATCTGCGCCTGGATCGTCGCGTTCTTTCCGGTGGTCGCCAACACCACCCTCGGCCTCAACAGCGCCGATCGCAACCTGGTCGCGCTGTTCCGGCTTTACGGCGCCTCGCGCTGGCAAATGCTGCGCCATCTGCGCTTGCCCTCGGCGCTGCCCTATTTCCTCGCCGGCGTCCGGATCAGCGGCGGCCTCGCGCTGATCGGCGCGGTGGTGGCCGAGTTCGTCGCCGGCACCGGCGGCACCGCGACCGGCCTCGCCTCGCGCATCCTCGAGGCCGGCTACCGGCTCGAGATCCCGCGCCTCTTCGCGGCGCTGCTGCTGTTGTCGCTGACCGGCATCCTGATCTTTGCCGCGCTGTCCTGGCTCTCGAATTTGCTGCTGCGCCGCTGGCACGAAAGCGCGCTGCCGGACGAGGAATAGAAGCCGCGGCGCTTCGCGGGGCTGGGGCGCTTGTTGCTCGCGGCGCCCGCTATTGGGTCGGTATCGCGGGCAGCGGGGCGTAGCGGACAAAGGTCGGCGTCTGCGTGCAGGTCGCCGGGGACGAGTTGATAGTCGCCGCTTTGGCGATCCCGGATGCCGACACAGCGGCAGACGCCAAATTCGCCAGCGTCTTGCCTTGGTCGGGCGTCGATGACGTATTGACGCTGGCGAGCGCGCCGTCGCTCGTGAGGGTTGCCGAAAACGTGAAAGTCTCGAGCAGCCCGTGCTCGTAGTGAAGCAGGTAGGGCTTATTTCGGTCGACGATCGTCACGACCTTTTGCACGTAAGCCTTCGCGCTGTCGCAGTCGCCGCTCAAGATCAGGGTCTTGTTATCGCGCGCCAGCGTTTGAACCTGCGTAAACCGGTCGATTTCGAGGACCTGCTTGGGAAGATAAACCAGCAGGCCGTCATAGCCCGCGCGACCGGCGTCGCTCGAATGAAGGTCCGCGATCGCACCTGGATTGCCCAGCGTTGCGGGGTCGAGCGGCGTCAGCATGATCGTTCCGGTGCAGCCGGAAACCGCGATCGATACCAGCAAAACCAGGACCGATCTGACCATGTCCTTGTCCCCCGAAGAAAAGGAAGCGCGCCATTATGGCGCCAGAGCCGGCGCGCGCTCAAGCGCGCAGCTCTGGCCGCAGCTCGGGGTTTCGCCGCGCGGGCGGCTCCGGCCGATTCGCCGAGCCCCGCCGCATAAATCACGCTTTCTCAAATCCGTCGCCACAAATTTGCCCGCGTCGGCGCGCCAATTGATGCGGTATCGCCTCGATGGAGGACGCAGCCCCGTGTCGTATTTTCGCTTGTACGTTTTCGATCGGACCGCCCGCGTGGTTCAGTCGTTCGATCTGATCGCCCCCGAGCTCGCGAACGCGATCGCCCGCGCCCGGCACGAATTGAATGCCAGCGCCGACAGCGCCGGCTATGAATTATGGCAGGCGACGCGCCGCAAGCTCGGCGAGCCGGCGCGGAGCTGGCTGCTGGCGCGCAAGGAAAGCCGCGAAGACGCCTGGAAGACGGCCTAGCTTTCCGCGGCTAAGCTCGCGCGCGGCGGCGGTCGATGCCGCCCGGCTAATCCGAGGCAAGGCATCGGCGGCGTGCCGTCGCGAGGGTCGCGGGGGGACGATGCCATGATCTTCGCCTATTGGATGATACTGGCCGCGGCGTTCCTGCCCTATCTGGCGATCGTGCTGGCGAAGGCCGGCGGCGGCATCGACAATCACGCGCCGCGCCGCGATCTCGCTGCGCTCACCGGCTGGCGCCGGCGCGCCGAATGGGCGCATCGCAACCATTTCGAGGCCTTCGCGCCCTTCGCCGCCGCCGTCATCGTGGCCGAGCTGGTGCGCGGGCCGCAAGCCTGGATCGATGAGGTCGCCGGCGCGTTCGTCGCGCTGCGCATCCTTTATACCGCGCTCTACCTCGCCGATCGGGCGGCGCTGCGCTCGCTCGCCTGGGCGCTCGGCTTCGTCTGCGTGCTTGCGCTGTTCCTCGGCAGCGCCTGAGCGCGCTAGCGGCGCGAATCGCTAGACCATGATCGGACCGGATGGAATCGCCGAAGGCGATCCACCGGTCCGTGAATCATGGTCTAACTTCTTAAAGTGAGAGCAAGATTCACGCATCAAATGGAAACCCGCCGTTTCCATTTGATGCGATCTTGCTCTAGGCGCCGGCCAACGCGCGCTCGACCGCCTTGGGATCGTTCGCAATAACGGTCAAGAGAACGCGGGTCGCGCGGTCGGGCATGCGCCTCCCTTGCTCCCAATCCTGCAGGGTGCGGACGTCGAGGCCGAAGCGCGCAGCGAACCGCGCCTGGCTGAGCTTGAGGCGACGGCGCACGGCCCGCACATCGACGCCCTCGGGGACGCGCACGACGTGGGTGACGGCGCCGGTCTTATCGCCTTTGGCATAAGCGAGCGCCGCTTCGGCCCCGGCCTTGATTTGTTCAAACGCTTTCTTCGACATCACGGTCCTCCGTGGGCTTTGACGATGGCTTTGCCGAGCTTGGCAAGCGCGGCGACTTCGGCATCGCGCAGATCGGTGCGCTCGTTCTTCGCGAAGATCGCCCACAAATAGGCGGGCATCGTCGCGTTGTGGAAAAAGTAGATCACGCGCGCCCCGCTGCGCTTGCCGCGCCCCGCGAGCGCTATGCGCACCTTGCGGATGCCGCCGCCGCCTTTGACGACATCGCCGCAAAGCGGATCGGCGGCGATGAGATCGACCACGTCCGCGCGCTCGGCTTCGCTGAGCAACTTGGCCGCATCGCGCAGGTAGGGCGGCGTTTCGACAACGGTGAGCAGCGCCAGTGGCACATCGTCTATATACGGCGTTGCCGTATAATGTCAAGGCCGGCGGCGCCGTGAGGGGCTATGGTCGCGGCCGCGCGGCGCGCGGGCGGCGAGGCGGCTGTTCGTCGCGAGTGCCCTCCGAGCGGCATCGCCGTAAGCCGCGCTCTGCGTCGCGGGGTCAGTCCGGCGTGCCGAGGCGGCGCTGCAGATCGTCTTGGCTCACCCCGTCGATCTCGATCTGCTTCAGCCGGCCGTGCTCGCCGCCGACGATCCGCACCGCGCCTTTCGGGCATTTCAGCGCCTTGGCGATCAGTGTCGTCAACGCGGCGTTGGCGGCGCCCTCCACCGGCGGCGCCGCGACCCGCGCCTTGAGATAAGGCCGGCCGTCGCCGTCCCGCGCCCAGCCTTCGACGGCGTCGCGCCCGCCGCGCGGCGTGAGGCGCACGGCAAGGCGCAAAGGCGGCGGCGGCGACATCGCGCGATCATCGCCGATCGCGACGCGTTTGTCCTGCGGCCGGGATGCGCCGGCGGCGCGGCGCGGCGGATCGTCTACACCGCGTTCTATCTCGCCGATCGCGCGGCGCTGCGCTCGCTCGCCTGGACGCTCGGCTTTATCGCGCGCTCGCGCTGTTTGTCGCCAGCGCGTGAAGCGGGTGAGGCCGCGCCTCCGGCGCGCAGCTATGCTGAGACGCGGCTGGTCAGGTCTTTCGCCCCGATAGCGCGCATGTAAGCGAGCACCATCTCTTTCGTGCGGTAGCGACCGAAATCCGCTTCGTCGTGCTCTCGAACAATCGGAAAGGTATCGAGGATATAACCGGCATCGTCGGCACCGATGCCATAGAGATGAAAGAACAGGGCGTCGAGGCGCGCCCGGCAATGGCGGCGATCCTCGTCATCCCAGGGAAATGGCGCACCGTCATATCCCATATCGCGCGCGAAGGACTCCATGTCGATTGCCGTGTAAGTGAGATGAAGCACCTGGTCGCGAACGAAATCCGAGAGACGGACACCGGCAATTTTGTCCTCAAATCGCTCGGCAGGAATCACCGGCAATTGCTCGACGATGTACCAATTCAGATGCTGACCTTGAATTTTTTGGCGGGCGACGAAATCGAAGGGCAGAGAATTAAAATTCGCCAGCAGCAGCGGCGCTCCCTTCCGATAGGTTGCCAAAGCCCCATCCCGCGCTTGTTGCCACGCGGCAAGAGCCTTCTGGCTTGATCCCTCCGGGGGCGGCTCCGGCAAGATCGGCAGCAGCAAAGGCAGGGTGTTGCCGAAGCCGGCGAACGGGACGGTTGCGGCGATCATCGTGCGGAAGTTGGTCGGCGCCGTTACGTCCTTGAAGCCGACCGCCCATTCGAGCGACGGCTTCTCTTTCGTATTTCTCGGCCACTCGATTTCGTCTGCCTTGATCCAATACAAGGACGCCGGAAGCCATGTTGACGATGCTTTCTCTTCAGCAGTCGGCGCTTCCGGCTGAGCCGGTCGATTGAGGTTCTCCAGATTTAAGATGACATTCGCAGCGCGATGATCGTAAGCCTGAACCATCTTGCCTTCGTAAAGCGGGACATACTCGTCCGCGCCCTTCTTCAGTCGGTTTCCGTGGACCAGATAAAAACCTTTGCGTTCCAGCGCCTCGCGCTTTTCGAAGCGGCCGGAATCATTGGTCATATGAAGCATCGTAGAGTAGCGGACTGGCCAAGCCGCGCGCTCGCCGCCGGCCGAATGAAGAACCAGCACCGGAAGGCGCTCATAGATGCTACGCGTGATATCGGCGTCGCGCGGCGTGCGGAAGACGGGTGCCGTTCCGGTATTGGGGTTGACGCGCGTAAAATCGTCCGGATCGAGAGCGAAGGTATGAGTTGAAATCTCGTCCACGCCGTGGAGAAAGAAACCGCAGGTGGCTGCGGCAAATTTCCGCTTCGCCCCGCTCGCGACGAAGACGGAAAATTTGAAGCGGCTATCCACATCCGGAAAATAGGTCGGCCACCGGTTTTCGAAATCCAAAAGCGATGCAAGCCGCCCGGTCGTGGCAATCGACGCGAAAAACGCACTCGCGGATTTGTCGCCCGAAATTCCCGACGGAACCAACAGGCCGACGATGCCATCCGCTCTAATTAATGCTTGACCGCGCTCGACGAACAGCGAGTAGATATTCAAATCGCCGCCAGACAGCAGCGGGTAATAATTCGATTTGCGCGCAACCTTCGTCGCCTGCTCGGCGCGTTGCCGCGCGAGGTCGTAGGCTTCCGACAGCGGATCCTTTTTTCGCTTCAGCGCGTCGATCATCTTTTTGCGGTCGGAAGCGCGAACGGATTTTGCAATCTCCGGTCGCCGCGTCGCAAACCACTCCACGTCTTGGAGCTTCATGCGGTCCCAGGGCGGGTTGCCGATGATGGCATCGAAACCGCCCAGGGGCGACAGGCTTTCCCAATCGGACCACACGCCGGGAAATGCGACCTCCCAATGTAAGAAGCGCTCTTGCTGCGCCAGCGAGCGCGCTTCGTCCAGGATGTTCTTCAGCGGCGTCCAGGTATCGGCCGCCATCGTCGGAGCCGTTCCCAATTCGGATTGGGCGGGCTCATTGCCGAATAAATGTCTTTGCGCGGCGGCGTCGTCATCGACGATCGGCGTGACTTCGCCTGAGATAAGCTTGACGGCATCGCCGAATTGGCCGTCCAGTAGGCGCTGAACCAATTTTTCGCCGTCCTCGTCCAAATCCAGCCAGCGGAGCGCATGGATGAAATCGAGGTATGCCGTAAGATTGCGAGTATCGCTGGAAATATCGGCGAATGCCGCGCCCGATGCCCGCACCTCCGCGATATCGGCATCGGTCGCCGCCTCAACCTGCATCATCGCGACGGTCGCGCGTTTTGCCTGCTGCACATAGCGATTGATCAGCAAAGCACCGCGCTTGCCTGTCATTGCTTGCCCGACCTGTTCGCCAAACAAGGAATCACCGCAACGCAGATGGTGATCGAGGAACGATAGCGGCGCGCCGACCGTAAAGGTGTGCAGCCACAGCGCGACTTTCGCCAACTCGACCGCCATCAAGTTCTTATCGACGCCATAGACGACCCGTTTCAAGATCATGCGGCGGACAATATGACGGTCGTCGAGTTGCGTTCGCTCGATATGCCATCCCTCTGCGGCTGCGGCAGCGAGAATACGATCGCGAATGTCGGTGATTCGCTTTGCCAGTTTCGAGATGTACGGTTGCTCTTTGTCGGCCCAAGCGACGCATTCGGTGGCTTCCGCCATTGCTTCGAGGATTTGGTCGGCGAGATAATCGACGAGCGAGACGAGAAAATGGCCGCTGCCCATCGCTGGGTCGCAAATCTTAAGCTCGAGCAGCCGCGTGGCAGGGTCGAGTGCGTCAAGTTCCTCGAGGCGCTTGACCTTGGGGCGACGATCTTCCGCAAGCGCTTTGGCACGCGCCCGAAAGGCTCCTAGTCTTTCGTCGATCAGAGGACCGACTGCCTTATCCAAAATGAGGTGAACGAGGTCCTCGTGCGTGTAGTAGCTGCCGCTTCCCTTGCGCGCGAAAGGCGTAAGCTCGATCGCAATGCGGCCATCTCGCGGGACGAGGATGAACTCGAACAAACGCTCGTAAATCGCGCCCAGGTGCTGGACCGACAAATCGCGGTAATTGATCCATTTGCGCGCTTCGCCTTCCTTACGGCGCGACAAATCGTCGAGGATCGGCGCAAGGTCGATGTCCGGCAGTGCGACGCGCGCCAGTAACGATTGCCGTGAATCGTCGAATAGCCCACCATTGTAAGGCGGCAGACCGAGTCCCGTATCGCCGACGTCGATCAAGCGGAACACGCCTTGCAGCCGTTTATAGAAGCGGTCGGCGCGTGCGCCGTAGCGTTCGGCGCGATCAATGCCATCGCGCAATTCGTGCCGGAGCGCTCTAAGCGAGTAATCGCCATAACCTTTTTCATGCGACGGCAGTAAATTGCGATCTTCGGCGTAGAGAACGAACAGCAGACGGTAAAGCAGCGTCAAAGCCGCTTGACGCACCTCTTCGAGATATATGCTGTCAAGCGGCTTCGGCGCGAGCGGATCGGAAGCGGCCAACGCGTTCACGAGGTTCGGGAAGACCTGGCCAAAAACCGCTTCACTGAGGTTTTGGCTGATTCGCGTTTCCCATTCGCGCGTGAGCGCGAGAGCTTGGTCGTGGTAGCTGCGGGCATCGTCTGCGGACGGGAGGAACGCTGTTCGCCGGAACAGCAGCAAGAAAACTTTCAAAAAGTGTGCGCGTTCGTCCGAAGCAGGGGAGAAAAGGTCAGGTTCAATCGCCGGTACGCCCGCCAATAGCGGCAGGTCGAGCTCCAAAAACTCTTCGGCACGAGAGCGCGCGCCTTGGTAGTAAAGCCGCCAGAGGCGGCCATTCGTCAGGATGCCCCAGCGGATCGCACGCTCGGATTCGATTTCGACGCGGCTCAAATACCGCAGCATTTGAGTCGAAGGAGCATTTTGATTGAACAAATCGGGAGGGCCGCGATCGAGCGGCAGATCCCACGCTTTATTTTCGACGATGGCGATTCCATGACGATAGCGTGCGGGACTCTTCTTTTCGCGATTGGCTGCGGCTTTTGCCTCGGTGTTGGCAAACAGCAAAGCGTCGGGAACGTCCTCGCGCCGATGCGAAGCGCTTTGTTGCGGGAGAAAATTGTCCCAGCCGAGAGCCCGCAGGGTAGGAAAGATCAGGTCCTGCTCTGTCGTCGCCTCGTTCGGATGTGCGGTGGTTGGAAAGGCGTCATAGATCGCGCGAATAGCCAGGCGAAATTTCGCGATCTCGCTATCGTCGATGGCTTTCCACGCGGCGGTATCGCAAATGCCTTCGCCGAGAAAATCTCGTGTGTACAGCGATCCGCGAATCTGTTTTCCCCCAGCGAACTGGAGCCAAACGCTAATAGGGCGCTGCCGTTTTTCCAAGCAATCCTTTGAGGGCAGGGATGAGTGGGCTGGTCGTTCGGCGGGAGCGGTCAAGATTTCACGCGACCAGAAAATCCTTGACAATGTTCCTTGTTTGTTCTAGTCTGTACGGTGCATGACAATCGACACGCTGGCTTATGCGAAGCACCTGGAGAACGCCGGAATTGACCGTGCTCTGGCGGAAGCTCCATGCTCAGGCAATGGTCCAGCATGTGTTCCCGCAGCTTTTCACGCAGGCCGAAGGCGGCGCGATGAAGGCCGAGATTTTGCGCGAGATCGAGCGGGTGCAGCACACGCTCACCGTTCGGCTGTTCGGGATGCTTCTCGGCTTCACGGCGCTCGCGATCCCCGTCGCCAAGGCACTCTGAGCCGCTGCGGGGCACGCATGGCAATCGCTACGCTGGCTTATGCGAAACACCTGGAAGGCGCCGGAATTGACCGTCACGCGGCCGAAGCGCATGCTGAGGCGATGGCGCATTACGTGTTTCCGCAACTCGCGTCGAAGGCCGATATCGAAAAGCTGGGCACCGAGCTCAAGCTTTGGCTGGTATTGACGAGTATCGCCGTTGCGGGCCTCGCTATCGGCATCGCCAAGGCGCTCTGAGACGCTGAGCGACGGGCGTGCGCGGCGCGTTCTGCCTCGCGGTCGGTGTCGTCCGCCGAGGGCCATCGGCCGCGACCCGGTTGCCTAAGCGCCCATGCCTCCCGAACTCGTGCCGAAACGGCCGCTCAAGCCGCGCCATCGTCTCTTCATCGATCAGTATCTCATCGATCTCAACGGCAAGGAGGCTGCGATCCGCGTCGGCTACGCGCCGAGCGACGCCCATTCGCGTGCGGCGCGGCTGCTGCGGCGCCCCGAGGTGAAGGCGGCGATCGGCGCGGCGATGGCGGCCCGCGCCGCCCGCACCGACATCACCGCCGCGCGCGTGCTCGAGGAATATGCGCTCATCGCCTTTGCCGATCTGCGGCGCTTTGCCGATTGGGGGCCGAAGGGCGTGCGCTTTCGCGGCGCGGCGGCGCTCTCGGCCGAGGATACCCGCGCCGTCGCCGAGCTGGTCGAGGGCGATGCGTCGCGCGCCGGCCTGCACCGCGTCAAGCTGTTCGACAAGCTGGCGGCGCTGCGCAGCCTGCAACGCATTCTCGACGGTGCCGATGCCGCGCGGTTTCGCCTCGCGGCCGAGCCGGCCGCGCGCGTGCTGCCGGCGCCCAAGAAATCCGCGCGTCCGCAATTCACCCTGCGCGAGCGCCGCTTCGCCGCGGAATATGTCGAGGATTTCGCCGGTACCGCCGCCGCGATCCGTGCCGGCTATGCGCCGGGCGGCGCACGCAGCCGGGCAACGGCGCTGCTGCGCCATCCTCGCGTCGCCGCGGCGATCGAAGCCGGGATCGAGGCGCGGCGCGTGTCGATCCGCGCCGCCGCCGATCGCGTGCTCGCCGAATATGCGCGCGTCGCCTTTGCCGATATCGGCCGCATCGCTTCCTGGAATGCCAAGCGCCTGCGCATCAAAGCGCGGCGGCGCCTCGCGCCGGACGATACCGCCGCGATCGAAAGCCTCGGCGCCCCATCCGGCGCGCGGCTGCGGCTGCGGCTCTACGACAAGGTCTATGCGCTCGACGCGCTGGCGCGGCATCTCGGCCTGCTCGATCCGCGCATGCCCGGCCGGCCCGAATGGCTCAGCGGCTCCGAGCGCCGCACCAGCGTCGCGCTGCGCGCCCGGCTCGGGGGCGGGTGACGATCGAGCTAGACTTTCGCCGGGATCAGAATCCCCACCAGCTCGGCGATGCAGACCGGCTTGGCGCTGCCCTCGCGCTCGACCGCCGCCTCGCTGGTCAGCCGCGCGCCTTGGGCGACTTCATCGAGCGACAACGCCGCGAAGCGCGCGCGGATGCGGCTGCCCGCCGGCACCGGCGCGGTGAAGCGCACTTTGTTGCAGCCGTAATTGAGCCGCGCCGCGAGGCTCTCGACGCGATAGGTCTCGTTGCTGAGCCGCGCCAGCAGCGACAGGGTCAGCCAGCCATGCGCGATCGTGGTACCGAAGGGCGACGCTTTCGCGCGCGCGACATCGACATGAATCCACTGATGGTCGCCGGTCGCCGCGGCGAAGCGGTCGATCATCGCCTGATCGACCGTGACCCAATCGCTGACGCCCAGCGCGGTATCGTTCGCGGCGAGGGCGCGTTTCAGCTCGGCAATGTCGGCAAAGACGCGCATCGGCGGTTCTCCGGGAGAGCGCGAGCTTGCCTCCCGCCGGTGCCGAACGCCAGAGGCGCGAGTCCAGGCGGGTGTGCTAAGCTGACCGCACGGCATAAGCCCGATGCGGGCGGCAGAGACAGGGGAGGCAGGGTTCATGCGCATTGCAACCGCCATGCGGTATTCCGTCGTCGCGCTCGGCGCGGCGCTGTGCGCGCTCGGCGCCGGCCGCGCTGCGGCCGCCGACAAGCTGGTCGTCGGCAAGGCGTTCCCGACCTCGTTCGCGTTCGTTCCGATCAATGTCGGCGTCGCGGCCGGCATCATGGCGAAATACGGCCTCGACGTGACGATCCTGGGCTTCCAGGGCTCGGCCAAGCTGCAACAGGGGATCACCGCCGGCGACGTCGATATCGGCCTCGCCTCGGGAACCGACATGGCCTTCATCGTGAAGGGCGTGCCCGAGAAGGCGGTGGCCGCGATGGCGGGGCCGCCGCTCGCCTACGGAATCTTCGGGGGCTTGGGCAGCGGCATCGCCACGGTGCGGGATTTGAAGGGCAAGAGGATCGCGGTCGCCTCGCCCAACTCGCTGGTCTATTGGCTGACGCGGCATCTCTCGGACCAGCTCGGCTGGGGCCTCGACGGGATTCGCGAGATCTATGTCAGCGGCGGCATGGCCGCCAACATCGCGATGCTGAAGACCAAGCAGGTCGACGGGCTGACGGTCGGGATCGATGTCGCCTACCAGCTCCAGAAACAGCATCAAGGCAAGGTGCTCGCCAATTTCGGCGACTACGTCAAAGTGTTCATCACCCATGCGATCTTCGCCAGCAACACGATGATCGCCCAGCGGCCCGCCGTGCTGCGCCGGTTCCTCGCCGCCTGGTTCGCGACCATCGATTACATGCATGCGAACAAGGATGCGACGGTGAAGATCGACATGGCGGCCGACGGCATCACCGACCCGGGCATCGCCAGCCGGACCTACGACACCGTGATGCCGATGTTCTCGCGCCACGGGCATTTCGATCCCGCCGCGGTCGCGGTGGTGCGCAAAGCCACGGTCGAGCTGAAACTGCTGCCGACCGAGCCCGCGATGGCGCCGCTCTACACCGAGCAATTCCTGCCCAAGCGATGATCGCGCGCGTTGCCGTTCGCGCAAACGGATGATTTACGTCCGGTCGTCCTCGGCTTGGTCGCGGCCGTCGCGCGCCAGGCCGTCGTAGGTTTTTTTCGCCTCGCTCTCGTCAGGGTTGCCGGCAGCGAGGTCGCGCGCGTCCAGCTCGGTCGCCCGCGCTTCGAGCGTGCGGGCAAGCGTCAAGAGCTCGTCCCGGATCGCCGCGGGACCCTGTCGCGCCATCGACCTGATTTTCGCCGCATTGCTGAACAAAAAATGCGCCTCGTCCTTGGAGCCAAGCATGATGTCGAGCCCGCGGTGGTTTTTCCCTCGTCAAC
>DATLUE010000044.1:0-2340 GCA_035533255.1 Allostellaceae bacterium | reverse complement strand
CCACGGCGGCGGCTTCTTGAACTTGCCGGGCGGTGTCATCTCTTTCGAGAGTTGGTTCAGCATTCCGTCGGAGGCTTATCCCGCTGACTCAGGTCGATCTATAGGTAGTAGGTAGCTCTGAGCCGCCGCTTGGCGATCTGGTGCGGACGTTGACGATGTCGCGGTACGTCTCTGGACCGCGGTGCGCGGCGAGCCCGAGGGTCGTTTCGAACGAGACGTGCCGATAAAAGCGGTGTAGCGAAAGACGAACTCCTCGAGGTAGGCGTCGACATGTTTGCGGCGCAGACTGCGGCGCGACAATCAGGATGAGAATCGCGCGACAATCAGGATGAGAATGCGCCGCCGCGGGGACTACGAAGGAAGGGCGACCATGATACGTTCCCAGCGCCCAGCGCTTCAGCAACGAGAAGGCGCGGTGGCTCCAGGGGAGGACGATGTTGGCCGCCATGTCCCGATCGCCCGAGAGCCCCGGATAGGCGGTGTGGCCGTCGGTGATCAGCGTCGCGCCGGGCCTCACATTGGCGCGTACGAAAGCCTCGATCGATTTGGCCGAGTTGTCGGCGATCACGGCCCAGCGCAGCCGACCCGAACGGGTGTCGAGATACTTCGCGCCCTTGCGCCTCGGCTTGGGCCTGCCGGCGCCGCGATCGATCACTTCGACCGCACCGGCGACCAGGATTTTGCCGGCGACGCCGGGCTCGAAGAATGCGTCGCCGGCGCGGAAGGGAATCTCCGTCTGGTCCACCTCGACGACGCCTTCGAGAAGTTCGCGGTCGGGATCGACCATCGAGCGCCGAAGCTTCTGCGCCAGCAGCCAGGCGGTCTTGTAGGTGACGCCCAGTTGGTCCTCCAACTGTCGCGCCGACATGCCGTTGGAATGCGTCGCCATCACATGCGCCGCCCACAACCAGGTCGTCAGCGGCAATTTCGACCGATGCATAGCCGTGCCGGCGGTGAGCGAAGTCTGCCGTCCGCAATCGAGGCATTCCAACAGGCCGCGGACGGCTCTTCAAGGCCACAGCGCGTCCCCTGCCGCACGCGGGACAAACAAACCCATCTGGCCAGCGTCGTGAATAAAGAAACGCAGCGCAGCGCGCCTCGTCAGGAAATTCTTTCTGGAACTCCGCCAGCGTGCGCCCGCGCCCCACCGCCCGCTCCGAATCGGCGCGGACTTAAGCGCGCCCAGACTCAGACACTACATATAGCCGAACCTGAATCAAAGGGATACCTGATTACGCGCTTGCGTCAGCTTCGTTTGCGTGCGAGAACATATCATGAACATATTGTTTTGACGGGAGTTCTGCGATGGCGCGCAACATGGTCCAATTCCAAAAAGGGCTCAGCGACGTCCGTTTCGACGAGATGTACGGAAGCGAACAGCGCTGCCATGCGGCGCTCGTTGAGTTGCGCTGGCCCGACGGGTTCGAATGCCCAGAGTGTGGAGGTCGCGGCCATTGCATGGTGAAGCGCGGCGCGCGGCGTCTGTTCCAGTGCAACGCCTGCCGCAAGCAGACCTCGGTCAAGGCCGGGACGATATTCGCCGCCAGCAAGTTGGCGCTGCGCATCTGGTTCAAAGCGATCTATCTCGTCACGCAATCCAAGAAGGGCATTTCCAGCATCGAGCTCGGCCGCCGTCTCGGCGTCACTCAAACGGCGGCGTGGGTGATGAAGCACAAGCTCGCGCAGGTGATGTTCGAACGCAACGCGAGCAAGCGGCTGAAAGGCGCCGTGCAGATGGACGACGCCTACGTCGGCGGCGCCTATCCTGGCCGGCGCGGACGCGGCGCCAAGGGCAAGACGCCGTTCGTGGCGGCTGTCGCCACAACCGACGACGGCAAGCCGGATCAGATCATCCTACGGCGCGTCAAGGCGTTCAGCCTGGTCTCGATCCGCAAGCTCGCCGCCACGGCGCTCAGCTCCGACGCCGAGGTCCTGTCCGACGGTCTGGCGTGTTTCGCGGCCGTCACCGACGTCGGATGCACCCACAAGGCGATCAAGACCGGCAGCGGCGCGCAAGCGGCAAAGACGCCCGCCTTCAAGTGGGTCAACACGGCGTTGGGCAACATCAAGGCGGCGCTGGTCGGGACCTACCGCGCGGTGCGGCCCAAACATGTCCCGCGCTATCTCGCGGAGTTCGAATATCGGTTCAACCGCAGATACGATCTCGGCGCGATGATTCCGCGTCTCGCCTTCGTCGCTCTGCGGACATCCCCCATGCCTTACCGGCTGCTGAAGCTAGCTGACGTTGCCGCGTAATCAGGATATTGATTGACGGCCGCGAGCTCGTGCCGCAGGGCCTTGTTCAGATATTCGATAACTTGGTCGTCGCCTCGCATGCGC
>DATLUE010000043.1:0-8498 GCA_035533255.1 Allostellaceae bacterium | reverse complement strand
TAACGGCATCGAATACGGGCTGATGCAGGCTTACGCCGAGGGCTTCAACATCCTGCAGGGCGCGACCAGCGAGGCGTTGCCGCCCGAGCATCGCTTCACGCTCAATCTGCCCGATATCGCCGAGGTGTGGCGCCGCGGCAGCGTCATCGCCTCGTGGCTGCTCGACCTGACGGCGATCGCGTTGGCGGATGATGAAAGCCTGGGCGCGTTCACCGGCACTGTCGAAGATTCGGGCGAAGGGCGCTGGACCATTCACGCGGCCGTGAACGAAGCGGTGCCGGCGGATGTGCTGTCCGCGGCGCTCTATGCGCGCTTCCGGTCGCGCGCGCCCGAGAGCTTCGCGATGCGGCTGCTCTCGGCGATGCGCAAGGGATTCGGCGGCCATGTCGAGCCGAAATCGGGCGGCGCGCCGGCCGGCGGGGGTCGTCATGGCTCGTCCTGACGCCGCCACGACCCGCCCGTCCGACCCATGCAGCTTCGTGATCTTTGGCGCGTCGGGCGATTTGACCGCGCGCTTGCTGGCGCCGGCGCTCTACCGCCTGGCCTTGCATAAGCGACTGCCCGACGGGTTGGCGATCGTCGGCTTCGCGCATTCGCACCGGTCGGACGAGGAATTCCGCCGCGGGATCAAAAAGGCGCTCGATGAGCATGCTGGCGAACAGCCGGACCAGGCCACCGCGTCGTGGCTGCTCGAGCGCTGCCACTATGTCCAAGGCGAGTTCGAGGAGCCGGCGGCTTACGATCGGCTCGACCAATCGCTCAAGAAGATCGAGGCCGACCGCCAGATCCCCGGGAATCGCCTCTACTATTTGGCGACGCCGCCGGCCGCCTTCGTCCCGATCGTTAAGCGGCTCGGCGAGAACGGGCTGGCGCAAGAAAAGTCCGAAAAGCCGGACCAGGGCGGCTGGCGCCGCATTATCGTCGAGAAGCCTTTCGGCACCGACCTGGTTTCGGCCCAAGCCCTCAACCGCCAGCTCCTGACCGTCTTCGCCGAATCGCAGATCTATCGCATCGATCATTTCCTCGGCAAAGAGACCGTGCAGAACATCATGGCGTTGCGCTTTGCCAATGGCATTTTCGAATCGCTGTGGAATCGCGATCGCATCGATCACGTCCAGATCACCGCGGCGGAAACCGTCGGCGTCGAAGGCCGCGGCAAATTCTACGATGCGACGGGGGCGTTGCGCGACATGGTCCCGAATCACCTGTTCCAGTTGCTGACCTTAGTGGCGATGGAGCCGCCGATCGGCTTCGTCGCCAATGACGTGCGCGCGGAAAAAGCGAAAGTGCTGCACGCATTGCATCATTTTTCCGCGGAGACCGCGATGCGCGACGCGGTGCGCGGGCAATACGGGGCCGGCACGGTCGCGGGAAAGGACGTCGCTGCCTACCGCCAGTCGCCCGACGTCTCGCGCGACAGCACGACCGAGACCTATGTCGCCCTGCGGCTGATGATCGACAATTGGCGCTGGGCCGGCGTGCCGTTCTATCTCCGCACCGGCAAGGCGCTCGCCGCGCGCCGGACCGAGGTCGCGATCAAATTCAAGGAAGCGCCGTTCACTCCCTTCCGCGATACGCCGATCGACGCGCTGGGCGAGAATTTTGCCGTGATCCGCATCCAGCCCGACGAAGGCATCGCGCTGCAATTCAACGCCAAGGTGCCGGGGCCGCGCCTGGCTCTGGGCGGCGTGCAGATGGATTTCAAATACAAGGATTATTTCGAGGCCGAGCCCAGCACCGGCTACGAGACCTTGCTGTACGATTGCATGATCGGCGACGCCACCCTGTTCCAAGAGGCCGACGAGATCGAGACCGGCTGGCGCATCGTCCAGCCTTTTCTCGACGATTGGCGCGAGGCGCCGGCACGGGATCTTGCGATCTATCCGGCCGGGAGCGAAGGTCCGGCCAGCGCCGACGATCTCATGGCGCGCGACGGCCGCCATTGGCGGCGCATCGAGGTGGGCCGGAATCGGCCATGATCAAGGCACGGATCGCGATGGCGAATGCGGCACAAATCGAGCGGCACGTCCTGTCGGACGCCACGGCGGCGGCGCGTGCGGTCGCCGAATGGCTGCTCGAGCGCACGCTCGCGGTCGAGGGGGCGGCGGCGCTGTGCCTCGCCGGCGGCTCGACACCGCGGCGGGTCTATTCGATGCTGGCGGAAAAGCCGTTGCGCGATCGCTTCCCGTGGGCGCGCGCGCATTGGTTCTTCGGCGACGAGCGCGTGGTGCCGAGCGACAGTCCGCGCAGCAACTACCGCATGGTCCGCGAGGCGTTGTTCGACCTTGTGCCGATCCCGCCCGCCAACATCCATCCGGTGCCGACCGGACTCGGCGACGCCGCGAAGGTTGCCGCCGCTTACGAGGCGATGTTGCAAGAATTCTATGGCTCGGATCGGCTCGCGGCCAATCGCGCGCTGTTCGCCGCGACTTTGCTCGGGGTTGGCGACAATGGCCATACCGCGTCGCTATTCCCGGCGAGTCCGGCCTTGAGCGAGCGGCAGCACTGGGCGGTCGGCGTCGGCGATATCCCGGCCGAGCCGCGCGTGACGCTGACCATTCCGACGCTCGAAAGCAGTGGCGAGGTCGCGTTTCTCGTCACCGGGGCCGGAAAGCACAATATCGTTTCTCGTCTTGCGCAGGGCCAGGATCTTCCGGCGGCGCGGATTCATCCGGCGGGACGATTGCGCTGGTTTCTCGATCGCGCCGCGGCCGGAGCCGTTCCGTGAGCGCCAAACGCGTCGGCCGCGCGCCGGTCACGCGGCCGCGCACCCTGGCGATCGATATCGGCGGCTCGCACGTCAAGGCGTCGGTGCTGAACCCCGCCGGCAAGATGCTTGCGGCCGAGGTGATGGAAGCGACGCCGCATCCGGCGATGCCGCGCGCGCTGCTCGCCGCGGTGGCGCGGCTGACCGACAAGCTGCCGGAATTCGAGCGTATTTCGGCGGGCTTTCCCGGCTATGTAAAACGCAATGTGGTCTATACCGCGCCCAATCTCGGCACCCAATTCTGGCGCGGCTTTGCCCTGGCCGACGCGTTGACGACCCGTTTCGGCAAGCCCGCGCGGATTTTGAACGATGCCGACGTGCAAGGCTTGGGCGTCGTTTCGGGCGCGGGGCTCGAATGCGTCTTGACGCTGGGCACCGGCATCGGCTCGTCGTTCTTTTATAACGGCCGTCTCTTGCCGCATCTCGAGCTTGGCCAGCATCCGCTCCGGCACGGTCTCACCTATGACGGCTATATCGGCGATGCCGTGCGCCGCGGGGAAGGCCGACGGAGATGGAATGCGCGTCTCAAGAAGACGCTCGCCATCGTCGCGACCTTCGTCAATTACGATACGCTCTACCTGGGCGGCGGCAACGCGATGCGCATCGACTTCAAGCTGCCCGAAAACGTCAAAATTGCTGCCAACGTGAATGGCATTACCGGCGGCTTCCACCTCTGGGACTCGGCGCTCGACGAGCTTTTCGAGCCGATCGTCCGCCGCGGCGCAGGGTCGCGGCAGGGCTGACGCCCGCAACCTTTGGCCCTCGCGGTCGTTATAGCTGACGACCGGATGAATGTTCCTTCATGGGGACCGGTCTCCTGCGAGCGGCGCAAGCCGCTCGGTCTGCGAGGGAGAACGACGCCATGCTCTATTGGGCCGCGGTTTTCTTTATCATTGCGCTGGTTGCGGGGCTGTTGGGATTCACCGGCATCTCGGTTGCGACCGCCGAAATCGCAAAGCTGCTGTTTTTCATCTTCCTGGTGCTGTTCGTGGTCTCGTTGATCGCCTCGATGGTGACGCGCGGCCCGTCGTCGCCGCCATAAGCGGTGCGGTCGTGTGGCGAGGTCCGCTTGACTTTCCGCCCCTGAGCGACACCATCGGCCGATAACCAAGCGCGGCGCGGGAACGGGAAGCCGCGGCAGTATGTTTGGAAAGCACGCGTATTTGTTTGGCAGGAGGCGACATGGCAACCGCGACCACCGGCGCCGACACGGATCTCGAGCAGATCGTCAAGGACATCCAAGCGCTCAAGAAAGACTTGGCGCGCTTGATGGAGCACGTCAAATCGGGTGCGGCGGAGACCGTGAGCGATGAGGCGTCGCGCCTCTATGGCACGATCGCCGCGGAAGGACAGCGCCATGCCGCCGCGCTGGCGCAATCGGTCGAGGAAAAGCCGCTCGCCAGCGTGCTGATCGCGTTTGCCATCGGATTTGTCGGCGGCCGCATCCTGCTGCGCTGAGCAGACGCAATGGCCGCTGCCGAAGAGATCATCAAGCTCGCCGCGCGCGTGGCCTTCCAGCAGCTCGGGTCGCCCTATCGCGCGGCGCTCGAGCGGCGCATCGGCGGCGTCGTGGCCTGCGGGGCGCTCGCAATCATTGTGGGGCTGGCCGGCATCGGTTGCGGCGTGGCCGCGCTGTGGCTCTGGCTTTCGCCGATCCTCGGGTCGGCCGAGGCCGCGCTGGTTGCGACCGCGGTACTGCTGCTCGCCGCATTCATTCTGGGCTTTGCGACGGCGCAATTCGCGCGCCGCTCGCCATCACCCGCCTTGCCCGATCTGCTCGACGCCAAGGCGATCGGCGACCTGGCGCAAAAACATATTCCCGAATTGGTGATTGCTGCGGCGATCGGCGGCCTGGTCCTCGGCTTGCGGCGGCGATCGCCGCCGAAGTAGCGACGCCTCACTGCGCCGCGCGATGATCCGCGGGGCCTTTGCGCAGCGACAAATTATGCGCGGTGTTGATCAATCCGACATGCGAGAAAGCTTGCGGGAAATTGCCCAGCATCCGGCCGCTGGCCGGATCGTATTCTTCGGCCAGCAAGCCGACGTCGTTGCGGATCGCCAGTAGCCGCTCGAAAATCGCGCGCGCTTCGCTGTCGCGCCCCATCAAGGCGAAATTATCGGCGAGCCAGAACGAGCAGATCAAAAACGTGCCCTCATTGTGCGGCAATCCGTCCGGCGCATCCTCCGGGCGATAGCGCAGCACGAAGCCGTCGGCCATGAGATCGCGTGCCACCGCCTCGGCGGTTCGCACCACGCGCGGATCGTCGGGCGGCAGGAAGCCGACCAGCGGCACGCGCAGCAGCGCGGCATCGAGTGCCTTGCCGTCATATTCCTGGACGAACACGCCGCGGTCGGAATCGACGCCGCGCGCGCAGATTTCGCGGTGAATCTCGTCGCGCAGGGCGCTCCATCGCGCCACCGGACCTTGCAGCCCAAATCGCTGGGCTGATTTGACGCCGCGATCGAACGCGACCCAGGCCATCACGGCCGAATGGGTATTGCGCCGCTCCCGCCCGCGAATTTCCCAAATGCCGGAATCCGGAAGCTGCCAATGCGTCTCGAGGAATTCGAGCAGCTTTGCCTGCACGTTCTGCGCGTCGTCCTCGGGCTCGATGCCGTGAAGCTGCGCCGAATAGAACGCGTCCATGATTTCGCCGAAGATGTCGGTCTGGCGCTGCGTGTGGGCGGCATTGCCGACCCGCACCGGGCGGCTGCCGGCATAGCCGCCGAGCTGCGGCAGCTCGTATTCGGGCAGGCGGCGCTCGCCCGCGAGGCCGTACATCACCTGGACCTCGCTGGGCGAGCCGGCGACCGCGCGCAGCAGCCATTCGCGCCACGCCTGCGCCTCTTCGTCATAGCCCGACAGCAGCAGCGCATAGAGGGTGAAGGTTGCGTCGCGCAGCCAGCAGAAGCGGTAATCCCAATTGCGGACGCCGCCGATCTTCTCGGGCAGCGAGGTCGTGGGCGCGGCGACGATGCCGCCGGTCGGGTGATAGGTCAGCGCCTTGAGCGTCAAGAGCGAGCGCAGCTCGGCATCGCGCCATTCGCCTTTTGCCGTATAGTGACCGCTCCATCGCCGCCAATGCTCGGTGGTTTCCGCCAGCGCCGCCATCGCGTCATAGGCTGCCGGCTCGGTCCGGTGCGAGGGATACCAGCTCAAGGCGCACGGGATCGTTTCGCCGGCATGGATCGTGAATTCGGCGACCGTCGTATTGTCGCGGCCTTCCAGCGGCAGCGGCGTGCGCACCAGCAAGGCATCGGGTCCGGCAATTGCACTGAGGCCGTCTTCGCGTCGCCTGATCCAGGGAACGATGCTGCCGTAATCGAATCGGAAGATCATCTCCATCGCCATCTTCACAACGCCTTGCTCGCCCTGGATCACGCGCACGACGTCGATCCGCTGCGTATCGGCGGCCAGCGGAATGAAATCGATGACGAGAACCGTGCCGGTCGCGGTGCGAAAGCGGGTCTCGAGCACCAAGGTTTCGGGGCGATAGCGGCGCTCGACGGCAACGCTGCCGTCGGCCGGCGCAATCAGCCAGCGGCCGTTCTTGGGCGCGCCGACCAAGGCGGCAAAACAGGCCGGCGAATCAAATCGCGGCACCGACAGCCAGTCGATCGAGCCGTTGCGCCCAACCAGCGCCGCGGTCATGCAATTGCCGATCAGGGCATAGTCTTCAATGCGCTGCGCGCTCATGCCGCCTGCTTCCATGTCAGCTTAACGAGACCGGCTTCCCCGCGGTTCCGAACCCTGCGTCCCGCTTTCGCGAGTCGGCGACGACATGGAACCCCGCCGACGCCGAGAGGGTTGCTACCGATGAGTGGGCGCATGTCCCGTGAACACACCGGAAATTCGGAGGATGACATGGAGCCGGCGATCGAAGTTTCCGAAACGCAGGCCAAGCAAGGCGTGACGTTGGGCCGGATGCGCTACGTGCTGGCGATCTCGTTGGCGCTTGCGGTGGTGGCGATGGTGCTTGTCTTTATCCTGTGATGCCCGGCCGCGAGCCCGCGGCGGACACGGCTCGCCTTGAGAACATCGGGACAATAAGGCTTTTTTATGGCTTTTGCGGCCGTGGCGGCGGTTGGCAGTTTCGCCGATTTTCGCGTCGTCGCCTTTATGATAGCGTGCCGCCAATGACGATTCTTCGCGACCCCTCGGACCAAGGCTTCGACGAGCGCAAGGGTGCCGTTGCCGCGCGCGCCGCCCAGGCGCGGCTTCGGGCGCTCGATGCGATGTTGGGCGGCGTTGCTCACGATCTCAACAACGCGCTGTCGGTCGTGCTGATGAATCTCGACGTCATGCAGCAGGATCCGGCACTGACGGGCAAGCATGCGCGACGCATCGACGGCATGCTGGATGCCATGACGAACGCGTCCGCCTTGGTTCGCCATCTGCTCAATTTTTCCCATTCCCGCCGACCGGAGCCCGAAGTCGTCAGCGTTGCCGACGCGTTGCCGCCGTTGATCGAATTGGTGCAGGTGGCGGCGGGCAGGAAAGTCGACATCGTGACCGAGCCGGGAGAGACCGGACCGTGTTGCGCGCTGGTCGATGTCGCCGGCTTCGAGGTGGCGGTGGTTCACGCGGCCCTGCAACTCGCCGAGGCGATGCCCCGCGGCGGCATTCTGACGTTCAGCCTCGGCCAGGGCGAGCCGCCGGGCGAGCAAATCGTCCTGACGCTCGAAGCCGCGCCGCGCAATCCGCTGGCGGCCGAGGAGGAGCGCGATCATCATCTCGATCTCGAGATCGTCGAGCATTTCGCCCAGGACGCGCAGGGGCGCGTGACCAGCTCCGCGGCCGGCGCAAACGGTTACCGGATCGCGATTTATCTTCCCGCCTCGTCGGAAATCACGACCCTTTAGACCGGTACCCGACACGCCAGCCCTGCGGAACGAATCATGGCAGGGTGCGTTGCCATCATAGGGATTTCCCGCCGCCGCCGCTCGCTGCGGGGCGATGGATAGATGGTCGGTGTGTGCACGGAAATGACACGCGAAAACCGCGACAGCGGCGAGATCTTGGAAGGGCACGAGACCGTTCTCGTCGTCGAAGACAACGATCTCGTGCTCGAGCTCGTGGTCGAAATGATGACCGATTTGGGCTATTGCGTGTTGACGGCGATGGACGCGCGATCGGCGCTCGGCATTATCGATCATGATGAGCGCATTCAGCTTTTGTTTACCGATGTGATGATGCCCGATCACATGAACGGCATCGATCTTGCGCGCGCGGCGCGGCGGCGCCGCCCTCAGCTCAAAGTGCTGCTGACCTCGGGTTATGCCGGCTTCGACCCTGGCGGCGGCCACGCCGCGACAGAATTTCCCCTGCTCGCCAAGCCCTATCGTCGGGCCGAGCTGGCAAAGCGCGTGCGCGCCACGCTCGACGCCGCGTGAGCGCGGCGGTGGCCGTCACGGCGGCAGGGTTTGTGCGACCACAAGCGCGGTCGCGGCGAGACGCAGATCGCCTGAGGATGCGCCCAGATCGAGGCGATAGGTACCCGGTTTGATGTCCCAATGTTGGTGCCGGTCGTCGAACTGCGCGAGCAGGCGCGGGTCGACCGCGACGCGGATGCGCCGGCTTTCGCCCGGCGCGAGCGCGACCTTGCTCCATCCGACCAGCCGGGTCGCATTGCCTTTCGCACCCGGCACAGTGGCGTAAAGCTGAGGGATGTCGGCGCCCGGGCGTTGGCCGTCATTGGTGACGGTGAAGCTTGCCGAGATGGTTTTGCCG
>DATLUE010000042.1:0-23763 GCA_035533255.1 Allostellaceae bacterium | reverse complement strand
GCTGATCCTGGTGTTCATCGCCGCGCTCAGCCAGATCGGCGTGCAAACCGCGTCGCTCTTCGCCGTGCTTGGCGCCGCCGGCCTCGCGATCGGCCTCGCGCTCCAAGGGACGCTCAGCAACATCGCGGCCGGGTTGATGCTGCTGTGGCTGCGGCCGTTCCGGATCGGCGATTTCATCGAGGTCAACGGCATGGCCGGCACGGTGCGCGAGATCGGCTTGTTCGTCTGCCATCTCGAGACCTTCGACGGCATCTTCCTGTTCGCGCCCAATGCGACGATCTGGAACAACGCGCTGCGCAACCACACCCGCAATGCCGGCCGGCTGGTCTCGATCGACATCACCGTGCCGCCCAAGGCCGACATCGGCCGCGTACGCGATCTTCTGCTCGGCATGGCCAAGCGCGACGACCGTATCCTGACGGCGCCGCAGCCGCGCGTCTTTGTCGAGAGCATGACCGGCGCCGGGCTGCTGCTCAATCTGAGGATTTGGGCATCGCACGAGAATATCGGCGCGTTGCAGCGCACGATCATCGAGCAGGCCAAGCGCGAGCTCGAAGGCGCCGGCATCGAGACGCTGATGCCGCAGCAGATGGTGCGCGTTGTCCCGCCCGACAGCGACCCGTCCCGGCTCTTGTCCAGCGCCCAGCCTGCGGTCGAATAAGTCGGCGCCCGTCAAAGGCTTGGACCTTCGGCCGCTTTCCTCTCCGGCGACTTTCCTCTAAAAGAGGCCGCCCGCCCCGCCCTTACGCGAGAAGTTTGACATGGCTTCCCTGCCGCGCTCGGTCAGCGACACGCTCGCCCTTCTGGGGCGCGGCCAATACGTATCCGACCGCAGCCTCGCCACCGCGATCTACCTGTCGCTGACGCTGAAGCGGCCGCTGTTTCTCGAAGGCGAGGCCGGCGTCGGCAAGACCGAGATCGCGAAGGTCCTCGCGGAGACGCTGGGACGGCGGCTGATCCGCCTGCAATGCTACGAGGGGCTCGACGTCGCCTCGGCGGTCTATGAATGGAACTACCCGCGCCAGATGATCGAGATCCGCCTCGCCGAGGGCGGCGCCGAGAGCAAGGACACGGTCGAGGAGGAAATCTTCAGCGACCGTTTCCTCATCAAGCGGCCGCTGCTCCAGGCGCTCGAGCCGAGCGTCGACGGCCCGCCGGTCCTGCTGATCGACGAGCTGGACCGCACCGACGAGCCGTTCGAGGCATTCCTGCTCGAAGTCCTCTCTGATTATCAAATCACGATTCCCGAGATTGGCTCGATCAAGGCGGAGCAGCCGCCGATCGTCATCGTCACCTCGAACCGCACGCGCGAGATCCACGACGCGCTGAAGCGCCGCTGCTTTTATTACTGGATCGACTATCCGAGCGCCGAGCGCGAGACCGAAATCCTGAAGCTCAAAGCGCCGACCGCCGCCGGCGAGCTGAGCCGCGAGGTCGTCGCCTTCGTGCAGAAACTCCGCAAGACGCAAGACCTATTCAAGCTGCCGGGCGTCGCCGAGACCATCGATTGGGCGCATGCGCTGTCGCAGCTCGACGTGCTGGCGCTGACGCCGGAAGCGATCAACGACACGCTCGGCGTGCTGCTCAAATACCAGGACGACATCGCAAAAATCCAGGGCAGCGAGGCCGAGCGCTTGCTGAACCAGGTAAAGTCCGAGCTTGCCGCCGCGGGCGGGTAGTCGCGCGCTTCCTGTTTCCGAGGGAGCGAGGCGGCGGCAGTGGCCGATCGAGGCGAGTTGCACGATCAAATGAAAGCGCCTTATGCAGCGACGCGCTCGGGGCCTCCGGCCGGGATCAGAAGCAAGGGAAGTCGTATTCGAACGGTCGTTCCCTTTTCTGTCGCTTCCGACGGTACGATCGTTCCGCAAAGCTGACGCACGAAGATCGCCACGTAGTCGGAACCGCGTTTCTCCGCAATCTTCGCTAAATTCTTGACCTTCATGCCCACGCCGTTGTCGGCGACGATCAGTTCAATTTGATCGCCTACCTGTTCGACGCTAAGGACGAGACGTCCGGTCCCGCCGGGGAACGCATGCTTGATGGCGTTCGTCGCCAACTCATTGACCAGGAGGCCGAACGGCACGGCACGATCGGGATCGATTTGCAACGCTTCGGCCTTGACCTCGATGGTGATGCCCGACGTATTTCCCAACAGGCTCGCCGACATATTCTTAGCGATTTCCCGGAGATAGGCGTCTACGGCGACGGTCTGGCCGCGGCTGGATTGAGAGATCAGGTCATAAAGCTGGGCAATGGCGCCGATGCGTGTCTGCATGGCGGCGTAGCCTTGAACGTAGGGCTGTGCCGTCAACCGGGCTTCGTAGGCGATTAAGCCGATGATGAGCTGCAGATTATTCTTGATTCGGTGAGAGATTTCGTTCGTCAACATCTCGGCGTCACGCTCGCGCTGCTTGCGGTCGGTGATGTCCTCGAACACGAGCAGCATCCGATGGCTATGGTTTCCCGGCCGAGAAATCTTCCGAGCATTCAGATTGAAGATGCGGCGGCCGAGACCCGGAAAATCATCTTCGATTTCGAAGCTTTCGATCGGTTTGTTGTCCGAAAACACCTTGTCCATCAAATTTCGCAGAGCCGGTACGTCCCATTGGTGCTGGCCTAAGTCGGAAAAGCGCAAGCCCTGCGCCTGCGTCTCGGTGATCCCAAATATTGTCAAAAAAGCCTTGCTGGCCATCACAATCGTCATGTCCTGTTCGAGGACGACCAGGGGATCGCGGATCGTGTCGACGATGCTTTGGGTGATTTGCCAGTTGCGCTTGCCCTCCGCTTCCGCCGCTTCCTTGGCGCGCCGCAACATGACCGCATCAAGGGCTGCATCAATAGATCTCTGCAGAAGCGCCAGGAACTCGCCGTTTACGTCCTTGGGGACATAGTCGACCGCACCGGCCTTCAGGGCGGCGACCGCCACGCGACCTTCCTGCATCGCGGTCACATAGATCACCGGCGGCGGTTCCGCCAAGTTGCGAATGCTCGCCAGGGTTTCGAGGCCGTCCTGGTTCGGCATGTAATGGTCGAGGGCAACAAGGTCGATGCCGCCTTGCGCGGTCCGAGCCAAGCCGGTTGCGCCATCGAGCGCAATCTCAACGACGTAACCCTGACGTTCCAAATCCTTCTGCACGAGCCGGCAGAGGCCAGGATCGTCGTCAACGTAAAGTATGCGCGCGCGGGGTGCGACCATCAGCTCGCCTCGGGTACCTGCATGACATACACGAACAGCCCAAACTGCTGAATCGCATGTGCGAATTTCTCATAGTCGACCGGCTTGGTAATATAGACGTTGCAACCGAGGTCGTAGCAGCGCTGGATTTCAGACCTATCGTCGGTGGTCGTCAAAACCACCACGGGCGACACCCTGAGATGCTCGTTCTCCTTGATGCGTTTCAAGATATCGATGCCTGACATGTCCGGTAGATTGAGGTCCAACAAAATCAGCAGAGGGCGGCCTTTGTTGACGAGACCGGAGCCATCGGGACCGAACAAGAACGCGATCGCACTCGCGCCGTCCGCAAGCGGTACGATTTCGTTATGGACCCCAGCTCGACGGAGGTTCTTCTCGATGAGGCGTGCGTGGCCCTCATCGTCTTCGATCATCGCAATGATTATGGGTTGGTGCATCATGACATCATCTCGCTTTCTGCCTGGGACCACCGCTTGGGCAGTGTCACACTGAACACCGTGCCCCGATCCGGCTCGCTCTCGACGTTGATCGAACCGCCGAGGCGCCGCACCAGCGTCCGCGCGTGAGCGAGGCCGATGCCATCGCCCGGCCGGTCCTGAACACCGGATCGTCGGAACAGATCAAAGATACGCTCCCGGTCCTTTACATCAATGCCGCGACCATTGTCGCGAACCTCATAAGTAATCGCTCCGTTCCCTTCGGTCGCTCGGACCTCGATGCTTCCCGGCATGCCGGGACGCAAGTATTTGACCGCGTTGTCCATGAGATTAGAGAACACCTGCTCGAGCGCAAGGCGGTCGCTGGTGATATTCGGAAGCTCGTCGATGTTGATCTTGGCGTTGACGGTTTGTGCTTGATAAGCCATCGCCTCCAGCGTCGATCGCAACAACTGCGACATGTCGATGAATTGCGGCTGAAACTGGCGCTGACCCTCGCGCGACAGCTTGAGCAAGGCAGCGATGAGTCGATCCATTTTCGTCACCGACGATTTGATGAAGCCGAGAGCTTCTTCGACGTCGCTGTACAGCGCCTTGTCGCCTTCATCCTCCTGCTCGCCCCCGATCCGAGCCCGCAGCGCCGCGATCCGCTCGAAGACCCGCTTGCGCCAAACGTCGAGCTCGCTGGCGAATCCCATGATGTTGACGAGAGGCGACCGCAGATCGTGGCTGACGACATGTGCGAAACGCTGAATTTCTTCATTCGCCTCGCGCAGGCGCTGATCGAGCTTTTTTTGCTCGGCTTCGACCCGCTTGCGGGCGGTATTGTCGGTACCGATCAGCAGATAGCCGATGATGGCCTCTTGCGCGTCGCGCAGCGCCGTGACCGACACCACTGCGGCGAACCGGCTTCCGTCCTTGCGAATGTAGGTCAGTTCGTAGATATCCTCGATCCCACGCGAAGCCTTGAAGACCAGAGCATCGAAGCCGGGCGCGATCGGCGTATCGAGCTCGACGCTGAGCGCTTTGGCGCGCGCGACCACTTCTTGCGGATCTGAAATATCCGCCGGCGTGATCTTGTTCACCACTTCATCCGCGGCATAGCCCAGCATCCGTTCGGCGCCGACATTGAAGATTTGAATGACGCCGTTCGCGTCCGTCGCGATGCTGGAGAAGTTGGCACTATTGAAGATCGCCTTCTGCAGGGCTCCCGCCTTAAGCAATACCTCTTCCGCTTGCTTGCGTGCGCTGTCGAACATGGCCTCTGTTCCTTAATAGGTGCGCGACCCGAAGATTACGCCGCGAACAGGTTTTCAACGGAGCTTTGGAGCTGCAGCATCGTGTACGGCTTGGGAAGGAAGTGTGTCCCGTCGGCAAACAGGGATTTCATTTTGTCGGTAACGGAATTTCCTGTTGTGTAGAGAACGCGCAACTGTGGCCGAAGCGTGATTGCCTGGCGTGCAACTTCGCATCCGCCCAGGACCGCCGATTTGAGATAGATATCGGTGAAAAGTGCGTCGATGTGCTGCGGTGACCGAAGGAGTAAAAGCGCCTCGTTTTCGTCGCTGGCTGAAAGCGTGTGGTATCCCAAATCGTGAATGATCATCTCCGCTAATTCGCGGATAAAAATATCGTCTTCGACGATTAGTATCACGGCCATGATAATTCTTCCTACCGCTGCAATCATAGACGCTTTCCTCCGGAATCAATCGAGTATCGGCGTTCCGGGTATTTTTGTTGTTCTGAGTAGTTTCCGATGCTTGACAATGCCGCGCGGAGGCGCGGGTGCATAAAAGCGATCGTCTGGCTCGTTCGCTAAAGCGATCGTTTCGCGCGAGCGCTGGTCATGCGCCGGTCGTACGGTGCGCAACGTACCCAGCGATGGTGCCCCGTTGGCTCGATGCCTGCCTGTCCTTTTCCCGCGCCGGCGTGTAAAACGCCCGCTCATGGAAGGCTTGGCAGAACCGCCGGCGCCCGACGAAGGCGGCCGGCTTTATCAGAACATCATGTATTTCGCGCGCACCTTGCGCGCCGCCGGCCTGCCGATCGGCCCGGGCGCGGTGCTCAACGCGCTCGAAGCCGTACACGCGGTCGGGATCGAGAATCGTCGCGATTTCTATTGGACCCTCCACGCCGTCTTCGTGACCAAGCACGACCAGGAGGAGATATTCGACCAGGCCTTCCACATCTTCTGGCGCAACCCGCAACTGCTCGAGAAGATGCTGTCGCTGATGCTGCCGGGCTTCGCGCCGGAAGAGCCCGAAAAGGGCGAGGAGATGAACCGCCGCCTCGCCGAGGCGCTGCACGGCGACAGCAACCCGGACGAGAAGGAAGGCGACACTGAGATCGAGCTCGACAGCGCGATGACCTATTCCGCGCAGGAAGCCTTGCGCGGCATGGATTTCGAGAAGATGTCGAACGAGGAAGTCGCGCGCGCCAAAAAAGCGCTCGAGCGCATGGCGCTGCCGCTCGCCGATCTCAAGACCCGGCGCTTCGGCGCCGACCCGCGCGGCAGCCGGGTCGATCTGCGCGCTACTATGCGCGCCCAGCTCCGCTCGGGCGCGCTGATCGCGCTGCGCCACAAAAAGCCGCGCACACGCCCGCCGCCGCTGGTCATCCTGTGCGACATTTCCGGCTCGATGAGCCGCTATAGCCGCATTTTTCTCCATTTCATGCATGCGGTAACCAACGACCGCGACCGTGTTTTCACCTTCCTGTTCGGGACGCGACTATCCAACGTCACGCGCTATCTGCGCTACAAGGACATCGACATCGCGCTCGACAAGGTGACGCAGGCGGTCGAGGACTGGTCGGGCGGCACCCGCATCGGCCAATGCCTCGCCGATTTCAACCGCCACTGGTCGCGCCGGGTGCTGGGCCAGGGCGCGATCGTGGTATTGATCACCGACGGGCTGGACAGAGACGCTGGAGCCGGTATATCCGAGGAGATAGAACGGTTGCATAAATCCTGCCGGCGTCTCATTTGGCTCAATCCGCTGTTGCGCTATGAGGCGTTTGCACCCAAATCATTAGGCATGCGGGCAATCCTGCCCCATGTCGACGAATTCCGGCCGGTGCATAGTCTCGACAGCATCGCCGAGCTGGTCAAAGCGTTGAGCCGTCCCGGGCCGCGCCGCCTGGAGGCGGCATCCGCCTGGCGCGAAGCGGGGTAGCATGGACGACAATCAGGAAATCCTGGAACAAGCACGGCAATGGCAGGCCGAGGGCAAGGGCGTCGCGGTCGCCACCGTCGTGACCACCTGGGGCTCGTCGCCCCGGCCCGTCGGCTCGAAGCTGGCGGTCGACCAGGACGGCCGCTTTCTCGGCTCGGTCTCCGGCGGCTGCGTCGAAGGCGCGGTGATCGGCGAAGCGCAAAGCGCAATCAAGGACGGCAAGCCGCGGCTCTTGAGCTTCGGCGTCACCAACGAGCAGGCCTGGGAAGTCGGCCTTGCTTGCGGCGGCAAGATCCAGGTGTTCGTGGAGCGCGCGGAATGAAGCTGCAGTATCTCGAGCGGGCAGTGGCGGCAAGTCGTGCCGGTAAGCCCGCGGCGATCGCGACAAACCTTGCCTCGGGCCTTCAAAGCTTGATAGAAGGCACTGAGATTACAGGAAACTTAAAAATCGACAGCGATGTTGAAAACGGCGTAAGGAAAGCGCTTGCCGAGGATCGAAGCGCCACCATCGAGACTCAATCGGGCGCGGTCTTCATCGAGGTGTTCAATCCACCGCTGCGCTGCTTCATCGTGGGCGCGGTTCATATCGGCCAGCCGCTCGCCCGGATGGCGGCCGAGCTCGGCTACCGGGTCACCGTGGTCGATCCCCGGACCGCCTTCGCGACCGATGCACGCTTTCCCGAGCTCGAGCTCTCGACCGAATGGCCCGACGAGGCGCTGCAGCGCCTGAAGCCCGACAAGCGCAGCGCCATCATCACCCTCACCCACGACCCGAAGCTCGACGATCCGGCGCTCGCCGAGGCGCTGAAATCGCAGGCGTTCTATATTGGCGCGCTCGGCTCGCGGAAGACCCACGCCGCGCGGCTCCGCCGCCTTGCCGAGCTCGGCTTCCAGCCGAGCGATCTCGAGCGCATCCACGGGCCTGTCGGCCTGAATATCGGCGCGATCTCGCCCGCCGAGATCGCGGTCGCGATCCTCGGCCAGGTCACTACCGTGCTGCGCGCCGACCGCCTCAAAGAGCGCGACGCGGCGTGAAATTCGGCGCGACGCCGCTCGCCGAGGCGCAAGGCGCGATCCTCGCGCATAGCGTCAAGCTCGGGTCGCGCGCGCTCAAGAAAGGCAAGCCGCTCACCGCGGAGGACATCGCCGCGCTGACCGCCGCCGGTAAGACCAGCGTTATCGTGGCACGGCTCGAGGCCGGCGACATCGGCGAGAACCGGGCCGCCGACCGGGTCGCCGCAGCGCTCTCCTGCCCCGGCGTCGCGGTCGCGCCGGCCTTCACGGGCCGCGCGAATTTCTATTCCGATACCGCCGGCCTCTGCCTCGTCGATCGCGCCGCGGTGGATCGCTTCAACCTGATCGACGAAGCGATCACCATCGCCACGATCGAGCCGGCCAGCGTGGTCGCGCCCAAGCAGATGGTGGCGACGGTCAAGATCATTCCGTTTGCCGTGCGCGCCGACACGCTCGACGCGTCCATCAGCGCCAGCAAGGGCGGCGCGCTGTTCCAGGTCGTGCCGTTCAAGCCGCACCGGACGGCGCTGATCCAAACCACGCTGCCGGGCCTTAAGGACAGCGTGCTCGACAAGACCGTCGAGACCACGCGTGCGCGTCTCGGCGAGCTGGGCAGCAGCCTCGATTGGGAGCGGCGCTGCGGCCACGACCCGGCCACGCTGGCGCCGGTCATCGACGAGCTGGTCAAGGCCGGGGCGACGCTGGTGCTGATCGCCGGCGCCTCGGCGATCCTCGACCGCCGCGACGTCATCCCGGCCGCGGTCACGGCGCTCGGCGGCGCGATCGAGCATTTCGGCATGCCGGTCGATCCCGGCAATCTGCTGCTGATGGCCCGGCTCGGCGCCGTGCCGGTGCTGGGCCTGCCGGGTTGCGCCCGCTCGCCCAAGGTCAATGGCTTCGACTGGGTGCTGCGACGTGTGGTCGCAGGTCTGCCTGTGGGCCCCGATGCGATTCGGCGCATGGGCGTCGGCGGGCTGCTGAGCGAGATCCCGTCCCGGCCCTTGCCGCGCGCCGCCGCCGGCGGACCGCCTGCCGCGGTCCCGCCCAAAGCGCCGCAACGCCCGCGCATTGCCGGCATCATCCTCGCCGCCGGAAAATCCTCGCGCATGGGCGCGCTCAACAAGCTGCTGATCCCGCTCGAGGGCAAGCCGATGGTCCGGCGCGCCACCGAAGCGGTGCTTGCGGCACAGCTCTCGCCGGTACTCGTGGTCACCGGCCACCAATCGGAAGAAGTTACGGAAGCACTGAAAGGTCTTCCGGTAACTATAATAAACAACAGCAATTATGCCGCTGGCATGTCAACCTCGCTGAGAGCGGGATTGAAGGCTATTCCCGACGATTGCGACGGCGCGCTGGTCGCCCTCGGCGACATGCCGCTGGTCGCCGCCAGCGAGATCGAGCAGTTGGTCAACGCCTTCAACCCGGTTGAAGGCCGCGCGATTGTCGTTCCGACTCGACGCGGCAAGCGTGGCAATCCGGTGCTTTGGGCGCGGCAATTCTTCGCCGAAATGGCCGCGGCCGAAGGCGATGCCGGGGCCCGGCATCTGTTCGCCGCCTATCCTGAGGCGGTGGTGGAAGTCGAGATGGCCGGCGACGGGGTTTTGACCGATATCGACACCCCCCAGGCCCTGGCCCGGCTGGCCGCCACCAAGATCGACGCGTAGTTAAATTTTTGCGCGCGGCGGTGAATAAAACGCCTGCCCCGGGCGTTATCCGAGCGGCCACAACAAAAACTTCGGAGGGGCCCCATGACCACGCTGATCGGAACCGTCACCCTCGCAGGCACCGTATTCGGCGCCTTGATCGGCCAAATCGCGACCGCCGCCGAATTCGCCGGCGTCATCATCGCCTCGCTCGTGCTTATCACGCTACGCGACGCCCGCGATTGAAAGACTTTGCTACCCGTCTATTCCGATCAAACTCTTAAACCTATCCGTCAACTGACGTAGTCGCCCGCCACGGTCTCGTCGATCGGCGGCGACGATGTCAGGGCATTGAAGACCGGGGTCAGCACCAGCGCCACCGCGAAATTCAAGATCACCGTATAGAACGCGGTATAGCCCGGGAAACTCCACCCGCCGATGGTCAGCGGATAGGTGGCGGTGAAATTCATCACCGCCGCCATCCAGGTGCCGAGCCCGGTCCCGACCGCCCAGCCGCAGAGCAGCGCCCAATCGTTCAACCTGCGGGTGAACAGCCCCAGGATCACCGCCGGGAAGGTCTGGATGATCCAGATACCGCCCAGGAACTGGAGCTGGATCGCGTATTGCAGCGGCAGGAACAGCACGAAAATCAGCGCGCCGAACTTCACGATCAGCGACACCCATTTCGCGATCTGCGCCTCCGCCCGTCCCGACAGGTTGGGATTGAAGAACTCGCGGTGGATGTTGCGGGTGTAGAGATTGGCCGAGGCGATCGACATGATCGCCGCCGGCACCAGCGCGCCGATGCCGATCGCCGCGAAGGCGATGCCGACGAACCATGACGGGAACGCCCAAAGCAGGATCGCCGGCGCCGCGAAATTCGCCTTGTACTGAGCAAAGCCGGGCGCGAATTCCGGCATTTTGTCGACGCCGGCCGCGAGCACCAAAAAGCCAAGCAAGGTCAGCAAGCCCAGCATGAGCGAATAGAGCGGCAGCATCGCCGCATTGCGTCGCACCGCATGGGCGCTGCTGGCGCTGAGCACGCCGGTCATCGAATGCGGATAGAGGAACAGCGCCATCGCCGAGCCGAGCGCGAGCGTTGCATAGGCGCCATAAGCGCCGGTGGTGTTGCCGTGCGGCGTCGCCAACAGCAGCTTGGCTGTCGGCACGGCGGCGAAGATTTTGCCGAACCCGCCGAGCTCGATCGGGATCACGATGATCGCGGTGAACGCCGTGAGATAGATCAGCAAGTCCTTGACGATCGCGATCGCTGCCGGCGCGCGCAGCCCACTGGTATAAGTGAAGGCGGCCAGGATAACGAAGGCGACGATCAGCGGCACATCGCCCGCGAGGCCGGTGCCCGAAACGCCCATCGCGCCGATGATCACCTGCAAGCCGACAAGCTGCAGCGCGATATAGGGCATCGTGGCAACGATGCCGCTCAAGCCGATCGCCAGCGCCAGCCAGCGGTTGCCGAATCGGCCGCGGACGAAATCGGCCGCGGTGATGTAGTCATGCTTGTGACACACCTGCCACATCCGCGGGAAAGCAATGAACAGCAACGGATAGATCAGGATCGTGTAAGGCACGGCGAAGAACGCCACGGCGCCGGCGCCGTAAGCGAGCGCCGGCAGCGCGATGAAGGTATAGGCCGTGTAGAGATCGCCGCCGATCAAGAACCAGGTGATGACCGTGCCGAAACGCCGGCCGCCGAGCCCCCATTCATGCAGCGTGTCGAGGTCGCCGCGGCGCCACCGCGCCGAAACGAACCCCAGCCAGGTGATGAAGGCGAACAAAACGACGAAGATGGTCAGAGCCGTCCAATTGATCTGTGCCACGGCGTTCCCCCGCTTTCCGGTCGGCGCTATTCGTCGACCGCGAAATAAACGATTGCCGTGACCGCCGCGCCGACGATCACCAGGAAAAGCTGAAACCAATAGAAGAACGGCAGGCCGATGAAGCTCGGCTCGGCCCGGTTGTAGAACGGCACCCACAGCGTCACGACGACCAGGGCGAGCAAGAGCAGGTACCACCAACGCCAGCTCGGTCGACGCGGCTGCGGTTCCATCCCGTTTCCCCTCTTTCAATATCCCGGCATTGTCGTCCGGGAATGTCGTCTTTGTTGTAGCCCGTTAGCATGCGCCGCGCGATTCGGTCAATGGGTGCTGCGATTCGCAGCAGCACGACTCAGAAATTGGCGTTCAAGCCGAAATAGAAGCTATTGCCCTTATGGGGATTGCCGTTGGTGATGTTTTGCGTCAACGGGAATGCAACAAGGAATTCGCCCGAATAGTGGCGGTAGATATGAAGGCGCACGCCGCCACCGGTCGAGGCCACGTCCTGTCGGCCGGGCGAGCCGATCGAATGAAACGAGGTCTCGCCGCCATCGACGTACAGGAAACCCTGGACCCACGGCATGATCGCATAGCCGGTATCGCGCGTGTCTTGCAGCTCTGCCGAGACGGCCTCGCCGTCGTCGCCGGTGATTTCGGAAGGGTCGAAGGCACGACCGAAACGGTCACCGCCGAGCCCGAATTGCTCGGCAAGGAAGAGCGGCGAATTGGAACGCTGCGCCGCGACCGTCAGTAGCGTTGCCCAGTCGCCCCACAATACCTGGCGACGAGCGGCCACGACATTAACTTTCGTGAAATCGTCGCGCCCGCCCGTGCGCGAGACGTTCGATTGACCGGGGCCGCTTGCACCCAGCCCGTCGATCCCTTGGCTGATCTCGACGTTGAAGAGATTTAGGCCGTTCCAGCCATCGGCGATCTGCTCGATCGCGCCGACGCGCAAGACGCGAAGCTCGTCATGGTAGGCGGAAGGTTGCGGCGTGAATTGCTGGCTACTTTCGTCGTCGAACTCGACCTGCGCCGTCAATGTCTGCCTGCGCGAGCGGATGATGGGATGTAGAACCGTCGCCTTGAGAAAACGGCTGTCGGTCTTGATATCGGTTTCCGCCGTCGAGCCGGCCGATCGAACCTCGGCCAGCGAGGCATCGAGAATGAGCCGCGTGCCCTCGGTGCGGATCGCCATATCGTGCGACAGCTCGACATATTTCAGCTCGCGAGGATCGGTCGGGGTTGTCGCTACCGTGGCGCGGGTCCGCGCGCCCTCCTGGAGCACACCGTTGAGCGCGACGCTCGCCCAGGACTGGAGCGGCCCGACGAGGCTGGTGCCGCGATTGTCGAGATGAAACGATGTATCGGCGCTTTTATGGTCGATATGGACGACGAGGCCATAAGCGCCCGAGCCATCGTTCGGCGCCTTAAGGCGCGGCGTCGCGAGCGTTCCGGGCGTGTCCTGCATCAATAGTAGGTAACGCTCGATCGTGGCGAGCCGTGCCGGATGCTCTTCCGTGATATGGCGGGCAAATCCCAGTAGCGGCGCCTGTTGGTCGGCTGAAATTCCCTCGAACGTGACGTCACCGATATAGCCCTCGACGATGTTCACATGCAGGACGCCGAGTTTCAAATCCTGCGGCGGCGCTTCGGCGCGCGACAGGAAATAGCCATCGGCGCGATATTTGGCCGTGATCGCTTCGATAATGCGCTGTATGCCGGCGCGATCGATCTCGCGCGCAAGATAGGGCTCGTAGATCGGCGCGAGCTCGCCTGGCTGGTAGACGGTCGCGCCTTCGATATCGACGGCGGCCAGAACGAAACTCACCGCCTTGCCCAGCGAGACTGAGGGCTTCGCAGGAATAGGCGAGATTTTGGGTATCTCAGGGGCTTCGGCCGGGATCTGGGGCGTGAAGCGCTGCTCGATACGGCCGGGATCGGCGCGGGAACCGTTTGGCATTTGGGCGCGCGCGTCTCCCAGGCCGACAAGCAAGGTCGCGGCAAGCGCCAAAAGCCCAAAGCGGACGGTGTATTCGCCCATCGCGCCGAGTATAAATTATAGATAATGAATATTTACTAAACTCGGGATGCGGCGCGCTTGGCTGCGGTGTGCGGCGCGCATTGTACGGTCCAAAAACTTCTAAGTAAAAACCGAAAAAATTTTAGTAAAAATAGAAAATAATAGAATATTTCTCGAATGTTATCACCTTATTTACTCCTGCTCCCTATTTTCTGATGTATCTAGACGCAGGAGTATAAGCATGTCGTCGAGGATACGCTGTCTTGTTCTAATCGGATTGTTATTTTTATTGCCCACGATCGCGCGCGCCGCCGACCCGAACTGGATACTTGTTCAAACTGAAGGACAGGTCGAAGTTTCCGCCGCCGGCGGTGCGTTCATGCCGGTCACGCTGAGCAATGCCATCGTTCCCGGCAGCGCGCTGCGCACCGGCCCAGGCGGACGAGCCGTGATCGAGAATAACGGCGACCGGATCACGGTGGCGCCCAACAGCGTCTTCGAATTGCCAGTGCAGGACCCCAAGGTGGCGATGACGCAGGTAAAGCAGCCATTGGGGACACTTCTCTATGACATGGTGCCGCGCGGGGTCGATCGCTTCCGTGTCACGACGCCGTACCTCGCCGCCGTTATCAAGGGCACCGTGTTCACCGTCAACGTCGCCTCCGACGGGGCCGCGGTCGAGGTGGTTCGCGGGATCGTCGAGGTGACGAACGGCGACGGTCAGCTCCACGCGCTGGTCTATCCGGGGCAGACCGCGACGGCATCGGCCAACCTGCATGGAGAAATCCATCTGATGGGGCAACCCTCGAAGGGTGTTGTTCCTTCAGACGCAAAGCCTGCGACGTCGCCACAACCGACACATGCGGATGCGGCACCGACGCACGCGCAGGGCGGCAAAGATCTTGCGCTCAACCGCAAACTCGAGCCGCACCCGGTCACCATTGGAGCCCTCACCAACGGCCTCATCACCGCGGTGGTTCCGCCAACGGGTAGCTCCGCCCAAGTTGCGGTCGCGCCGAGTGGCGACCACGGCAATAACGGCCAGGGAGTCGGCAACGACGACGGCAGTGGCAACGAAAACGGAACCGGTAATGCTGTGGACGCCGGCATCGGCATTACCAGCAGCGCCGCCGCCGCTACCGGCGTGAGCGCTGGCATTACCGGCGACAGCAATAGCAATGGAATTGGCAACGGTATCGGCAACAGCAACGGCGCCGGCAATGGCCACGGAAATGCGCCGGGCCTCGTTACCAGCGGGATTGGGGCTGTTGCGAGCGCGACCGCGGGTATTGCCAGCCTGACCGGCAGCAATGGCGGCGGTAATGGCATTGGCAATGGGAACGGTAACGGCAATGGCCACGGCAATCCGGTCGTCAACCTGCTGCTCGGCGCCAACGGCTCACACGGCTCGAACGGAAAGAAGAAATAGCGGCGGCGGGTTTGTGACCGCGCACGCGAGGCCAAACATGGCCGGGGAACCACCGCAACGGCAGGCAGCCGGCCGCGCGCCCCGATGGCATCGCGCGCGTGCCCTGCTGAGGCAGATACTCGTCGGCTCCGTCGTCTGCCTGGCTATCGCCGGAGCCTATCTTTGCGGTGCGTTCGATCCCCTGGATGCAGCGTTGCTGGATCTCCAATACCGATTGCTGGCTCGCGACGCGACCGGCAGTCTCGTCATCGTAACGATCGATCCTAAAAGCATCAGCGCGCTCGATCGGTGGCCTTGGCCACGCACCGATCACGCCGCGCTCATCGACCGCCTCGCCGCGGCTGGCGCTCGGTTCATCGCACTCGACATCGATTTCAGTTCGCACTCGACCGCGGCATCCGACGAACGCCTCGCAAAAGCGATCCATGACGCGGATGGACGTGTCATCTTGCCGGTATTCAAGGAGCGCGCGCACGACGCCTTCAGCTACGCGGCGCCGATCGAAGCGTTCCAGCGCAATGCGCGGCTAGCCGCAGTCACGGTTCAACCTGCATCCGACGGCCGCATTTGGCGTAGCCGCGCGGCGGATATGTGGAAAGGCTGGAAACTTCCGACCATCGCCGGACTCATGGCGGGGCGCCAACACGACATCAACGGTAGCTTTCTCATCGATTACGGAATCCGGCCATCGAGCGTGCCTCAAATCTCCTACGTTGATATTCTGAACGGAAATTTCGATCCGGCGGCGATTGCGGGCAAGGCCGTTCTCGTCGGCGCGACGGCGGTCGAGCTCGGGGATCAGTACGCGGTGCCACTCCACGCCGATCTGCCAGGCGTCGTCATTCAGGCCCTGGCCTACGAATCCCTGGTGCAGGGCACGGCCCAGCGCGATGCGGCAACGCCTTGGATTCTCCTTCTCGGCATCGCCGTCGGTCTCCCGGCATGGCTTGTGTTCCGGCGACTCTCATGGCGGCTCGGCGCGCTTGCGGCGTTGGCGCTGTGCGTCGCGATCATCGCCGCTTCGTTCGCCGTCGGCGACGCGATGGCGATCTATGTTGCTCCAGCGACTGCGATCGTCGGCGTGACCATCGCCTATCTCATCGCGCTCGTGCGGGCACTCGACCTGCAAAGGTTGCATATCCTCAACGGACAGATTGAAGCGGCACAACGCCGGGTGTTGATGAAGACCGTCGTCGAATCGAGCTTCGACGGCATCATAATCGCCGAGGAAGACGGTGGGATCAGTATGCTCAATCCCGCGGCAGTTTCGATGCTCGGGTGCGACGCACGCACCGTTGTGGGCACAAAGATCATTACACTTTTGCCGCCTGGGTGCGTAGCGGACGCCGTCGATCCACTCATGATCGGCACCGCTGCGCCGTGGGATACGACGCTTGATTCTCCCTCCGGCACGTCGCGTTTGGTCGAGATCACGCTCAGCATGGCCGAGGTCGAACCGACGCACCATCCACTCGAACGCCGGCGGAAAAGCCGTAACGTCTTTATTTATGCGCTACACGACATCACCGAAAGAAAACGCGCCGAGCTAGCGCAGCGCGAAGCCTCCACCGCTGCGATCGCGAGCAACAGAGCGAAGACCGAGTTCCTTGCCAATATGAGCCACGAGCTGCGGACGCCTCTCAATGCGGTACTCGGCTTTTCCGAGATGATCCGCGACGAGATCTTCGGTCCCATCGGCGAGAAGCACTATGCCGAGTACGCCAAAGACATCCACGACGCCGGCGAGCATCTTCTCGATGTAATTAACGATATCCTAGCCATGTCGCGCATCGATCTTGGCGAGATCCAGCTGAACGAAGATCGGGTAGACTTGCTGCACGCCATCCGAAGTGCCGTCAGGCTGCTGGGGCTCCGCGCCCAGCAGAAAAATATCGCGATCGAACTCCTCGTCGCGCAGGAATTACCGGCGCTTTGGGCCGACGAGCGCGCGGTAAAACAGATACTCCTCAACCTCGTCTCGAACGCTGTGAAGTTCACCAATTCGGGCGGGCGGGTGCAAATCGCCGCCCATCTGGAGTCATCCGGCGATTTGAGCCTGGCGATATCCGACAACGGGATCGGCATCGCTCCGGACGCCATCGCCCGGGTAACGCAGCCATTCTATCAGGCGGATACCTCTTTGGAGCGCCGCAACGAAGGCACAGGCCTCGGTCTTTCGATTGTTCATGGGCTTATAACGCGCCACGGCGGGAGCCTCGCGATCGACAGCGAGTTTGGCGTCGGCACGACCGTAACATTGACCTTTCCGGCGCAGCGGATTTGTAATCGGATTTCTGCCCAGGCTTGATCGCCGGATTTTTCTATAAAGCGACATAACGCTCGCCGCGAACGCCATTCGCTTTCGGGGCGAGACGCGACCGTCCGCTTTCGGGTAGCTTCTGCGCCGGCGTTGCGCGCGCCCATCGCGCCTCCCTTCTTCGGAGCCTCGGCATCGTGCATGTGATTTTCGGCCTCGATCCCGTCGTCACGGCGGCTGTCATTCTCCTGGTCGCCTATGGGCTGGTGATTTCCGACCGCTTCGATCGCTCGATCATCGCGCTGCTCGGCGCGGGCGCGATGATCCTCGCCGGCGTACTGACCCAGGAAGAGGCGATCCGCGGCGTCGATTTCAACACGATCGCGCTGCTGAGCGGAATGATGATCCTGGTTTCGGTCGCGCGCCGATCGGGCGTCTTCGAGTTCCTCGCAATCTGGTCGGCGCAGCGCGTCAACGCCTCGCCCGCAGGCGTGTTGTGCCTGCTCTCGCTCGTGACCGCGATCGTCTCCGCCCTTCTGGACAATGTGACGACGGTGCTGCTGCTCGCGCCGGTCACGCTCGCGCTCGCGCAGCGGTTGCGGGTCGCGCCGTTTCCGTTTCTCGTCGGCGTGGTAATGGCGTCGAATATCGGCGGTGCGGCAACCCTGATCGGCGATCCGCCGAACATCATGATCGGATCGGCCGCGGGGCTGAGCTTCAACGCCTTCGTCCTCAATCTGACACCGGCGATCCTCGTGGTGATGGCATGCCAACTGGTCGCGACGCATCTGATCTGGGGACGATCCACCCCGGCGACCCGCGAAGCCCGCGAGGCGGTGATGACGCTTGCCGCTGCCTCGGCCATCACCGATCGCCGCCTGCTGCGCCTGTCGCTCGGGGTTTTCGCCGTTACGCTGCTCGCTTTCGTGTTCGCCGCGAAGCTTCGGCTCGAGCCGGGATCGATCGCCCTGATTGCCGCCGCCGCGCTGATGCTGCTCGACAATCTTGCCCATCGGCGCGCGCTTCACGCTGAAAAGATGGTCGCCATTTACGCCGACGTCGATTGGATCACGATTTTCTTCTTCGTCGGCCTGTTCGTCATGGTCCGCGGCTTCGAGATGACCGGCGCGCTCGCGAGCCTCGCGCATGATCTGGTCGCGGCGACGCATGGCAACCTCGCGATCACGGCGTCGGCGATCCTCTGGGGAGCGGCGATTCTCTCCGCGGTCATCGACAACATTCCGTTCGTTGCCGCGATGATTCCACTGATCAAGATGCTGGCGCCGCAATTCGGCGGCGATGCGGCGATCCTGCCATTGTGGTGGGCGCTCGCGCTTGGCGCGTGTGTCGGCGGCAATGGCACGTTGCTCGGCGCCTCGGGAAATCTCGCGGTGGCGGGCATCGCGCAGCGCGCCGGTTTGCGCTTCGATTTCCTCGCCTATCTCAAATATGCGGCGCCGCTCACGATCACGAGCCTCGCGATTTGCCAGCTCTATCTCTGGCTGCGGTATTTCTAGGCGACGTAACCCTTCGCCCGGCCGGCAAGGCCGTCGAAGAGATCGAGCATGCGCTGGCGCCAGGCATGGACCGGATCCTCCGCTGCCAGCAGTTTGAAGTCGCTGATGCAGCGGCACCATTGGAAGCCGCCGAATACCGCGTAATCGGCATAGAGCGGCCGGTCGCCGCCGAGGAAGGGCTGCGCCTTCAAAACCAGCCGCAACGGCAGCAGCCCATCGCGGAAACCGGCGACGTCGCGGTCGCGGTTGGCGACCGCCGCTTCGAGGCTCTTGCCGAGACGCTCCTCGCGGCTGGTGCGAAAATAGTCGCGGTCCTTCGCATCGAGATGCTGCCAGATGTCGAGCACCACGAATTTCATCATGCTGGGCTGCAGGAACGCATCGGCCCAGCTCGCATGAAAGCGCGACAGCGCCTTGCCCGAGGCGCCGCCGAACAGCGACGGCCGATCGGGATACTCGCTCTCGAGATACGCGGCGATCGCCCAGGAATCATTGACCCAGCGCTCGCCATCGACCAGCACCGGCACGCGGCCTTGCTGGCTGAAGGCGATCGCCTCCTTGTCGGTAAAGCGCCACGGAACGGTCTCGACCTCAAGCCCCTTATGCGCCAGCGCCATTCTCGCGCGCCAGCAATAAGGGCTGAACCGCCGATCGGCCTCAGCACCGGCAAGATCGTAAAGCTTGCGCATCGCTAGCTCCAATAACGGCCGGTCGCGCCGACCACGACCACGATCAAGCCGAGCGCCAGATTGAGCTCGACGATGCGCCGAATCCGATTGAGCTGCACCGCCGCGGCCGGAAAGTCGCCGCTATCGACCGCGCGGCGAAAGCGCTTCCACGGCGCGAAATAGAGATGCGCGAAGGCGAGCACCATGACGATCCCGAGGATTTCCATGATCGTGACATGCAAGCCGCGGATGCCCGTCGTCTCCATGCCCGTGCCGGTGACGAGCAGCAGCAGCGCGGCGGCCCAGACCCATCGGAAGAAGCGCTCGAAGATGCGCCGCCACAGCGCCAGCCGCACCGGCGCATCGAGCGGCGCGACCGACGGCCGCACCATCTGATGCGCGAAAAACATGCCGCCGACCCAGATCACGGCGGCAAGGATGTGGACGAAGAGCAGGCTTGCGATCATGGGGCCAGTTTAGACCGGTCAGTGGTAGTTTTGCTATCGTCGTCCCGGCCAAGCGAAGCGCGAGCCGGGACCCAGGATGATTTTTTGCAGAGGGCCAGAGCTGAATCCACTGAGATCGACCGCCCCCTCGCCCGCTTCGCGGGTCCCTCCCTCTCCCCAGCGGAGAGAGGGACAACCCGTTCGACCGCTCTTCGCGGTCGAACCCAAAGGGGCCAATCGCGAAGAGCGATTGGCCGGGTTGTCGGTGAGGGGGCTTTGTTAGGCCTGACCGAATAATGCTCTACTCCTTGAGCTTCTCGCGCAGCAGCGCCTGCGTCTCGGGCGGAAGGGTTTCGATTGCTGCCGCGAGCGCCTTGAGGCGATTGCGCAGCGCATAGACCTGATCGAGCAAATTGAGCACCACCGGCATCGCGTCGGCATCGATCAGCAATTCATGCCGCAGCTCGACGATGAGATGGACGCGTGCGACGTCGATCTCGTGGAACACATAGCCGCTCGCAACGCGCTCGGGCAGCACCCAGCGCGCCTCGATCCATTCCTCGATCTCGCCGACATCGAGCCCCTTTACCTCTCGCAGCAATGCGTCGAGCGCGATCATGACCGCATTCCCTTGCGCGGGTCATAGGGGTGCTTCGCCGCCCAATCCTTGACGAACGCATCGAGCTCGGGATCGGCCTCCGGCGGCAGCACTACCCTCAAGGTCACGAGCTCGTCGCCGCGCCCGGCGACGCCTTTGCCCTTGAGACGCAACACTGTGCCGGTATTGGAATGCGCCGGCACGGTCATCGCCACCGCGCCGGTCGAGGTCGGCACCGTGACGCGTCCGCCGAGCATTGCCTCGCCGAGCGTCACCGGCAAATCGAGCAAGACATCGTCCCCCTCACGCCGAAACAAGGCGTGAGGACCAATATGTATCTCGATCAACGCATCGCCGGCCGGCCCGCCGCCGATGCCCGGCCCGCCCTGCCCGCTGAGCCGCAAAATCTGCCCGTCGCGCACGCCGGCCGGGATCGTCACGTCGAGGCTCTTGCCGGCCGCCAGCTCGAGCCGCTGCTTGGCGCCGTTCACCGCGTCGAGGAAATCGACCGTCAACGCATAGTGCCGATCGCCGCCGCGCATCCGGATCGACGCGCCTTCGCTCTGCGCGCCGCCGGCACCGCCGCTACGGAAGAACGAGAAGAGATCGTCGATATCCTCGGGCGGTATGTTGTCGCGGCTGCGGTATTTGGCGCCCGGCGCGCCCTCGGCGAAGTCCTGATAGGAATAGGCGCGCGGCTTCTCGTTGCCGCTCTCGTCAAGCTCGCCGCGATCGAACCGCGCGCGCTTATCAGCATCCGACAGCAGCTCGTAAGCCGCAGCGATCTCCTTGAAGCGGGCTTCGGCCTGCTTGTTGCCGGGGTTGAGATCGGGGTGATGCTTCTTGGCGAGCGTGCGATAGGCGGTGCGAAGCTCGTCGCTCGTCGCCTCCTTCTTGACGCCCAGCACCTCGTAGGGATTTCGTGCGGCCATGTGGTTCCGAAAATTGCGGCTGCTTCCATATAGTCAATCTTGCGCCTTGCCCCAAGCCTTGTCCGCCGACCTTCATTGCGAGCCCACGGCGCTTCGGTTATCTTCCGCCGCGTTATTGGGGAGTAGTCGCCCGGCCTTCCTTGGCCGGGCCGTGCGTCAACAGACTTGGCGGCGATCGATCCATCGCGTCATGGCGCACGGGGGCCCTTCATTCGCGCGCGATAAAACGCGCGGGGCATTGGCGAGACCAACGGATTGATCTTACGCCGCCGGGCCGGAGGATCAGCCGTTGCGTCGAACCGCTCGGATGAAGGAGTGCTTCCCGCGATGGAAGCTTTTCTGGTCGCCTTGGGGAGCGTCGCCATCGCCGAGATCGGCGACCGGACACAGCTTCTGTCGCTCGCGCTCGCCGCGCATTACCGCAAGCCCTGGCCGATCATCGCCGGCGTCCTGGTCGCGACCATCGCCAATCATGCGATCGCCGGATTGCTCGGCGCGTGGTTCGGCAGGCTGCTGACGCCGACCGTCCTCGACGTGTTGGTCGGCGCCAGTATGGTCGGCATGGCGCTCTGGGTGCTGCGCCCCGATACCCTGCGCGGCGAGCGGACCGAGGTCAGCACGCGCGGCGCGTTCCTCGCCACCCTGGTTGCCTTTTTCATTGCCGAGATCGGCGACAAGACCCAGATCGCGACCCTCGCCCTCGCCGCCGCCTATCCCAATCTGGTCGCCGTGGTCGCCGGCACGACCACCGGCATGCTGATCGCCAACGTGCCGGCGGTTTTCCTCGGCGACGCGCTCTCGGGCAAGCTGCCGATCCGACAGATGAACTATATCGCGGCGCTGATCTTCGGCGCGCTGGGCGCGATCTTTATCATCCGCGCGCTGATCTGAAGCCGTAACTTCAAACCGCCGTCATTGCCAGCGTCCTTCGCCAAGCTGAGGACGAGGGCGAAGCAATCCAGCTCGCTTTGAGAACCTGGATCGCATCGTCGTTTCACTCCTCGCGATGACGTTGAAAACTATATCGCCGGAATCGCGCTATGCCGCGTGCTTCTCCACCCATTGCGCATAGGCTTCCATGAATTTGCCGAGAAAGCTGCGCGTGCCGTCATTGGTCAGCTTCCCGCCCGCATCGAACAGCTTGTCGGCGCCGCCGACATAGGCCTCGGGCTGCTGCATCGCCGGCATGTTGAGAAAAACGAGGCTCTGGCGCAGGTGATGATTGGCGCCGAACGCGCCGATCGCACCCGGTGCCACGCTGACCACCGCCGCCGGCTTCTTGTCCCAGACACTTTGGCCATAAGGCCGCGAGCCGACATCGATCGCGTTCTTGAGCGCCGCCGGGACCGAGCGGTTGTATTCCGGCGTCACGAAGATCACGCCGTCGGCCTTGCGGATGCGGTCGCGGAATTCGCGCCACGGCGCCGGCGACTCGCCGTCGAGGTCCTGGTTGTAGAGCGGCAATTGCCCGATCTCGACGATCTCGAGCTTCAGCGATGCCGGCGCCAGCTCGCGCAAGGCATTCGCCGTTTTCCGATTGAAGGATTCCTTGCGCAGGCTGCCGACGACGACGACGATATCCTTGGGCATGTATGGGCTTCTCCTCGGGGTTGACGATGGATCGGGCTGAATATGGCGATCAGGGCGCGGGCGGCAATCCCGCAAGTTTCTCGCTTGCGGCCCAGAGCCGCTCGGCCGCTGCCTCGTCCTGCGCCGGCGCGTCGGGCGCGCGCTCGCGGCATTGGTCGAAATACTTGGCCGTCACGCCGTCGATCTCGGGCGACGAGGCGAGATAGACCGGCGTCTCGGCGCCGCGCTCGACCGGGATCGCCATCACCCGCTTGGCGGCAGCGATCGCCCAGCGCCACAAGCCGCTATTATTGTCGCCGAACCCGGTCGCGACGAACCCCGGATGGAGGCAGTTGGCGGTGACGCCGGTGCCGACGAGCCGCCGCGCCAGTGCGCGCGTGAACAGGATATTGGCGAGCTTCGAGCGCTGATAGGCTTTCCAGCCGCGATAGCCCTTGGCGTTTTGCAGATCGTCGAAATCGAGCCGCGCGCCGCGATGCGCCTCCGATGCGACATTGACGATCCGCGCCGGCGCCGATGCGACCAGCCGCTCGCGCAGCAACGCCGTCAGCCGGAAATAGCCCATGTGGTTGAGCGCGAAGGTGTGCTCGAGCCCGTCCTCGGTCAGCGTCCGCCGCGCGAAGAAGCCGCCGGCATTGTTGAGCAGGACGTCGATGCGCGGCGCCGCGGCGAGCAATTCGCCGGCCAGTCGCAACACCTCGTCGCGACGCGACAGATCGGCGTAATGCATCTCAACGGTGATGCCGGGCACGCGCTGGTGCAAGGTCGCGAGCGCGGCCTCGCCTTTCGCGCGGTTGCGCCCGACCAGCACCAGCCGCGCGCCGAGCGCGCCGAGCCGGGCGGCGGCTTCGAGGCCGATGCCGTCGGTCGCGCCGGTGATGATGCAGGTTTTCCCGTTCACAGCGTCATCATGATGTCATGGATCGTGCGCCAAGCTTGCGGGCTTGCCGCCGCCAGCACGGGCTGATCGGTCACGCGCACGTCATAGGCCGCGCCATCGAGGAA
>DATLUE010000041.1:0-10280 GCA_035533255.1 Allostellaceae bacterium | reverse complement strand
AATCCGAACCCGCGGACTTCATCAGGGCCAGCGGTCATGTGAACCGCGCAAACAGGCCGGATACATGACTGCACCCGACCAAATTGCCATTACCAGCAAAATCATCCTTGCAACGCAGGGGCCGTCCATACATGACAGCTAATGTAAAATCGAAAAGCCTTGCTTCGTGAAGAACGACTTTGCCGCATCCGAGTGCAGATAGGCCAGAAACTTGACCGCATCGGGATTCTTGCTGCGCGCGGTCAGCGCGATCGGATAGATGATCGGCGGGTAGGTGTCGGCGGGAAAGACGCCGGCGATCTTCACGCCCCGATCGGCCGCGGCGTCGGTTTGGTAGACGATGCCGAACGGCGCTTCCTTGCGCGACACGAACTCCAGCGCGGCGCGGACATCCTCGGCACGCGCGACCTTATCCTTGACCGCGCTCCAGACGCCGAGTTTTTCCAGCGCCGCCTTGCCGTATTTTCCGGCCGGCACCGCATCGGGATCGGCCATCGCCAGCTTGTTGTCGCCGAGCATCGCGGCCAGCGGGAAGCCGGGCTTGATGGCAATTTTGGCGGTGCTGTCGGCGGGCTCGATCAGCACCAGCACATTGCCGAGGAAATTGGTGCGCGTCTGCGGCTGGATCGCCTTGTTCTTCTGGACGTCGTTCATCCAGTCGAGATCGGCCGAGATGAAGATGTCGGCCGGCGCGCCGGCGTCGATCTGGCGGGCCAGCGCCGGGCTCGCGGCGTAGGAGGCCTTGACCGTGGCGCCGCCGCTTTTGGCGAAGCCGGCGATCGCGTCGTCGAGCGCGTTCTTGAGGCTCGCCGCGGCGAAGACCAGCACGTCGTCGGCGAAGGCGGCAGGCGCCAGGGCCGTGACGGCGACGGCAAAGCACAGAGCTGCGGGGATCAGGCGAAAGCGGGCGAACAGCGTCATGGGGCCTCCGAGGATTCGTTATGTTCCATCGAATATGTCGAATGCGCTATATTTGCAAGGATATAATGTTTTCGCTTCAACCTTTGGGGAGCCCAGCATGAAGCTCAGCGCGCGCAACCAATTGAAGGGCAAGATCGTCGCGGTGACAAAGGGCATGACCACGGCGCATGTCCGCATCGACATCGGCGGGGTGGTGATGACATCGTCGATCACCAACCAGGCCGTCGATGAATTGGGGCTGCAGCCGGGCGACGACGCCTGGGCGGTGATCAAAGCATCCGATGTTATGATCGGCAAATAGCCCGTATCAATGCGGCCGGCAGATCGGCGCCGGGATCGACGCGATCGCCTCACCGGTCAGGGCGGTGTCGGCGATCCTCGCCATCTCGTCGGTCGAGAGAGCAAAGGAAGCGCGGAAACCGTCGGCCGTGGCCAGGGTAAGGATCAGCCGATCGCCGCTTTGGCTCGTCTCGATCGCCCAATTGTCCACCGGAAAGACCAGGCGAACGGCGGGATCCGCGTATTTGCGCCGCAACGCCTGCTGCGCCATTTCCGGCAGCGTCATGACCAGCGCCTGGAGACAGGAAGTCGGTAGGACGAGATCGGACGCGGCACCGCGATCGTCGGCGACGCCGAGGGAGATGCTGGCGCCGTCGGGCGCGACCGAAAAAGTAGTGAGCTTGCTGGCGCGGATTGTCGTCACACGCTATATTTGAATGGATATAGCGTCAGTGTAAAGCGCTTTTGTTTTGGGGGAAGGATGGTTCGGTCTATCTGGCTCGTCCGGCTTTTCTGCGCGGCCTTGATCGCGCTCGCGCCGCCGGCCATTGCGCAGCAGAGTTTCCGCGACGATGCCGGTCGCGCGGTCGTCTTGTCGGCGGCGATCGCCACGGTCTGGCCGGCGGGCCCGCCTGCCGCTGTGCTGATCGACGTGCTCGCGCCGCGGAAGCTCATGGGCTGGATTCATGCTCCGGACCCGGCGGCGCTGGCTTTCCTGCCGCAGGCCGATGCCGCGCTGCCGGCGCTCGGGCGCATCACCGGCCGCAGCCCGACGGTCGATGCCGCTGTCTTGCGTCGCGCGGCGCCCGATCTCATCCTCGACGTCGGGACCATCGATCCGGGCTATGTCGCGCTCGCCGACCGCATGGCGGCGCAGACCGAGATTCCCTATGCGCTCATGGACGGCCGGCTCGCCGACAGCCCGGCGACATTGCGGCGGGTCGGGAGGATGCTCGGTGTCGCCGGCCGCGCCGAGACGCTGGCGCGCTATGCCGAGGCGGTGCTGGGGCGCGTGAAGCGGCGCATTGCGGCGATCCCGGCAGCGCAACGGCCGACGATTTATATGACCCGCGGGCCGCGCGGACTCCAAGCGGCCGTTGCCGGGTCGATCAACGCCGAAATCGTCGATCTCCTCGGCGCCCGCAATATCGTCGCCGCAAGCAGCTCCGGGAATTTTGCAGCGTTGTCGCTTGATCGGCTACGCGTATTGCAACCCGACGTGATCGTGACCATCGATCCGGATTTCTATGCCGCGGCCCTGCACGATCCGGCATGGCAAACCCTGGCGGCGGTGGCAGCGCATCGTCTCTATCTGGCGCCGGGCGCGCCGTTCGGCTGGGTCGACGAGCCGCCCTCGGTCAATCGGCTCATCGGCTTGCTGTGGCTCGCGCAAAAGCTTTATCCGGCGCAGTTTCCCGAGGATATGCGCAGCGAAGCCGCGCGCTTCTATAAGCTGTTCTATCAGCGTACGCCCAGCGGCGCGCAGCTCGACGCCTTGCTCGGCGCGCAGTCTTAAGCGGTCCTAAGCGATCGCCAGCGCTGGGGCGGCGGCGGTTCCGGCGGCGAGCGCGAAGGCGGCCTGCTCGACCACCGCGCCCCAATCGCCCGGGCTCGGCTGGCGGAATAGCAGCGTACTGCGATACCACGGCGTATCGGTGCGCTTCTCGAACCAGCGCCAATCGGCGCTGTGCGGCAGCAGCAGCCAGGTGTTCTTGTCGAGCGCGCCGGCGAGATGCGCGACCGTCCCGTCGACCGCGACGACCAGGTCCATGAGGCTGATCGCCGCCGCCGCGTCGGCCGCGTCGGCAAGGTAGGGGGTGAGGTCAATGATGCGGTCGGCAAAGCCGCTGCTCGTCAGCTCGGCCGCGGCCGGCCCGCGCTGCAGGCTGAAAAAGCTGAGGCCGCGCATGCCGAGGATCTGACGCATCGCGTCGAGCCGGATCGAGCGCTCGCTGCCGTCGGGAGAGTCCGAATCCGAGCCCCAGGACAGCCCGATGCGGATCGCGTCGCCGCCGATCGCGCCGCCGAGCGCGTCGATGCGCGCCGCATCGGCCGCAAGGTAGGGCAGGTTGGACGGAATCGTGGCGATGGTGGTGCCGAGCCGATGCATCGCGCTCATCAGCGGCAGATGCGCGTCGAACGGCGGCAAATGCTCGCCCAGCGGCACGACGCCGTCGAGGCCGGGCGCGGTCGTCATCAGCCGCACCAGCGCCGGCGGACAGGCAAGGATGATGCGGCTGGCGAAGCTGCGCAAAAGCGGCACAAAGCGGATGAACTGGAGGGTCTCGCCGAGACCCTGCTCGGACCACAGCAGCAAGGTCTTGTCGCCCAGGACCTGGCCGTCCCACATCGGCGCGTTGAACGCGGGCAGCTTGGCGCCGCGCCAGCCATGCCAGCGCCATTCGTATTCGGCGCTGCCCGCGCGCAGATCGCCCTTGGCCATCAGCGCCATGGCGAGGCCCATATGCGCGGCGGGGTAATCGCTGCGGGTGGCGATTGCGCGGCGGAAGCACTCGATGCCGGCATCGTTCTCGCCTTTGAGGCGCAGGGTCGCGCCGAGATAGGCGAGCGCCTCGGGATAATCGGGCTTCACCTCGAGTGCGCGGCGCTCCAGGCGCTCGGCCTCGTCGAGCCGCCCGCCGAGGCGCTCGATGTTGCCGAGATTGGCGAGCGCCTGGGGATGATCGGTCTTGAGCGAGAGGGCGTGGCGATAGTGCAGCATCGCTTGGTCGGCGATGCCGGCGGCCTCGAGCGCGACCGCGAGATTGTTGTGGCCGTCGGCCGAGCCCGGCTTCAGCTCGAGCGCCTTGACGAGACAGGTGATAGCCTCCTCGACATTGCCTTGCTCTTGCAGCGCCATGCCGAGATTGCCGAGGGCGAGCGGATAATCCGCGCGCTTGGCGAGGGCGCGGCGATAGCAGGCGATCGCCTGATCGAGCCGGCCGAAGCGGCGCAGCAGCACGCCGAGATTGTTGAGCGTCTCGGCGCGGTGGTCGCGGTCGCCGACCAGCACGCGGCTCGCGACCTCGCCGACCAGGCGATGGACGGCGGATTGCTCGCCGCGGCCCTCTTCGGGCTGGAACACGCGAAGCTGCGTATAGCACGGCATGGTCGCGATGCGGGTGAGCCAGCCGGCTTCGGCGTCGGGCGGCAGGAACAGCCAGGCGGGCCGGTCGAGCGCGCTGGCGAGATGGGCGATGCCGATATCGGTGGTGATCACGAGATCGAGCTGGCGCAGCGCCGCGGCGTAGCGATAGAAATCGCCGAGCTCGTCGGAGAGATCGGTGATCCGGTCATCGGCCGGCCGCGCGGTCAGCGCGAAAAAACGCAGGCCGGGGACGTCGAGCAGCGCGTTCAGCGCCGCATCGTGGCCGCTCCAAGCGAGCGCGATCTTGAGGTCGTCGCCCGCCGCGGCGAGGCCGGAAAGGCTGACGAGCTGTGCCGGATCGAACGCCAGCCGGCGCAAGCGCAGGAAATAGTCCTGCGCCTCGCTGGCGCGTCCCGCCTCGGCATAGATCGCGCCCAGGCGGAACAGCAGGTCGGGGCTGTTCGGCACGAGGGCGAGCGCGGAAACGAGCTGATCGACCGCGCCGACCGAGCGGTACTGGCGCAGCGCGGTGAGGAACGGCAGGCCGGCCGCGCGCGGCGCGGCTTGCGGCGGCAGCTCCAGTGGCGCCGCCATCTCGGTCGCCCCGGCATTGCCGAAGACGGCGAGGGCACCGGCGATCTGCTCGACCACCCGCTCCCAGCCCTCGGTCGGGGCCTGGCGGAATAGCAGCAGGCTCGGATACCACGGGCTGTCGGTGCGCTCGGTGGACCAGCGCCATTCGCACACCGTCGGCAGCATCACCCAGGCCGAGCGGCCGAGGGCGCCAGCGATATGCGCCGCGATGCCGTCGATCGTGACGACCAGGTCGAGCTGGCTGATCGCGGCCGCCATATCGGCGAGGTCGTTCAGCTTGGGCGACAGATCGAGCATGCGGCCGGCGAACGGGCTCGCGGCAATATCGCCGGCACCCGCCTGATCGAGGCCGAAGAAGCGCACCCCCGGCACCGCCAGCAGCGGTGCCAGCGCGGCCAGCGGCAGGTTGCGCCGGCGCTCGTTGCTGCCGCTGTTCCAAACCAGGCCGACCTTGAAGCCGGCGCCGCCCAGCATCGGCTTGAGCGCGGCGGCGCGCGTCGGATCGACCGCGAGATAGGCGCCGGGCGAGGGGATGGAGTCGGTCGTGACGCTGAGCCGGTTGAGCAGGCTGGTGAGCGGCAGATAGGCATGCACCGGCGGCGTCGGCTCGCCATTGGCGACGATATGATCGAGGCCGGGCGCGGTCGCGGCCAGCCGCGCCAGCGGCGCCGGACAGGCGAGCACGATGCGCGCGGCCGAGCTGCGCAGCAACGGCGCGAAGCGCAGCATCTGGATGCCGTCGGCCAGGCCGGTGTCGGCCCACAGCAGCAGCGTCCGACCGGCGAGCGGCCGGCCGTCCCACAGCGGCGCATTGAGCCGCGGCGCACCCGGCCGGCGCAGCCGCCATTCGTATTCGATGCTGCCGCCGGCGAGATCGCCTTGCTCCATCAGGCAGAGGCCGAGATTGGTATGCAGCGTCGGATCTTCCGGCGCCGCGGTAATGGCATTGCGCAGCTCGACGACCGCATCGTCGAGCTTGCCCTGGGCGCGCTTGGCGAGCGCCAAGCCGTTAAGCGCGGCCGGATGCCCCGGCCGCTGGTGCAGGACCTGCTCGAAGCATTGCATCGCCTCGTCGGTGCGGCCTTCCTCGGCCAGCGCGCTCGCGAGCATGAACAGCGCTTCGGGATCCTGCGCCCGCAGGCGCAAGGCGAGCCGGCCGCATTGCACCGCCTGGTCGGCGCGGCCGAGCGCCAGCAGCGACAGGCCGAGATTGATCAGCGCATCGGGCGAATCCGGCTGGATGGTCAGGGCGTGGCGCAGATGCGCGACGGCCTCCTCGGGCCGGCCTTTGAGGCGCAGCACATTGCCGAGATTGTTCAAGAGGCTGACATTGTTGGGCGCGAGCTTGCGCACCTCTTCGAGATATTGGATCGCGTCGTCGAGCTTGCCGGATGCGGCCAGCACAGTGCCCAAGAGGAAGCGCAGATCGGTGCTTTGCGTCGGCGCTTCGAGCGCCCCCCGCAGGGTCTTTTCGGCTTCGGCAAAGCGGTTTTGGCGCATCGCCTCGAGGACCCAGTCCTTGAGGTTCGTCATCATATTACGATCGCCGTCCATCGTACCCACCTCAAATGCAATGCAGCATCGCCGCAGTTCGGCAAAACTCCCGATTTTTATAGTGAAAAAGAATGAATTAATTACCAATCCCGGCCGGCGCCGTGTGGTGGCAGCGGTCGACCGCGCGCGGCGGATCAATCTTTTGTTAAAATTTCTTGCGGCAAAATGAACGAAATTTGGGCCGCGCGCCACAAAAGGGCCACCTTGCGGCGTTAAGGTTTGGTCATGGAGTTAGGAGGGGTCATGCACCGTTGGTGGCTGACAGGCGAGGCAACTCTCGAAGAGTTGCTCAGCGACGAGATCATGGGCCCGGTCGCGGCGAGCGCCGGGATGAGCCGCGAGCAGTTGCGGCTAAACCTCGCGGAGGTCGCGCGCCGGCTCGGCGGCGATCAGAGCCGGAGCGGGAGCCGGAAAGAGCCGCGGCAATTCGCGGTCGGGTTCTGAACCAGCACCTGCGGCGGCCAGCGGCAATTCAAAAATTACTTTAAGACCAGGAGCTTCGGCGCCGGTCTGCGTGTCCTCGAGCCAGACCGTGCCGTCATGCAGCGTGGCGACGGCGCGCACCAGGCTGAGGCCGAGGCCATTGCCCGGCGTGCTACGGCTGCCTTCGAGCCGGACGAAGCGATCGAACACCGCCTTGCGCCGATCTGCCGGCACGCCCGGACCGGTATCCGCGACCTCGATCCGCGCCGTCGCGGCGCGCGTGGCGACGCTCAGCGACACCTTGCCGGCACGCGTGTATTTCAACGCGTTGTCGAGCAGGTTGGCAATCGCCTGCGACAGCAGGTGGCGGTCGCCGCGCACCATGACCTTGTCGGCGACCGCGATACCAAAGTCGAGGCCGCCCTCGTCGGCGACCGGCTCATAGAGGTCGGCGACGTCGCGGGCGATTTCCGATAGGTCGACAGCTTCGAGTCCGGCGCGGCGCGACCCGGCCTCTGCCTCGGCGATGCTGAGCAGGGCGTTGAAGGTGCCGAGCAGTCGGTCAGCCTCGCCGATGGTCTCGCGCAGCACGTCGGCGTAGCGGCGTTCGTCCGGCTTCTCGATCAGCGTGACCTCGAGTCGCGAGCGCAGCCGCGCCAGCGGCGTGCGGAGGTCATGCGCGATGTTGTCGGTCACCTGGCGCATGCCCGCCATCAGCCGCTCGATCTGGTCGAGCATGCCGTTGAGGTTCTGCGCGAGCTGGTCGAATTCGTCGCCGGTGCCCGAGACCGGCACGCGCTGGCTCAGATCGCCATGCATGATGCGCGTGCTGGTGCGGTTCACGGCATCGACCTTGCGCAGCATGTTGCGCGTCATCAAAAGCCCGCCGACGATGCCGAGCCCCAAGGTGATCAGCGCGGCCCAGCCGAGCGTGTTGGTGATGCGCAGGCGGAACAGCCGCGCATCGCGCAGATCGCGGCCGACCAGCAGGTGGAAATTGCCCGGCAGCACGATCACCGACGCGCGCGCATTGTCGATCTCGCGGGCGCCGTTGTGCTGTTCGGTGACCGGAAAGCTGACCCAGCCATTGCCGAGCTCCACGGTTTGCGGCCAGTCTGCAAGATTGCCGGCAAGCTTGTGCAGCAGCGGGTCGGTGATGAGATAGAGGGTATCGTCGATATGACTCGGCGTGCGCTGCGCGGTGGCGATGCGCTGCTCGATGACCTCCACCAGGCCGGCGAGACCGTGCTCGCGATATTGCTCGGCGAGGCCGCGGATTTCGGCGTCGATGGTCTCCTCGGCCTGCGCTTCGACGAAATCGGCGGTCGAGAAATAGATGAAGCTGAGCAGCGCCAGTACCGAGGTCGCGAACAGGATGAAATAGATCGCGGCAAGCCGAAAGGCGCTGGTGTTGAGCAGCCGGAGCAAGCGCTATTCCGCGGCGAGGCGATAGCCGGCGCCGCGCACGGTATGCAGCAGCGGCTTGGCGAAGCCCTTGTCGATCTTTTGCCGTAGCCGGCTGATATGAACGTCGATGACGTTGGTCTGAGGGTCGAAGTGATAATCCCACACATTCTCGAGCAGCATGGTGCGGGTGACCACTTGGCCGACATGGCGCAGCAGGTATTCGAGCAGGCGGAACTCACGCGGCAGCAGCTCGATTTCTTGCTCGCTGCGCTGGACGGTGCGGGCGAGCAAATCCATTTCGAGATCGCCGACGCGCAGCTTGGTGGTGGCGGGCGGCCCGCTACCGCGCCGCAGCAGCGCCTCGAGCCGCGCCAGCAGCTCGGCGAAGGCGAAGGGCTTGACCAGGTAATCGTCGCCGCCGACGCGCAAGCCTTTGACGCGGTCGTCGACCACGCCCAGTGCGCTGAGGATCAGGACCGGGATTCGGATCTCGGCGGCGCGCAGCGCGGCGATAACCGCGAGGCCGTCCATGCCGGGCAACATGCGGTCGATGATGAGCGCGTCGTAGCTGCCCGAGCTGGCCATGAACAAGCCGTCGCGGCCCTCATGGGCGACGTCGACGACATAGCCGCTTTCGCCCAGGCCCTTGGTGATATAAGCGGCGGCCTCGCGGTCATCCTCGATGACGAGCAGCTTCATGCTGCGACCTTAACCCGGTCGCATCGCGCCGCCTAGCCCAGCTCCGCCGAAACCGGCCCTAACCTTGGCGTTATGACGGGAGCGAGGGTCAGGTGAGGGTGGTGACGAGCGCGACGAGCCAGCCGACGAGCAACAAAGCCACGGTTTGACGGTCGAGTGGGCGATCCATTGTTCCTCTCCCCAATTGCATGCAGGAAGGCTTATCATAAGAACAAAACATGAATAATAGGAATTATGAATTATCAGGTGAGGTCTCGCCACCGCCGCGACCGCCGCGCATGATAGCAACCGGTAAAAAGCTGCGTTTAGGGGCGCAATTTAGGGGACATGACAGCAATCGCAGGATGGACGCTTCGCTCGAGCGGGCAGGCGCTGCCGCGCAAGGAGGACCGCCGGTTGCTGACGGGTGCCGGGCGCTTCACCGATGATCTGAGCCTCCCGGACCAAGCCTATGCGGCGCTCGTGCGCTCGCCTCATCCCCATGCGCGCATCCGGCGCATCGGCACCGAGGCGGCGCAAGCGCTGCCCGGAATCCTCGGTATCGTCACCGGCGCGGATTGCCGCGGCGAGGGGTTGACGCCGATCCCGCACGATCCGGTCCCCGCGACCAAATTCGATATGCGGCTGACCGCGCCCGGCGGCGGCAAGATTTTCGTCGGCCCGCACGCGCTGCTACCGGTCGATCGTGCGCGGCATGTTGGCGAAGCCGTCGCGCTGGTGGTTGCCGAGACCCAAGCGCAGGCGCTCGATGCCGCCGACGCGGTCGCGGTCGATTACGAGCCGCTCCTCTTCGTGCTCGATGTCGCGGCGGCGCTGGCGCCGGGCGCGCCGCCGGTCTGGAACGAGACGCCGGACAATCTGCTGGTGGACACGATGTTCGGCGACGCGGCGGCGACCGAGCGCGTGTTCGCGGCGGCGGCCCACGTCGTCGCGATGGATTTTCACGTCACGCGCGCCAGCCCGATGCCGCTGGAGTTGCGCGCCGCGCTAGCCCAATACGACGTCGATAGCGGCCGCTATACGCTGCATTTGACCTCGGGCGGGCCGGGCGTGGTGCGCCAGCGCCGCCAATACGCGGCGATCCTCGGCATCGCGCCCGAGAAGTTGCGGCTGGTGGCGCAGGATGTCGGCGGCAGCTTCGGCTCGCGCAACCGGCCCTATGTCGAATTCGCGCTCGCGCTCTGGGCCGCGCGCAAGCTCGGCCGGCCGGTCAAATACACCGCGACGCGCTCGGAAGAGATGCTGAGCGCCTATGAGGGCCGCGATCTTGTCGCCAAGCTGGCGCTGGCGCTCGATCGCAACGGCCGGTTTCTCG
>DATLUE010000040.1:0-4207 GCA_035533255.1 Allostellaceae bacterium | reverse complement strand
ATCTCGGAAGGCTTCGTGATCTTCGACGCCGAGGACCGGCTGGTGCTGTGCAACGACGCCTACCGGCGCCTCTATCCCGAAAGCGCCGAGCTGCTGATCCCCGGCACGCCTTTAAGCGACATTCTGCGCGCCGGATTGGCGCATGGCCGCTACGCTGGTGCCCAGGGTCGCCCGGAGGAATGGCTGGCCGAGCAGTTGCGCAAGCACCGCGAGACCGGCGAGCCGATCGAGTCGCAGCTCGACGATGGGCGCTGGCTGCTGATCTCCGAACGCCGCACCAGCAGCGGCGGCACCGCCGGGCTGCGCGTCGACATCACGGCGTTGAAGCGCGTGCAGCAGTCACTACACGAGAGCCAAGCGCGGCTCGACCGCACGCAGCGGATCACGCATCTCGGTACCGTCGAGCGCAACCTGCGCACCAACGAGGTTATCTGGTCCGACGAGACCTACCGCATCTTCGGCGTGAGCCGCGACACCTACGCGCCGGGCGCCGGCAATCTGCTCGCGCTCGTCCATCCCGACGATCGGGCCATTTTGAAGGCGGCGTTGCAGCGCGGCGATGACGAGCATGTCAACACCGGCCTTACCTTCCGTATCGTCCGGCCGAGCGGCGAAGTCCGCACTGTCGCCAGCCGGGCCGACATCGGCTACGACGCGGCGGGCCAACCGCTCTACGTCTCGGTGGCGATGATGGACGTCACGGAAAAGGAAGCGGCGGCACGGCACCAAAACGAGATCGAGACCCAACTGCGTCACTCCGAGAAGCTCACCGCGCTCGGCACCTTGGCGGGCGGCATCGCTCATGATCTCAACAACACGCTGGTACCGATCCAGGCGCTGTCGAAGCTCGCGATGCGCGAATTGCCGGATGGCTTGCCGGTTCGCGCCGATCTCGAGAACATCCATCAAGCGAGCCTCCACGCGAGCAACCTGGTGCGTCAAATCCTCGCGTTCAGCCGCAAGCAGGAAATCGTCAAAGAGGCGATCGATCTTGGCGCGGCTGTCCATCACGCGCTCCACATGCTGCGCGCGAGCCTGCCAACCACCATCGACCTGATCGAGAGTGTCGGGCCCGTGCCGTCGATCTTCGCCGATGCCGGTCAGATTCAGCAAGTCGTCGTCAATCTCGTCACCAATGCCGCGCATGCGATCGGCGATCGCGTCGGCCGGGTCACCGTCACAGTCGCCTTGACCGAAGACAAGAACCCAGAGGGGCGGCGGATGATCCGCCTTGCGGTCGCCGACACCGGCTGCGGCATGGCGCCGGAAATCAGCCAACGCATCTTCGAGCCATTCTTCACGACCAAGGCGGTCGGCGAAGGCACCGGCCTCGGCTTATCGGTCGTCCATGGCATCATCGCCAGCCATGGCGGCACCATCGAAGTCGACACTACACCGGGCGAAGGCACACGGGTCGCGATCATGCTGCCCGCGCGCACCGAAGCCGACGACCTGGCGATCGCAGCCGTCGCATAAACTTCCCGTCACGCTCGATTGATTCGAGACACGGAGACTAGCCTGTGCAAAAGATACTGGTTATCGAAGACAACGCCATCGTGCGCAACACCATATCGCGCATCCTTGGAGCCGCCGGCTACACGGTCGTGCTCGCCAATGACGGGCTCCAGGGCATCGACGCGTTCCGCAAGGAGCAGCCGGACCTCGTGATCTCGGACATCATTATGCCGGAGCAGGAAGGCATCGCCACCATCCGCCAGATTCTCGGCGAGCGGCCGGGAACCAAGATCATCGCGATCTCGGGCGGCGGCCGCATCGGCAACACCGATTTCCTGCAGATCGCGCGCAAGATGGGCGCGAGCGACGTGCTCCCAAAACCGTTCGATCCGGACGACCTGCTCGCGCGCATTACGACCTGCCTCAAGGCGGCGTGAACGCTTCAAGGTAGTCGGGATTGCTCTCGCGCAGCTTTTGACGCGTGATCGCGTCGAGCAGCGCAGCCAGCGCCGGGCGCTCGGGCCTGCCCTCGTCCAGCGCGCCGGCGCGAATGTCGGCGGCGAGCCGCGCCAGCAGCGCGCCGTCGTCGCCCGCGCCATAACGCGCCGCCAGCGCCGCGCGGCAGGCGGCAAAGGCCTCGTCGCCGTAAAGCCGCTCGCGCGCGGCAATCGCCCTGCCGCGCGCCGCCAGCGCCGCCGGCTGATGCTGTTCCTGTGCCAGCGCGACCAGTTCCGCGCCGCTTGGGCGATCGCGCATCACGCGCCGAGCCCGGTGAGCGCGAGCAACTCGTGCTCGGATTCGGCCACCCGCCGCCCGGTCAGCGCGAGATCGAGCGCGCGCTCGCCCTGCTGCAAAAAGCGATCGCGTTGCATCAGCGCAATTACCAGCCAGCGCAGCGCCGCCATCACCTCCCAATAATGCACGCGCGCCGGATCGATGCGCCGCCGCGCCGCCGCCTCATAGCCGCGATAGAAAATTTCGCGCGGCGCAATGCCGCCGGCCTCGCGATCGGCGACGCCGAAGCGCCAGGCCGCGGCGCAGAACCAGGCGATGTCCTCGTCGGGATCGCTCCAGCCGGCGAAATCCCAATCGAGCACGGCGGCGAGCGCGCGGTCGGCGACGCGGTAATTGCCGGTCCGGTAATCGCCATGACACAGCATCGGCCGCACCGGCGCCGGTTGGTGACACGCGAGCCAGCGCAGCGCCCAATCCGCCACCGGATGCGGATCCGCGTCGGCCGCGAGACGCCGCGCCAGCGCGGCGATCCGTGCAGCGGCAGCATCCTCGGGCTGCGGCGGCAGGAAGCGCAGCCGCGGCACGAGGTCAAGCCCGTGCAAGCGGGCGAGTTCGGCGCCGAGTTTCTCTGCCAGCGCATCATTGCGGCCTGCCGCGACGATTGCCGCGCCGTCGGATTCGCCCTCGACCCAGCGCATGAGATAGAACGGCGCGCCGAAGATGCCGGCATCGCAGCACATAAACAGCGGCTCGGCAACCTTCATGCCCGCGGCGAACAGCGCGCGCTGCAGCGCGAATTCGCGCGCGCGGCTCATGCCAAAACCAAGCGGCGTCGCGCCATTCGCCCGCAGCACCCAGCGCTGCGTCCCGGCATAAGGTCCGCCGCGTAATTCGAGATCGAGCCGGACATGCCGCAGCACCGCGCCGCCCGCCAATTCGCGCCAATCGCGGATCGACGCCGCTTGCGCACCGGCTTTGACCGCGATGAATTCAGCAAGCCCCCTCACCCGCTCGCTGCGCTCGCACCCTCTCCCCACGGGGGAGAGGGTTGGGGTGAAGGGGACGCGCGAATCCGGCATGTCAGACCACGCTCACCGCATGGCCGCCATCGACCGGAAGCACCACGCCATTGAGATAGGCGCCGGCCGGCGAGGCCAGCAGCAGCAGCGCGCCGTCGAGATCGGCCGGCTCGCCCGCGCGGCCCATCGGAATGCGGCCGATCAGCGCCTTGCCGGTCTCGCTGCGCAGAAAGCCACGATTCATGTCGGTCTCGACATAGCCGGGCGCGATCGCATTGACGGCGATGCCGAAGCGCGCGAGCTCGACCGCCATCGTGCGCGTCAGATGGTCGAGGCCGGCCTTCGCCGCGGTGTAGCTCGGCACGTGACGGATGGTGCGCAGCGCCAGCAGCGACGAGATATTGACGATCCGGCCGCCTCGCTTGAGCTCGATCCAGCGCGACGCCAGCTCGCGCGACATCAGCCACGCGCCTTTGAGATTGGTGTCGAGCACGCGGTCCCAATCCTGCTCGCTGTGCTCCAACAGCGGCTTCGAGACCGCGATGCCGGCGTTGTTCACGAGGATATCGATCGCGCCGAGCGCCTCTTCCGCCGCGGCGACGCAGTGCTTGACGCTCTTGCCGTCGGTCACGTCGAGCGGCACCGCGACCGCGCGGCCGCCCTCGGCTTCGATTTCGCGCGCCGCCTCGGCCAGAAGCTCCGCCTGCCGCGCGGCCAGTGCCACCGCCGCGCCGGCGCGCGCCAACACGCCGGCAAAATGCCGCCCGAGCCCGCGCGACGCACCGGTTATCAGCGCCACGCGCCCGTCGAGACTGAAATCCGCCATGCGCCGCATGTTGCTGTCTGGGCTACGCGCGGTCAACCGCGTGCTATATTGCGGCGATGCAGATCGACATTATCTCGGACGTGGTGTGCCCGTGGTGCTTCATCGGCAAGCGCCGGCTGGAAAAAGCGCTGGCGATGCGGCCCGAGATCGAGCCCGAGATTCTGTGGCGGCC
>DATLUE010000039.1:0-2712 GCA_035533255.1 Allostellaceae bacterium | reverse complement strand
CGTCACAATAACGCCGCTTTGCCTTGGAGTGGTCGCCGGCGAGGGCGCGTTGTCTTGACGTCTCGCTTTCGAGACGAACACAACACAGGATTTCCCATTCCATGAGCAGCAAATTCACTCTCCGGGCGCTGGCGCTGACCGGTCTTCTCGCCGCCTCCGGCCTGCCGGCCTTCGCCGCCGACCTGGTGCCGGCCGCGCCTCTGCCGAGCGCATCGGTCGCGACCGGTTCGAGCGCGAAAATCGGCACCGGCAGCATCGCTTCGGTCGGCAGCACCGCGAAGACCTCGATCCACAAGACCAAGACCGCGGCGGCCAAGAAGACGACCAAGGCGACAAAAACCGCAAAGAACACCAAGCACGCCCAGACCGCGCAGCGTCCCGCCGCTTCGGCGCATGTGAACAGCGCGGTCGGGGTCGGCAAGGGCGTCGGCGCGAACGCCGCGGTGGGCGCGACCGTCCGCTGATACCCAAGAAGCACCTTATCGAGATCGCGCGAGCGCGGGGCTTAACGGCCCCGCGCTTTTTTATGCCGGCGATGCGCTCTATAACCGCGCGATGCGCGCAATCGATTTCGTCAAGATGCACGGGCTCGGCAATGACTTCGTCATTCTCGACGCGCGCGCGCATGAGCTGGCACTTAACGACAGCGCAGCGCGCGCGCTCGCCGACCGTCACCGCGGCGTCGGCTGCGACCAGATTCTGATCGTCGAGAAGCCGCAACGCGAGGGCGCGGACGCGTTCATGCGCATCCGCAATGCCGATGGCGGCGAGGCCGAAGCCTGCGGCAACGGCGCGCGCTGCGTCGCGGCGCTCCTGATTGCCGAGGCAGCGCGCGAGCGCGTCGTCATCGACACCTTGTCCGGCCCGGTCGAAGCCTGGCTCGCTGGCGATCGCCGCATCGCCGTCGATATGGGCGAGCCGCGCTTCGGCTGGCGCGGGATTCCGCTGGCGCGCGATTGCGACACACTGCATGTGCCGTTGAGCCTCGGGCCGCTGGCCGATCCGGTTTGCACCGGCATGGGCAATCCGCATGCGACCTTTTTCGTCGCCGATGTCGAGCGCACCGACCTCGCGACGCTGGGCCCCAAGCTCGAGCACGACCCTATCTTCCCCGCGCGCGCCAATATCGGCGTCGCGCAAATCCTGTCGCCCCGGAAAATCCGCCTGCGGGTGTGGGAACGCGGCGACGGGCTGACGCTCGCCTGCGGCAGCGGCGCCTGTGCCGCTTTGGTCGGCGCCGCGCGCCGTGGCCTGGCCGAGCGCCGCGCCGAGATCGTCGCCGATGGCGGCAGCCTCGAGATCGAGTGGCGGGGCGACAATCACGTCGTCATGACCGGCCCGGTCGCGACCAGCTTTCGCGGCGTTATCGACCCTGCCTTGCTGAGCTGACGCAGATGGCCGCCGAAATCCTGAGTTTCGGCTGCCGACTGAACGCTTTCGAGTCGGAGGTCATTCGCGGCCATGCACGCGACGCCGGGCTCGACGACGCGGTGATCGTTAACACCTGCGCCGTGACCCAGCAAGCCGAGCGCCAAGCGCGCCAGGCGATCCGCCGCGCCCGCCGCGAGCATCCCGGAGCGCGCCTTATCGTCACCGGCTGCGCCGCGCAAATCGACCCCGAAGCCTATGCCGCGATGCCCGAGGTCGATCTGGTTCTCGGCAATGACGAGAAGCTGAAGCGCGAAAGCTATGACGGCATCGCGCGCGCGGACAGCGCGCGCATCCAAGTCGCCGACATCATGACGCTGACCGAGACCGCGGCGCATCTGATCGACGGCTTCGACGGCCGCGCGCGCGCTTTCATCGAGGTGCAGCAGGGCTGCGATCACCGCTGCACCTTCTGCATCATCCCATTCGGCCGCGGCAACAGCCGCTCGGTGCCGGTGGGCGAGATCGTGCGCCAGGCCGAGCGCCTCACCGCAGCCGGCTATCGCGAGCTGGTGCTGACCGGCGTCGACATCACCGGCTTCGGCGGCGATCTGCCCGGCAAGCCGAGCCTCGGCCAGTTGTGCCGCCGGCTGCTGGCGCTGGTGCCGGGCCTCGCGCGGCTGCGGCTATCGTCGCTCGACCCGGTCGAGATCGACGACGCGCTGTGGCGACTGATCGCCGACGAGCAGCGGCTGATGCCGCATCTGCATCTGTCGATCCAGGCGGGCGACGATCTGATCTTGAAGCGCATGAAGCGCCGCCATTCGCGGGACGACGCGCTCGCTGCGTGCCGCCGCGCTCGGCTCTTGCGCCCCGGCATCGCGCTCGGCGCCGATATGATCGCGGGCTTTCCGACCGAGGACGAGGCGATATTCGGCCGCAGCCTGGCGCTGGTTGAGGAAGCCGGCCTCGATTACCTCCACGTTTTTCCGTTCAGCGCGCGGCCCGGCACGCCAGCCTCGCGCATGCCGCTTCTTGCCGGCCCGGTGGTGAAGGAGCGCGCGGCGCGGCTGCGCGATGCCGGCAAAGCGGCGACCGCGCGGGCACTCGCGGCACGCGTCGACACGACCGCGCTGGTGCTGGTCGAGCAAGCGTCGAACGAGGATGGCAACTTCGGCCATAGCGAGCATTACGCGCCGGTGCGCTTTACCGGCGAAGCGGTCATCGGCGGCATCGCGCCGGTTGTCATCACCGCGGCGACACCCGGCGCGCTGGCAGGACACGCGGCATGAGCGGCGAGAAGCCGGGATGGTTCGCACGGCTCAAGACCGGCCTCACGCGCTC
>DATLUE010000038.1:0-4976 GCA_035533255.1 Allostellaceae bacterium | reverse complement strand
GACAGCGACGAGACCGCGGTGGTCGATGCCCAATGCCGGGTGCGCGGCATCGACGGCCTGCGCGTGGTGGACGCGGCGGTGATGCCCGATTTGGTCGGCGCCAACATCAACGCCACGGTGATCATGATCGCCGAGAAGATGGCCGACATCATCCGCGGCCGCCCAACCCTCGTGCCGGTCAATGTGTGAGAAATGAACCTCTCCCTTTGGGAAGAGGTCGGCGCGAAGCGTCGGGTGAGGGGTAACCCGATGCCCCCTCACCCCAACCCTCTCCCCATTGGGGAGAGGGAGTTCTCGCCGACGCGCAGCTCATTTGACAAATCCTTGAGACTCCCCACATAAAATAGGCTCGGTAACCCCAGGAACCGCGATGCCGGATGGCCAGACCACAACCTCTCCTGCCCAGGTGACGCTCAGCGCGAGCGCAGCCAAGCGCGTCGCCGTGCTGAGACAGCAGGAGAATGCGCCGGCGGCGTTTCTGCGCCTTGCCGTCTCGGGCGGCGGCTGCTCGGGCTTCCGCTACGATTTCAGCTTCGACAAAGCGCGCAAGGACGACGACCTCGCCTTCGAGCGCGACGGCGTAACCGTCGTCATCGACGAGGTCTCGCTCGACCTGGTCAAAGGCGCCGAGATCGATTTCGTCGAGGACATGATGGGCGCGTCGTTCCAGGTGCGCAATCCGAACGCCGCCTCGTCCTGCGGCTGCGGCAGCTCGTTCTCGATCGCCTGAATTTCCTTCGCGCTGGGGGGCGCTCGGTGAAGATCGCCACCTGGAACGTCAATTCGGTCAAGGCGCGGCTGCCGCATCTCCTGGCGTGGCTGCAAGATGCCGCGCCCGATGTCGTCTGCCTGCAAGAGATCAAATGCCAGACCGAGGATTTTCCGGCGCTCGAGCTGAAAGGCCTCGGCTATCACGTCGAGGCCGCGGGCCAGCGCAGCTACAACGGCGTCGCGCTGGTGTCGCGTGAGCCGCCAACGGACGTGAAGCGCGGCCTCGCTGGCGACGACAGCGACGTGCAGGCGCGCTACATCGAGGGCAGTTTCGGCGATCTTCGCATCGCTTCGCTTTATCTGCCGAACGGCAATCCGGTCGATAGCGACAAATATCCTTACAAGCTCGGCTGGATGAAGCGGCTCTCGGCGCATGCGCGCGCGCTGCTAGAGAGCGAGCGCGCGGTGGTGCTCGCCGGCGACTACAACGTCTGCCCAACCGACGACGACGTCTACGACCCCGAGGGCTGGCGCGGCGACGCCTTGTGCAAGATCGAAACGCGCGAGGCCTTTCGCACCATCGCCAATCTCGGCTATGTCGATGCGTTCCGCGCGCTGCATGCCGAGCCGCATCGCTACAGCTTCTGGGATTATCAGGCCGGGCGCTGGCATCGCGACGAGGGCTTGCGCATCGATCACCTGATGCTCAGCCCGCAAGCCGCCGACCGCCTGGAGGAATGCGACATCGACAAGACGCCGCGCGCCAAGGAGAAGGCCTCGGACCACACGCCGGTCTGGTGCCGCCTCGGCCCGGCGCGCCCCGGCGCCGCTGCCTAATTCAGCCGCTTCGCCGCTTCCTCGACCATGCTGAGATCGGCGTATTGATGCGGGTCGAGATCGGCCGGCACGAAGCCGAGACCGTGCGCGGCGGCGATGTTGTTTTGCAGCGCGTCGAGATCGGGCATCCCGTTGGGGTCGTGGTAGAGATCGCCCTTGGTGAAGAGCCAGCTATCCCACAAAGCCGCCGGCGTCTTGGTGTAATCGGTCACCGCCTTGATCGCCGCGGCGTGATTGGCCGGGTCGTGATACCAACGCAACTCGCGCAGATAGTCTTCGAGGTAATCGACCAGCGCCGCGCGGTTCTTCTGGATGAAACCCGCGCGCGCGGTCCAGATGATCATCTGCGACACGCCGATCGCGTCTTTTTGGACGAAGAGATCGTGCGCGGCGGCACGGAGCTGCGGGTCCTGGCTGAACGGCGCAACGCCGGTGATGAGATCGACCTTGCGGTCGAGCAGCTCGGATTTCATGTTGGGAAACGCCGATTCGATCAGCGTGTAGTCGCGCTTGTCCTCGAGCCCGTGCTTCTTCAGCATCTCGCGCAGCGCGATATCGACGGCGCTGCCGGCGGCGTTCGAGGTGACGACCTTGCCTTTCAGATCCTCGATCTTTTTGATCGGGCCGCCGTTCAGCACCATGTATTCCGTGCTGTAATAGCCGGGCACGCCGTCGCGGAAAGTGTCGGCGATGATGCGCAGATCGGCGAGCTTCGCGTTCTCGACCGCCAAGGCAAAGGACGAGAACGCGAACGGCACGAGATCGACCTCGCCCGCCGCGATCGCCGAGATCATCGGCGGCGTGCCGGTGAAATGGGTGAATGCGAGCGTGTAGCTCTTGCCCTCGTGGCGGGCGATGCCGGGCTTGCCGAGAAGCGCGAGCGGCGCGTCGCCGGCCGGCACGATCCAGGCGATGCGCAGCTTGACCGGATCGGCTTGCGCCGGGCCGGCGGCGATGAGGCCGAGCGCCGTGAGCGCCACGGCCGCGGCAGCGAGCGTGTTCCTCAATCTCATCGATCGGTCCTCCCCGCGTTGATTATCGGCTTCCCCTAGCACAGACCGCGCCGGTCGAGCCAGCGCGCCGCTGGCCGTCGATCGGATCAGAAATGATAGCCGTATTGGAGGCGGAGATTCTCGGCGGGGGTGGTGCGATCGCCGAAATACGGCGCCGGGTTGGCATGGTCGACGTCGAAGGACAGGCTTTGCCGCGGGTCGAAGGCGTAGCCGAGCTCGAAGGTGCTGTGCAGCGAGATCAGCGGACCGTAGAGCCGGCTGGTCGGGTCGTTGTCGAGCGCGTGATTGACCGCGCCCGACAGCGCGACGCTGCCGAACATGCGGTCGTGGTCGAACAGGTTCCAGGCGACGCCGGCGTAATTGGTGCCCAGCGTCGTGCCGACGCCCGGCGTCTCGCCGGCGAGGCTGCGCGGCGAGAACAGGAAGCGCAGCACGTTATGGTCCGGCGTCGTCAGCGAAATCTCGAGGTCGCTTCGGGCGGCGCTGACCGGATCGGGATTGCCGATCTCGATCGGAAAGCTGGTGTTGAATTGCGGCAGGGGCGCGCCGCCGCGCACCAGGGCGGATTTGCCGGCCAGCGTCGTCGTGCCGTCGGCACGGGCGGGCGCGGCCGGCGCCGCCATTGCGAGCAGCGCCGCACCGCCGAGGCCAAGGATGATGCGGCCGCGGCTCATGCGCGCTTCCTGAACATGCGCCCGGCGATCGCGCGATCGAGCGCGCCGACCAGGTCGATCGACAATTCGACGAACCGGAAGCCGGTGCCATCGGCGTCGCGGCGAACCAGCTCGGCGGAAAAATCATGGGTCTGACAGGTATCCGCAAGCACGAGATTACCGGTAACCACCGACCCGATCGCCAGTTCCGGCCCGGAGGCGAGCAGAAAGCCGCCCAGCGACCAATTGGCGGTGGCGAATTCGCCCGAAGCGAGCGTTACGACGATGGCCGGCAACGGATACCGCCGGTCGCGACGCGCCTCGTGCCGGTCGAAATTGGTGCGAATGGTCTTCAACATGCTTCCCCGACCCCGCTCGTATTACAGAGTAATCCGAGGCGGTTAACAACTATTTTTGCATAAAATCCCCGCAATCGGGAGTCGCCGTGGCGAAAATATCACGTATTAGGATCACATAATAACACTTTGATATTATTTGATTCCTAATCCGTAAGGAAATTCTTTGGCGGGTAGGAGTGGGTTTTCCCGGCCGGATCCTCGATCCGCCAATCGCCCGAAGCGCCGGCTTCGCGCGCATAGCAATGCCCGACCGGCACCTTGCCGTGGCCGCCTGGGAGGTCGAGGACATAGGCCGGCTGGCAGAGGCCGGAGACTCGGCCGCGCAACCGCCGCACTAATTCCCGCCCCGCGGCCAGGTCGATGCGCAGATGTGCCGTGCCCTGTGCCAGATCGGGATGGTGGAGGTAGTAAGGCTTCACCCGCATGGCGACCAGGCCGCGGAACAGCGCCTCGAGGGTCGCGGCATCGTCGTTGACCCCGTGCAGCAGCACCGACTGGCTCAATAGCGGGATGCCGGCCCGGACCAGCCGGCCGGCCGCCGCCTTGACCGCCGGCGTCAGCTCGCGCGGGTGATTGGCGTGGAGGACGACATAAACCGCCTTCTCGGTTTTCAACGCCGCCGCCAGCGCGGCGGTAACGCGCGCAGGATCGACCACCGGCACCCGGGTATGGAAGCGGATCACCGCGACATGCGGGATCGCCTCCAGCGCGCGGACGATCGCGCGCAGCCGCCGCACCGACAGCATGAACGGATCGCCGCCGCTGAGGATGACCTCCCAGATCTCGGCATGAGCGCGGATGTAACCGAGCGCCGCAGCGAGCTCGGCCGGCGACAGCGCCGCGCTGCCCGGCCCGACATCCTCGCGCCGAAAGCAGAAGCGACAATAGACCGGGCAGACATGCAGCGGCTTCAAGAGCACGCGATCGGCATAGCGATGGACGATGCCCTTGACCGGCTCGAACACATGATCGCCGATCGGATCGGCGCGCTCCTCGGGCGCCGTGACCAGCTCGCGCGCATCGGGCACGAACTGCCGCGCGATCGGATCGGCCGGATCGCCGGGATCGATCAGCGCCGCGATTTCGGGCGTGATCGCCACCGCATAACGCGCGGCCACGGCCGCGATTTCGGCCTCGCGTTCGGGCGCAATCAAGCCTGCGGCGACCAGCTCGGCGGGGCGGCGAATCGCATCGCTCATTGCTCGGCGCCGCCATCATTGCGAGGAGCGGAGCGACGAAGCAATCCATCAGCGGTGCGGCCCTTCTGGATTGTTTCGCTCCTGAGCCCTCGTCGAAGCGGCTCGCAATGACGGGCATGGAGCGCGAATTCGAGTGCGCGGCGAAGGGAGCCGGTCATTGTTTTCGCTCGGAAAATTGGGTTCGTTTCGTAATTTCGCGTTTTT
>DATLUE010000037.1:0-3191 GCA_035533255.1 Allostellaceae bacterium | reverse complement strand
AGACTAGCTGGTAGCGTTTCTCGATTAAACTGCGGGTTAGCTCTGGAGCGGGGGATGCTCCGAACGTCGACGATGAGCTGGACTTCCGCCTGCTGCAACAAAGCGGCGAAGGCTGAGACCGAGCGCGTGGAGTGTCCGATCGTGTAGAATGGATCCCTTGTCATCGATCGGAATAATACATCCCCGAGGGCGGCGGGGCGAGTCGCCTCGGCGGTCTTATGGCTAACTATTGGTTTGTCCGGATGTTCTGAAAGAAGCTTGACCCGGACCGGCGGCTCGTCACGTCGACGCGCGCTGTTGTCGCCGCGTCGCAGGATCACGATCTCGCTCAACGGTCAATCGGCGCGCCACGGCTTCCACATCGCTGCCGTCGATTAACGGAATCCCGGTGAAACATTACCATTCGACGCCGCCTGCCATCGCATCGTCGAACGCGTTAGTGCGGACGCCAAAGAACGAGCGCTACGGCAGTACATCTCAATCCTGGGCGGCCAAGCCGAGATCGCGGGCGCTGATTTGGAACGTGCGAATAGCCCGCTCATGCAATAGCGGCAATCGTGGATGGCTTAAGGCTCTGTCGGCCTGAAGGTCGTAATCGAATGGCCCGCTCTGACCGAACGTAGCCACTCGTCGGCCGCCGCCGGCTTCGCGGGCAGAACGACCGCAAGCGGAGTTACGAAACCCGCCCACGCGTCGTGAAAGTACGGGGATACGAAGGTCAGTAGGGGAACATGCGACTCGAACGCGGCGCTGAACGCCGCCATGAGTCCCAGCCCCGCCGCCTCGAGCTTGCCGAATTTTCTCAACACGACAAGATCACAGCCAGCGGCGATGTGCCGCCGGACTGCTTCGCCCGCACAGATGACCCCGGCGCCCTCCAGGTGGCAAGCCGTCGAACCCGGACCAAGGTCCTGGAATATTGGATAGAGTTCGCCGTCCGCAATGCTTCGCAGCACGCCTGCGCTGCAGGCCCGCCCTTCAAGACCATGGCTCTCCTCGATCACGCCGGCAATCCGGATCACTGGACGCCATCGGATGACAAGATCACGAAAGATCTTTTGGACTATAGCGCTTCGCGCGCCTTGCACCGCGGCGATCCTATTGCAGGGGCGGTCCATCACGACGTTCCTGACGTCGAGGACCGCGTAAGGACATCCAACATCAGCGTGGAATGTGCGAAGGCGCCGCCCGCTCTCATCTCGGCTGCCACCCACACTGCTTCCATGAGCTCTTGCGGCGTGGCTCCTGCTCGTTGCGCTGCTTTTGTGTGGCCCGCGATGCAGTAGGGGCATTGCGTCACATGGGCGACCGCCACGGCGATCAATTGCTTGGTCTTCGCTGAAAGTGCGCCGTCTGCGAACGCTGCCCGGCTGAATGCCTGAAACGCCGCCTCGGTCTCTGGAGCGAGGCTGCGCCGCCTTTCGGCGAGCTCCCGGGTGGCCTTCGGATAGATTGCGTCGCTCATGAGACATGTCCTTTCTGCGATAGAATGTCTGGCAAGTGGTAGGCTCGGTTATCGACTCTCCTTAATATGGGGCGTCATCTCCGATCGGGTGACGTCGTTGGCTCTCGGTTATACGGCTGCTGTGCAGCGATCCAGAGCTGCAGGCTGTCGACGATATGATTGTGCAGGTGCGCGAAATGCGTGGCCGCAGGCCGAGGGCAGAGCTTGGTCGCCGTCTCCTCGAACAGCGTTCGCTTCCCACTTCGATCAGGGACCGGACGCGGCCGCTCGGTTATCTGAGATCGCTTGCGCGCGACAATGCGACGGCGTGCGTCAATCAGCCGCTGCCCGGCGAGCATGGCGGATCGCAGCCCGCTAATATCCCGATCGGTTAGGATCTCAAGGTTCATTTCGTAACCGCCGCCGGGACGCCTGCAGCGCGTAAGACCACGGCGCGCGCCGCCGCGACAGCCATCCAGTCGCGTAGCTGCCCCCTGTCCTCCTTCGAGAACGAGGCGCGTCGCTTGACGTCCTCCAGTGTCTCGCCTGGGTAGCAACGTTCATAATCAGCGCGGATAAGGGATTCGAGATGTTCGCGTTCGGTCTCGCTGGTCGGCTGAACATAGTCGAATGGGTTCGTCAGCATCAAAACCTCCTGTCTATGCAGTTCTATGCAGTCGAGTTCCGATACGGCGGACCGCTCAAGCGTCAACACGATCCAGGCCGGGCATTCGCCAATATCCATGCTGGCCGCCGCAAGAATCATTTCCAGTCGCTCGGCGCGCGACAGCCGGGCTGAATCTTGGGCGACGCGGCCTCTTGCCAGCGATTGGAGCCAACGCTCAGATCCTGCTTTTGCGCTGACGAGGAGCGATCGCTCAAACATGGTTGATATCCCCTACCGGGCGTGCCGAAGCCGCACCCGCCAAATTTCTTGACCTTCTTCAAGGTAGGTCCATTCGCACCGAGAGCCGTGCTCTGCTCCGAACTGGAAGCGCAAGGGCCTGGGGTCGTGGTCGACAACCAGTTGCAGGGAGCAGTCCGGTTCAAGATGGTCGACAGCTGAAAGATGATCGTGTGACGATGTCGAAGATCGATGTCCTTGACGTTGATCACCCGCTCGGATGTGCTGAGGTTCTTCGACATCAGTCTGGTTCTCCGCTGTTCGGCGACGCAAGGACGTTATCCGGAACAGCGACCGCCGCTCGTTGTCTTGCGACCTCGAATTCCAGGAACAAACAGGTGACGTGCGCGGTCAGACGCGCAGCCGGGCGCGGACTCAGCACAGCGACGAGAAGAGCGCGAAAAAAGGGCTTCAAAATTCGGCCGGTGACGCCGCGATCCGCACACATCAGATCGACGAGATTGCGGGCGAGCGGCGTGATGTCGCGGCTACGGGCGTGCGGATCGAGAATCACGCGTAGCGCCTGCTCCACCCGTTCCCAGTTTGCACCGGAGATATGCGTCAATACGTTGTTGATATGGGGATGACGCCGAAAGGCGGCAACGATGACGAAGGCCAGATCGTCGACTGCGATCGCCAGATCTGGCGCGAGCGCTTCACGCGGCGCTTCGACAGAGGACCGAGATAGAGCTGTCAGGCTGGTCCTGTGCTCCGGAATCGAATTGGGGGCGCCGCGGAGGCGGCTCGGAGTTTCGATCTCTTGGAGCATCGCAGCGCGCCCTTTAAAAGATGCATAATAGATGTATCTTATCAGAGATGACGCCGTGTGCAAGCGTCGAAATG
>DATLUE010000036.1:0-33595 GCA_035533255.1 Allostellaceae bacterium | reverse complement strand
TTTATGCGATCTTGCTGACCGGAAGAGCGGGATTGCCGTCGCTCGGGACGATGGCAGCAAGCCCGTTCTTTTTCGCGATCCCGTGGCTTGCACGGCGGAGCGCCATCGCCGGTCGCGCGGCTCTGCCGTTGATCGGCACGCTCGACGCGATCTGGTGCGCGAAATTGTTTGGCACGGCTGCCGGGATGGAGCTTTTTTTGTTGCCGTGCATCGTGCTTGCAGCGTTGCTGTTTCGGCCGCGCGAGCGACGGCTGGGGCTGCTCATCATCGCTCTCGCCATCGCGCCGGTCCTCGTTCCCGCGGCGAGCTACGGGATCCCGATCTTTCCGCTGTCGCCCGGGCAAGCATCGCACCTGACCTCGCTTAATCTCGTCAGCGTGGTCATGCTGCTGGGTCTGGTCGCCTTGCAAATGAGAAGCGTGCTGGCGCGCGGCGAACGATGAAGAGAACAACCGGCTGTCGAAAAGGACCGACCCAAATGCGCACTCGACGATTCCTTTCGTTCGCGGGCATGGTGCTGCTCATCTTGGTTGCCATTCCGTCGCAATCCTTTGCGTCCACCGCGGACTCGCGGGCATTCATGACCGATGTCGGCAATCGCGTGTTGCAATTGCTCAACGACCGTCAGGCTCCCGCCGCTGACCGAGAGCAGCAGTTCGGAAAGCTGGTGGTAGAGACGTTTGACGTTCCAAGAATCTCGCGGTTTGTCCTTGGCCAAAATTGGCGAACGGCAACCCCGGACGAGCGACAACAATTCGCTCAAGTTTTTCAAACCTATCTGATTCAAACCTACTGGTCGCTTTTCAGTCAATACAGCGGCCAAAGCTTCGCGGCGACCGGCGACCAAGCTCAATCCGACGCGCTTACGCTCGTAACGATGCAGATCGTGCAGCCGGCCGGCAAACCGACGATCAAGGTCGATTGGGTGGTCCGTAAAGAAGGCGACACCTTAAAAGTTATCGATGTGAGCATCTCCGGCGTTAGTCAGGTCCTGACCTACCGGGACGAATTCGCCTCTTTCCTCGAAAGCAACGGCGGGCATATCAGCGCGCTCATTGCCGAGCTAAACAAAAGGATGAAAGCCTAGGCATCCAGTCTCTTGCCAACCCAAAAGGAGCCTGCCGCCACCACCAGCAAAACCGCACCCAGCGGAAAATCGAGCACCCATAAAACCATGCGTTCGGTTTCGCCCGACGACCGGATCGAATAGGAATTTCCAAGCCACAGCCATAGATCCAAAAGGGTTTTCGGCGACCAGAATCCGTCCTGGAACCACCACACGCATTGCAAGGCGACGACGATGACGCCGGCCGATCCGGCCAAGGCGGCGAAGGACCGGAACAACCGTGCCAATCTCTTGCCGATCCCGCCGCGCCCAAAATGATTCGCGCTCATTGCCGGCATGCGTCGTCGCATGGCCTTCCCAAACGCCGGCATCGCGAAAATCCCATCAATTCAACCATTCGCCATCCGTCGGCCGGGCGCGTTGCAACTCTCTGATGGCTTTTCGGACGCGCTTCCAGATCAGATGACCGTCGACGTCGTATTGGGCGAGCAGCACGTCGGCCCGTAGAGCGGCAACGAAGCCCGCATTATTTCCGTGCTCCGTCACGAGAGCGCTCGCGGTACGCCAGATATCAACCTTGCTCTTCATCGCGGCTCCATCGCCGGAGAGATCAGCCGTTCATCACCGACCGGCGCGATGCCCGTCGCGACCGGTCGCGCCGCAGAATACCGCGAATCGGGCAACACGCCATCGTCGGGTAGCGGTCAAACCCACGGCGATCATCGCCGTGGCGTGGGCGATTTTGCCGAGGAAATTCCGGGAAGTCGGCACTTTATGCCGCAGGCCGGGCACGCGGCGATCACACCGCAGCGCCAATGGCTCGGCTTTCCCGCACCGGCGGCCGCGCGACGTCGCTGGCATGCAATTTGCGCAGGATTCACTGCCGATCGGCATCGGCCCTGCGGTCGGCTCGGACGGGCCGACCCGCTCGCTGTCTCGCCGAAGCTGCCCTATCGCAAAATTCATCACTGGGTTCCCTATGGATTTTCTGATCTCGATCGCCACCGCAGCGGACCGGCTCGATCCCGCGGTCACGGCGCTGCTTGATCGCTTTCGCGATGAGCGCCTGCCGTTGCACCTTGCCCTCGGCATCATTGCCGCAGCGGTGGTGCTGCTCGCGGTGCTGCTCGCATGGGGCGCGATCGCATGGGTGCGCATCCATCGACAGCGTTGGTTGGTGCGGTCTTTTGGCACACCGGCAGCGTTCCATCAGAATTTCGCGCGGGTCGACCGGAGTCTTTCCGCGTCGGTGTTCGGGAATGCTTGGGCCGAATATCGCAAATGCCTGAAACCGGGCGATGCCGGGATCCTTTATCTGCGACCGCCCCAGGAATATCTGGGCCTTCACGCGATCGACAGCCGAAGCTTCCCCGCGCGATTTTTCGCCGCGGCGCACGGCTATTTCATCGGCGTCGGCCTCTTGCTGACCTTCGTGGGATTGGTCGCAGCGCTCAAATTCGCCGCTGCCGGCGTGGCGTCGTCCGATCTCGCCGTCGCGAAGGACGCGCTCAACGCCCTGCTCGCCGCCGCGTCGTTCAAGTTCATGACCTCGATCGCCGGCCTTGGCAGCTCGATACTGCTCGCGGTCTCGACCCGCAGCATGACCTATTTGATCGAAGCCGCCGCTTTGGGCCTCGCGGCCGACCTCGAGCGCGCGATGGAGCCGGTCTTCGCCGAGAGCCTGGCTTACGATCAACTCGCCGCCACGCGCGCGCAGCTCCGCCAGCTCGAGACGATCGGCGCAACGCTCAGCGCTCCGGTTGCTGCGCGCGCCGCCGGCGCCGGAACCGAAGCAATCAACGCTGACGCGCTGCAACAGATAGTGACGGCTTTTCTCGCCGAAATGCGCGGCGCCGCCGATACCGAGATCAAGCAGGTCGCGAACCAGCTCTCCGATGTCGGCAATGCGATCGGCCTCATGCAAAATCACATCGGCCGTTCGGGCGACCGGTTCGCCGACCAGATCGGCCTCGCCGCCGCCCGTCTTTTGACCGCGGCCACCGCGCTGCAGGAAAGCGTCGATGGGCGCATCGATCGGGTCGGCGCCCGGATCGACGCGTTGGGCACGGTTTTCGCCCGCGGAGAAGCCTTGTTTGCCGGCACGGCGGAAAAGGCGGCGAGCACCCTGCTCGGCCGCTTCGAAGAATTCGATGCCAGCCTGCGATCGCAGATCGGCAGCATGAAGGACATCGTCGTCTCGCTCGATCGCACCCGGCAGGTGCTCGACACGAGCGCGGCTACTTGGCTGCAGAGCGCGGCACCCGTGCTGGCCTCGGTTGACGCCTCGCGCCAAATGACGGTCGAGTTGGGTCAGGTTGCCGATCGCGTCGGCGCCGCGCAGCGCGACATGGCGGAAATGGCCAAGGCGGTCGGGCGGCTTTCCGAGAGCGTCGGCACCGTCTGGGATAATTATCGCAGCCGCTTCGAGAAGGTCGATGACGAGCTTCAGGCGGTGTTCGAGCGCCTGCAAGGCGGCACCCGCGCCTTCGGCGACGAGATCATGGATTTCGTCGGAAAACTCGATGCCAGCCTGGTCACCGGCATGCAGGCCTTCTCGCTGGGCACCGAGGAGCTTCGCGAGGTCGCGCAGATGCTGGTGGTCAATGGCGACGCCAAGGCGGCGGCTTGAGATGCGGCAAAGCATGACGAGCAGCCGGCGACGCCTTATCGGCCACAACGGAGCGGCGGCCGCCGAGGGCGATTATTTCGCCTCGATGACCGATCTGATGCTCGGCCTCATCTTCATCTTCATCATTATGCTGATGGTCTTCGTGCTCGACATGCGCCAAGCCGAGCACCGCATGACGAGCGCGACCGCCGAGCTGACCGAATCCAATCTGGCGCGGCGCGACCTGCTCCGCGATCTGGCAAAAATCCTTGACGACCAACTTCCCGTGACGATCGACGAAGCGGACGGCACGCTGCAGCTCGGCGGCGATATTCTGTTTCCCCAAGGCTCGGCCGATGCCTATCCCGATGCTCTGCCCAAATTGCGGCTGCTCGGCGAGGCGCTCGACCGGGTATTGCCCTGCTATGCCGTTTCCAGCGACGCGCAACCGCCATCCTCCTGCGCCCTTCGCCATCGCGGCCGGCTCGATGCGGTCTATATCGAGGGTCACACCGATACCACGCCGATCCACACCCCGCGCTTCCAGTCCAACTGGGATTTATCGGCGGCGCGCGCGTCGGCGACCTACCGCCGGCTGATCGAGGCCTTTCCCGCCCTCGCGATGCTGAAGAACGATCAGGCCAGCGCTCTCATCGGCGTCAGCGGCTACGGCGAATATCGGCCGGTCGATCAGAGCGGCACCGCGGCCGGCATGCAGCGTAACCGCAGGATCGAGCTGCGCTTCATCATGGCAACGCCCAACGCGCACGACGCCGAGAGCGTCGTCGATCGGGTCAACGCCGAGCGGGCTCGCTGATGCTGCGGGCCGCTCTCGCCAAGACATCCGATTTTGGCTTTCCGCGGCGGCTTGCGCTCGCGCCGCCGCAGGCGCCCGACATCGCCCGCCGTCTCGCGGAGCGCTATGGCGACGGGAGCGGCGGCGCAAGCAAGCCGGCCGACGCGCTCCAGGCCCTGCTGCAGCGGTTGCGCGCCGCGCATTATGATTGGGACCAGGTTGTGCCGTCCGACCGGCTCGATGTCGCTTGGGTGCTCTGGGAAGGGGCGACGCCGCCCGCCGAGCATGAAGCCTTCTTGCGCGGTTTCCTCGAATGGGTGGCAAGCTCGCAGCGGCGGCTCCAAGCGCTGCGCCTGGCGGCTTCCTGGACCGCCGCTTTCGATCCGACATTGAAAAGCATACGCATCGCCGGCGAATGGCTGGCGTGTCATGCCGCCTGGCTGCCCTCGCCTTGGCCCGCCCTCGCCAGGGAATTCGAGATTTTCTCGCTCGAGACGGGGGCGGCGGCGCTTGCCGCCGCCTTCCTCGCAAGTGAGGAGACATCGGAACGCTTCTTCCGGCGATTGCGGCTTCCGCCGCGGGCAGCAGCCGGCGGCTTGGCATTCGAGATGCTTGCCGCCGCGACGGCCGATACCGGGCGCCGGCTATCGAATGAGCCGCGGCTCGCGCTACGGCTTTGCGATCTCGCGCTTCACGGTGAGGTATTTCGCCCCGACGCCGCGCCGCGCCGCGCCGCGCGTCGCGCGCGGGCGCTGCGCTGCGCCATCGCCGAGGCGCTGTTGCTACCCTGGCAGCGGCAGGCGCCGCCGTCTGCCGTCCAGGCGCAGACCCTCGCCTTTCTGATCCGTCATTACGGCGACGCGCGGATAACCGGCGAGCATTGGATGGACATGCGCGCGCCGTCCGTCGCGATCATGCGCCGCTGGCTCACCGAGCGCAGCATCGAGAATTATTTTCAGCTCGCAGGTCGGACGAAATCCGCCGACCGCGCCCGCCTTGCGGAATGCCGGGAATTTTGGCTGTCCCGTCGCGATCAGCTCGACGGCGCGTGGCTGCTGGGCAGCGTTCACAGTGTGGCCAAACTGGGGCCCGACCAACCGGCCTATGGCCGTTTAAGCGGCTGCCGGCCGGATCAGGCAGGACTGCTTCTGCGCATCGGCGGCGCGACCGTCCTCCAATCGAGCGAGGCCGCAAGCGAGAGCGTTTGGCTTCCCGGAAACCCGCTCGCCCCACCGCTCTATCGCTGCGCGGACCAAGCCTATTGGCCGGCGGCACTCGCCAGAGGCGCCGATTTCTCGCCAGCCTATTGCCAAAAAGGCAATGATACCGGGCAGGAGCGTCTCGCGCGCTTCATCGACCGGCAATATGCGAGCACGATGGCTGCATAAGGTTTTCGCATCGCCGCTTCGGACCTCCTCCTGCCGCGACGGCAGGTAGCCGCGCATGGCCGAAGGGTCGATCGGCGCGGCAGGCTTACTTCGCCCCCGCCATTTCGCCACGCGCTTCCACCTTGGAATTCGCACGCGCGCGTTGGGTCGCGATATCGGCGAGCATCGGCAGCTCGATCGCATAGAACATCCCGCCCGTCTTCGAGGCGAGCTCGCCGACATCGGCGCCGGCCTGAATGAACATGTAGGTTCCGACGTCCGGAGTCTTGCCGCCCTGCCAGGTCTTGCCGTCATATTCGATCGAGCCTTCGATCAGATAGCGGATTTCCGCGTCGTCCATGCACCGAGCCGGGATCGTGGCGCCGGGGGCGAGCCGCGTCAGGCGGATGCCCGAGCCGCCGAAGGTGCCGAGGCGCTTGTGCTCGACGCCCGCATCTTGGCGATCGCCGATCCAGGGATGGCCTTGCGGCTTCATCACGATCGGCTTTTCGAAACGACCCTCGGGGAATTCGATCTTCTGGCCGGAGACGTATTCGGTGCATGCGGCGTGGGAATCCTGGTTGATCTTGCGGCCGTCGGGCAAGACTTTCGTGTAGATGCCGCCCTTGAAGCTGCCGCCCTCGGCCGAGAGCGCCTTGCGCGCATCGCCCAGTTCCTTGTGGGTCAAATAGGGAATGCCGGTGAGGCCTTGAAATTGCAATCCCAACCCGGTGCATTCCTCTTCCTGCAACTGGGGGCCGTAATAGACGCCTTCGGGATAGAAGGCGACTTCGCCCTCGTTCACGAATCCGTCCTTGATCATGCGCTTGCCGCTGAGGTTGTAGCGATACTGATCGAAAATGTGCTTATGGCGCGGCGTCGCATATCCCTTGTCGTAGCGACGCCAGGTGAACTCCAATCGGACGCCGGGAACGCCCGAATCGAGCGGGAACGGCTTGCTGGCGCTGCTGCCCTCGCGGCCAAGACCCGTCGGTATGTGGAGCGGGACATCGGCAATGCTCATGATCGTGACGCTGCGCATCATCGGTATCTCCCTTTCGATTCATGCCGTCCGCCGCAGAAACCAAAGCCGGCGAGCGGGTCTGGCGGAGTTGCACTCGGCGGCCAAATGATCGCATACATTATAATTTCGATCTATCCCCTTGTCGTCTCCGGGCCGGAAGCGCCAACGGCGCGACGCGCTGCCGCCATCATCTCATCAGCGACGCGGAATCTTGCGCGGTCTTTACGTAAAAATCATAGGCGGCCTGCGCATCGACGCCGCGCGCCTTGGCATCCGCCATCCAGTTGTCCTTGTAGAAGGCGACCTTCTCTTTGAGGATTTTCATGAACTCGGGATTGGCCCGATGCGTGCCGATGCCGTCCTTCTTGATCAGCGGATCGGCCAGATTATCCTGATCGACGAAGCCTTGCCCGGCCATCCGCGCAAAGGGCTCGCCCGACAGTTTATCGATAACGGCGCGATCCTCCGGCGCAAGGCTGTCGTATTTCTTCTGGTTCATGAAAAACGATTGGAGGGTGTAGCCGAGCTGGCCGGGGAAAAAGGTTATTTCCTTGGTGTAGCGCGCGAGCTGGAACGAGATCAGCGCGCCTTTGCCGGCCACGGCGCCGTCGACGATGCCGCCCGATACGGTGTCGAACATGTCGACCCCCAGCACCGGCGTCGCGCCGAAGTTCCGGATCGTGGTCGCCATGTTCGGCGTCGCCACCCAGATCTTCAGGCCCTCGAAATCGTCGATCTTCGTGACCGGGCGCTTCACCGTCTGCAGGACATTGCCGCCCGTGGTCCAGAACCCCAGCAGCTTGACGCCCTTGTATTCGTTGGCGGCGACGAAATATTTTTCATAGGTCCGCCAGATCGCGACCGAGGCAGCGACGCCGTTCGGGGCGAGGAAGGGTATTTCGGCGAGAACCGGGAGCCTGACGCGGTCCTTGATATATTCGCTGGGCGACTCCGCGATGTCGGCGATGCCGCTCGTCACCATCTCCCATTGTCGCGGCAGCGGCGCCATCGAGGCCGCGGGCATGACGATCTTGATATGGCCGTGGGATTGGGCTTCGACCATCTGCGCCCAAGGTTGCTGGACGCCGACGAAGAACGAGCTTGCGCGCGGCATCGCGACGTTCATGGTCAAGGTCACGTCGGCATGCGCCGGCATGGCAAGACAGAGCGCGAGCGCGCCGCCGAAGCCCAGTTGTTTCATCCATGAAATCATCGTCTCTGTCCCTCTGCGACAATCGGATCGGGCGCCGATTCAGGCGGCGGCAAAACCGGCGGGCGCGAGTTGCGCGAGGCGCGGCGCGACCTCGGTCATGAAACGCCGCATCGATCGGGCGCGCTGCTGGCTGGTTCCCCAATCCTTGCCGACCACCAGCAACAGCGTGCCGAACCCGCCGACCTTGTCGTAGAAATCTTTGAGCTGCCGGTAGATCCGCTCGGGCTCGCCGCAAAACAAGAGCTCGCGGTCGATGAGCGACTCGACGGTCACGTCCTCGATCGTGCCGCCCGGCGGGATGTGGCTATCGAGCCGCCGGCCAGAGCGGATCGGCACGAGATCGGCGTCGCGCAGATCGCGCTTCGCCTGCGCGACCGAATCCGCGACATAGACGAACCGCGCCACCCGGACCCGGCTGCGCCGCGGCGGATCGGCGGGGTTCGCCGTGCCGAGATAGGTTCTGACCATGGTGGCGATCTGATCGGCCGGGTTGGTCCAAGACATCAGGGGATAGAATCCCTTTTCGGCCGCCAGCTCGAGCGTCGTATCGGTGCGCGCGCAGGCTATGCCCACCTCCATACGCGGCTGCGTCAGCGGTTTAGGGATGATTTTCCAGCTCTTGCCCTGCCACACTTGGCCGTTCCAATCGAACGGCTCGGGCGAGGTCCAGGCTTTGAGGATGATGTCGATCGCTTCGCGCATCATCTCGCGTTGCGGCGCCGGCAGCTTGCCGCGCAGCCCGCCGCCGTCGCCGATGCCCAGCCCGAACCCGGCCATGTAGCGGCCGTCGGTGAGATGGTCGCAGACCGCGGCGTCGGTCGCCACCTGCAGCGGATGGAAATAGGGCAAGGCGCGAATCCCGGGTCCCATCTTGATCCGCTTGGTCAGCGCCGCGGCCTTGCAGATGAACGGATCGGCGGAGGGGAGCTGGTCGGGCGCGTGGTAGCTGACGAAGACGCCATGCTCGCTGATCCAGGCTTCGTCGATGCCGAGCTGGTCGGCGAGAATGATTTCCTGCAAATCCTCCTCGTAGCTGATTTTGGCAACCGCGTTGCGCCGCTGTCCGTTGGAGAAAAGCCCGAACTTCATGGTCTGTCTCGCTTCCGCTTCAAGGGAAAAGCTCGCTCTTGCCCGATGCCGGCTGACGGTCCCAACGCGCTTCGAGGGTCGAAAAATACGTCCAGGTCCGCGGCGCGACCATCTCGATCTTGATCTCTTCGGCGAGGGCGGCGACTTCTTCGGCGCTCAGCGTGCCGACCTCGCCGAGCGCTTCGGCCTGCAGGGTCTTCAGCGCATCGTTTTCGAGCGCGAGCGTGGTGTGAAGCAGCTCCGGGATGTTGTGCGCGACAATCGTGACGCCGTGGCCGCGCATGAACGCGGCGCGCCTGTCGCCGATGACCTTCAACAATTTGGCGCCCCGCTCTTCGGTCGTGATCAGATGCGCTTCCCGATAGACGGGCACGCCTTTGCCGAAGATGCCGCTATGCATCGTGATGGGCCGGTATTCCCGCTTGGCGATGGCGAAGAGCGTCGCATAGGGCGGATGCAAATGCGCGATCGCGAGCGCATCCGGCCTTGCGGCATGGAGCGCCATGTGGATCGGCCATTCGAGCGGCGGGCGCCCCGTTCCGTCGATCGCCCGGCCGTCGAGACCCGCGGCGACCATATGCTCGGCGCGGAGGTTCGCCTTATCGGACCCGGCGCCCGGGGTGATCAAGACCCGTTTCGTCTCGGGCTGATAAACGCTGACATGGCCGTGCAAGCCGAGCATGCCCTGCATCGCGAAGATGCGGGCGCAGGTGGCGAGTTGGTCTTTCAGATCGCTTTCCGATGTCATCGCTCGGGCCTTTTCTGGTAACGCATCGGGAAGACGTCGCGACTGTCAGTGCGGCGCGCTCGGAAGCGGCACGGCATAGCGCGCATCGATCAGCCGCTCGGCGGTGATGTCGCCCTTCACCATGCCCTGCGCCTTGTACCACTCGATCTGGCGGCGCACGTCCTTGACGTCGATGCGGAGCCGGGGATCGACATACGGCATCTGATGATCCAACGCCGCGGGCGTGCTGCCGATATATTTCGCCATGATCGCGAGCACGGCCGGCGCGGTCGGCCCATCCGCCCGCTCTTCCTTCGCGTTGGTGAACGCATCGTGATAGTCGCGCGCGCCGTTGAGCAGCGCGCGAAGGAACCGCGCGATCGTATCGCGGCGGTCATCGGCACTCTTGGTCGTGACGAACACCGCGCCGATCTGCCACGGCGTCTCGTCGCCGACCCAACCGAGGTTCTTTGCCCCCGCCTTGTGCATTTCCGCGTTCAACGTGCTGGGTATCATCCCGACATCCGCCTGGCCGCCGATCACGGCGGCGGCGCTGTTGCTGAAGGATTGCAGCGGCATGATGCGCACGCTGGCGATCGGAAAGCCGTATTTCATCGCGAGCAGCCCGACGGCGTAATGCGTAGTCGAGCCAATCGTGGAAATGGCGACCGAATGGCCCTTGATGTCCGCGAGCGAGGTAAGCCCCGCATCATAGGCGCGTTTCGAAGCGAAATAGCCGAGCATCCTGAAGCCATGCGCCTCGCGATGCAGCCCCGCCACAACGCGGATCTGACCGCCGCTGGCCAGATTGTAGAGGCCGGCGGTCAATCCGGTGACGCCGATATCGATGTCGCCCGAAACCACCGCGACCGCGACGGCTTGGCCGGCGCCGAAATTGGCCAGGTCGACCGTCAGGCCCTCGGCGGCGAAATAGCCGCGATCCTGCGCAATATAGAGCGGACCCGACGCACCGACCTTCAGAATGCCGACCTTGATGGTCTCGGCCTGTGCCGCCGCTGCGGCGATCAGCCCCGCGAGCGCGAGCATGCTCGTCCGCCACCAATTTCGACGCAGAGTGCAACGACGCGACACCATGCTCCTCCCCGAGCTCTGCGGCCGGTCGACCCAATAGATGATCGCCGCTTCGATCATCGTGACCGCGCTGCTGCGGCGCCGACCATTTCCGCTCGCGATGATAGCGCAGTCGTGTCCTGCACGCACGGCTTCAGCCGTTCGCTGCGTGGCAAGCAGAAATACGGATCGCCGCCAGCCGCGGACTGCAATTGGCGGGCAATTAGGACAAAAACCCGGCGCGATCTTCGGCAGCGATTTCGTCGCCTTGCGGGGATTGCGGCGGCGGACGCTCCCAGCCGAACACGCTCCGGCCGCCATAGGAATGCGAGAGGCTTTGCTCTCGCGCGATCGTCTCTTCGACGAGCTGGGGCGACGCACGGCGCTCGATCTGCCGGGCTTGGTCGTCGAGCCGCTTGAGCGCGCCGATTTCTTCCTCGCGGCCGAGTTTGGCGTTCTGGACCGCCGTTTTCAGCACCCGGATTGTCTGATCGTAGACCCGAAGCGGCACCGGGAACGGATGCCGGTCCTTGCCGCCATGAGCGAGCGAAAAGCGCGCCGGATCGGTAAAGCGATAGGGCGCTCCATGCACCAGCTCGGCGACCAGCGCCAGCGCGCGAACCGTGCGCGCGCCGATACCTGGGACAAGGAGCAGCTCGGCGAAGTCGGCGGGGCCGCGATCCGCTGCGGCGGCAAAATTGGCGTGCAGTCGACGCGCCAGAACATCGCTCGGCCGCACGTCGTGATGGCTCGGCATGACCAGATGCGGAAGCGAAAACTGATTCTCGGACGGCGACGGCGCGGCAATGTCGGCCCGCTTATCCAACGCCGCCCATTCGCGCACGATGCCGCCCGGGCCCAATGCGTGCAGGAGATCGAGCTGTCCCCGGCGCGAGGCCTCGGCACGGCTATCGGTGAGGTTGACGATCTCGCCTTGCCTGACGCCGTCGATGGCGGCATGCGGCTCGTTGACGAAGCTCTTCAAGCCTTCCGACAGCCAATGATAGCGTCTGGCTTGCTTGCGTTCGCCGTTCATCCCCTGCTGGATAACGACCCACCGGCCATCGTCGGTCACGATGAATCCATGCAGATAGAGATCGAAGCCGTCCTGCACGGCGGCGCTGTCCACCTTGGCGACGAGCCGGCTGGTCCGCGCCAGCGCCGATCCATCGAAGCCAACCCGCTCGCCGATCGAAACCAGCTCTTGCGGCGTTTGCCGGGAATGCTTGCCGCGACCGCCGCAAACATGGATGCCCAGCTCGCCGGCGCGCGGTGCGAGGCCGCGTTTCAGCGCGCCGACGACACTCGTCGTGATGCCGGACGAATGCCAATCCATCCCCATCACCGCGCCGAACGACTGGAACCAGAAAGGATGGGCGAGGCGCCGCAGCAATTCGTCGCGTCCATAATGATGGACGATCGCTTCGCTCATAATGGCGCCGAGACGAGCCATCCGCTCCGCGAGCCACAAGGGCACGCGGCCGCCATGAAGGGGAAGATCGGCGCTTCCAGCCCGTCGTGCCATCACGCATCCGCGGCTTGTTCCAACAAATTCAGCGACTATTGTGCCGGATTATTGAAAACAAAACAAGAACGACCTGGACGTTCTCGGCCATGCAGCTTGCCGAGCCGCGCCAAGGAGCGCGGCATCTTCGGTCGTTTCGTCGCCGATATCAGACGGCGCGGATACAATCGCCTCGGATGCTTTCGCCCTATCGCTTAAACTGCTTGTTCTTCGGGGAAGCGCCCAGCCCAGCGACCGCGCTTGTCGCCATCGTCGTCTTGGCACGCTCCGCCGCCGTCTTTTTCGGCTTCTTGACTTCGCGGTTCGATCTTTTCTGCCCTTTTGCCATCACCCTCTCCTGTAGCCCGAGCGCAGGATGCACGCGCGGCATCCGAGGCTGCTTTAGTCGGCATAACAAAGCAATCGGAAGTTGCTTCGTGCGACCGCTTGAGAAGCTACTCAAGCGCGCTTGCCGAGGGAAGCGACTTAAGCGCTCACGCCGCACCCTGATCCCATTTCTTCCCGCCCGAAGCATCGGGCGTGATCGGCCCTGACGGCACGATCATCAGCTCGATTGCCCGTTATCGCTCCGAAATGCTACACATCCGGACGAAGCGCTCAGCATCGAATCATCGGCGCCTCGGGAATCAGCGTGACCACCTACGACACCGTCATCGTCGGCGCCGGCTCTGCCGGTTGCGTGCTCGCCGCGCGGTTGGGCGAGGATGCGTCGCGGCGCATCCTCCTACTCGAAGCCGGTGGCGAGGATAAGCATTGGCTGCTCCACTTGCCGCTGGGCGTCGGCAAGGTCTGGAACGATCCGCGCTGGAATTGGAGCTACCGGAGCGAGCCCGAGCCGCATCTCGATAACCGCCGCATCGATCATCCGCGCGGCAAGGTGGTCGGCGGCTCGTCCACGATCAACATCATGGCCTATGTGCGCTGCCACCGCATCGATTACGACCGGCTGCCGCAGATGGGCTTGAAGGGCTGGTCCTATGCCGAAATGCTGCCCTATTTCAAGCGCGCGGAGACTTACGAGGAAGGCGGCAATCTCTATCGCGGCGATTCGGGCCCGCTGAAGACGCGCAAGAACCTGATGGACGATCCGATCTGGGATGCCTTCGCCGCGGCAGCGCCCGAGCTTGGCTACGGCCTCGTCGACGATTTCAACGCCGCCGAGCAACAAGGCTTCAGCCGGCTGCAGCATACCATCGGCAACGGCCGACGATCGAGCACCGCGGTCGCTTATCTGCGGCCGGCGATGAAGCGCGGCAACATCACCTTGATCACCGGCGCACATGCGACGCGCATCCTCTTCGAAGGACCGCGCGCCGTCGGCATCGAATACGTGAAAGACGGCCAGACGCAGGAAGCGCGCGCCGACAGCGAGGTGATCCTCAGCAGCGGCGCGTTCAATTCGCCGCAGCTACTCCTGCTCTCGGGAATCGGACCCGCCGACGAGCTGAAGCAAATCGGCATCGCGCCGCGCGTCGACTTGAAAGGCGTCGGCAAGAACCTGTCGAACCACCCGGTCGCATCGACGCAATGGCTGCGCGCGAAAGGCAGCGGCACGTTTCACCGCGGCTTGCGGATGGATCGGCTCGCGGTCAGCCTCGCGCGGTATTTCATGTTCGGGACCGGCTTTGCGACGCGGGTGCCGGCGATGGGCACGGCCTTCACCAAAAGCGCGGCCGATCTCGATGCGCCCGATCTGCAATTCTATTGCGGCGGCGGCGGCTTCCGCGCGCATGAATGGTTCCCGATGATCCGCCCGCCCGAGCCCGACGTGTTCGGCCTGACCTATTGCCATCTGCGGCCCGAGAGTCGCGGCGAGTTGCGGCTCGCCTCCGCCGATCCGCTGACGCCGATCCGCATCTACAATAATTTCTTCGCGACCGAATACGACCGGCGCGCCATGCGCGAAGGGATGAAATTCGCGCTGCATGCGGTCGAGGGCACCAAGGCCTTTGCCGGTCTCGCGCGGCGCCGCGTCTTTCCCGGGCCCGAGGTCGGCACGGATAGCGAGATCGACGCCTTCCTGCGCGCCAATGTCGCGACCATCCATCATCCCGCCGGCACCTGCAAGATCGGCATCGATGCGATGGCGGTCGTCGATCCCGACTTCCGCGTGCGCGGCACCGAGCATCTGCGTGTGATCGATGCCTCGATCATTCCCGATCCGATCGGCGGCAATCTCAACGCGCCGGTGATCATGATCGCCGAGAAGGCATCCGACGCGATCCGCGGGCGCGCCGTCCCGCCGCCGGCCGATATCTGAACGGCCGAACGCGCTGGGAAGGTGACGCAAAATGGGCGACGTTTCCGAGCAAGACCTGGTGAAAGCGGGCCCCGGAACGCTTGCCGGGCGGTACCTGCGGCAATTCTGGCAGCCGGTATTCCTGGCGCGCGATCTGGACAAGGGTCAGGCAAAGCCGATCCGGGTCATGGGCGAGCGCTTCACGCTCTACCGCGGCATGTCCGGAAAAACCCATCTCGTCGGACCGCGCTGCGCGCATCGCGGCGCGCAGCTTTCGGCCGGCTGGGTCGAGGACGACGGCATTCGCTGCATGTATCACGGCTGGAAGTTCGACGGCGACGGGCGCTGCGCCGAGCAGCCGGCCGAGGCGGAAGCGTTCAAAGAGCATGTGCGAATCCCGGCCTATCCGACGCAGGAATATTTGGGGCTGATCTTTGCCTGGCTGGGCGACGGCACGCCGCCGCCGCTGCCGCGCTACCCGTGGTTCGAGGACGAAGGCGTGTTGGAGGCGGACACTTATGTCCGCTACTCCAATTATTTCTACACGCTGGACAACCACGCCGACGAGGTGCATGTGATCTTCACGCACCGCAACACCGCGTTCTCGCGTGCCGGCCTCGCGCAGGTGCCGATCATCGAAGCCGAGGAGACCGATTACGGCCTCCGGGTCGTCGCCCGCTATCCCAACGGCAACGCACGCGCCAATCAACTGCTCATGCCGAACATCATCATGTTCAAATCCTCGCCGGCGAAGGGCGATGCGGGATTCTCGGATCGTGCCGCCTGGCGCGTGCCGCTCGACGACGATTCGCATCTGAGCTTCGGCGTCGATCTCCGCCATCTGCGCGGCGATGCGGCGCAGCGCTATCGCGAGGCGCAGGAGCAAGAGCGCGCGCGGATGCGAGCGGCCCGTCTCGAGCCGGTCGATGACGTCGCCCGGCAGATTCTCGCCGGGAGCCGCAGCCTCGAGGACCCCGACATCCTGGCGCGGCCGGACCTGGTGAACATCCAGGACTGCGTCGCCCAGATGGGTCAGCCGAAGATCGCGGAAGGCCCGCTCGAAAATCTGGGCCGGTCGGATCGCGGCGTCATCCTTTTCCGCAACATCTGGCGCCGCGAGCTGAGCGCGCTGGCCGCCGGCAGGCCGCTGACGCCGTGGCGCGTGCCGAGCGCGCTGGCAACGCAAACCGGGGTTTAGTTCTGAATTCGCTCAGCTCGAGCTACCCCCTCACCTCAACCCTCTCCCCAGCGGGGAGCGGGACAACCCGTTCGACCGGTCTTCGCGGTCGAACCCGAAGGGGCCAATCGCGAAGGGCGATTGGCCGGGTTGTCGGTGAGGGGGCTTTGATTCACCGGCGAGGGCTATTGCGCGCGGGTCGCGAGCCGGCGCTGCTTCGCCTCGGAGAGCTGCGGCTCGAGATTGAACACGCGCCGCGCATTGCCGCCGAGGATGTTGCGCTTCGCGGTCTCCGAGAGGAACGGCAGATCATAGATCGTCGACGGCAGATCCATGTCCCAATGCGGATAATCGGACGCATAGAGCAATTGGCTCTCGGCGTTGATCATCTTGAAGGTGAGCTCGAGCGCCTCGCGGTTGTTCACCATCTCCATCGGCTGCGTCGAGTAATACATCTCGCGCATATAGTCGCTGGGGCGGCGCTTCAAGAGCGGCACCTCCGAGCTGCGCATCATCCATTCGTTGTCGAGCCGCTGCATCAGGAACGGAATCCAGGCGAGGCCGCTTTCGACCCACACGGTCCTGAGCTTGGGGAACCGCTCGGGCAGGCCGTTGCACAGCCAGTTGGTGCAATGAAGGATGTTGAACCAGGAGAAGCCCAGCGCATGCGCCGCCATGAAACGGTTGCAGAGGTTGAGGCTTTGATCGGAGGCGCCGCCGAACTGGCTGTGGAAGACCAGCGGCATACCGCGCTCCTCGACCGCGGCATAGGTCTTCATATAGGCGTTGTCGTAAAGCTGCTTGTGACGGGCGGTGCAGACGGTGAAACCGATCACGCCCTTCTTGCCGCCGAATTCCTCGACGACCTTATAGGCGGCCTCGGGATCGTTCATCGGCAGATAGAGCGATGATTTGATGCGCGGCTCTTGCGCCAGCACGGTCTCGCACAGCCAGCGATTATAGGCGCGCGCCAGCGCGACCTCGACATCGATGCGCGGGGTGAAGCCCAGGCCCAGCATCGGCGTCGGAAAAAGACACAGCGTGTCGATGCCGATCGCGTCCATCCAGCGCCGGGTCAGCGCGATGTCGCGATGCGTCCCCGCCGGCGTCTTCTCGCGGCGCCGTCCGGGATAGCGGGTGACGCGGCCGGCCAGCGGCTGATAATTGCCGCCGCCGGTGATGCCGGCGCCGCCGAAGCCCTGGTACTTGGCTTGCGCGCGCATGACCGGGTCTTCGATGAATTCGACGATCTGCGCGAAGGATTCGGTCTCGTAATGATGACCGTCGATGTCGACGATCGGGAAATCCTCGTAGCGGCGCTGAACCGCCTGCTCGGCGGCATGCTGCAGCAGCGTCGTGGTATCGAATTCCTCAACCGACAAATCGCGGTATTGGATATCGAGAGTGTCCATGATCATCGACCCTTCGTGCTGTCGTCATTGTCGATACCGGCCGGGGCGACGACGCCGAGCCTGAGGCATCGATCGCCTTGGCCGCTGTCACCGGCTTCCCGGTATTTTAGCCGCCGGAGCCGGTCCAGGCCAGCGGCCCCTTCCCGCGCAGGTCTCTCAGCGCAAGGCGACGCGGCGCGCGGAGTGCTGCGGGTTCGAGCGTCCGCCTTCGTCAGGTTGGTGATTTCGGCAATGACGCCGCCGATTGGTTGCTCGCCTGGCGCATGGCGTCATGACGTCGCGCTTCGGCGCGGCGCCCGATCGAGGTTAAATCCGCCGGATCAGCCGGATGATCGCCAGCAGCAACACGGCGCCGATGGTCGCATTGATGATCGCCGCAATGATGCCGCCGCCGATGGCGATGCCCAGCATTCCCAGCAGCCAGGTTCCGAAAAAAGCTCCGACGATCCCGATGACGATGTCACCGATGATGCCGAAGCCCGCGCCTTGCATGATCTTGCCGGCAAGCCAGCCCGCGACCAGGCCCACCAAGATCAGCACGAGCAAGCTCGAAGATTCAAACCTCATCGCGACGTGCCTTCCACGGATAGGGGCGGTCGTTAGCGACCGGGGCCGCAAGGCGAAGCGGCCCCGGCGTTTCGCACGAATTTTAGTTCAGCGTGACTTCGACGACGCGGTTGCGAGGCTCGCGCACGCCCGGCGCGGTCGGCACCGGCGGATTGCGGAACCCGTCCCAGCTTTCCTCGATGCGGCTGTTGTCGACCCCGTCGGCGCGCAGGGTGGCGCGAACCGCATCGGCACGGCGATGCGAGAGCGCCATGTTGTACGGATCGGTCCCGGTCAGGTCGGCCTTGCCGACCAGGCGGAGATGGACATCATGGTCGCTCTTGGCCGCCTGCGCGACCGTATCGACCACCTGGCGGCCTTCGGGCGTCAGGGTGGAGCGATCGAACTCGAAATAGACGTTGTACTGATGGGCGCCGGGCGCGGGAGCCGCGGCGCGGCCGTTGAGCGCCTGCTCCAGCGCCGTGATGGTGGCGATGAAATCCTTGTGGCAGGCGCCGTTGAACTGCTTGGCCCAATCATCCTCGGTGCGCTCCAGCCAGCAATCATAAGCGACTTGCGCGCGCGCGGCGAGGCCGGGGAAGCGGTCGCGGCCGCCGTGGTCGAGATCGGTCACCAGACGCACCCGCGCTTGCGCCATCTGCGTCCTAAAGCCGTAAGGCTGCTCGAGCGGGATCGCCCAATTGGCGTTGTCTTCCGGCGGCACCAGCGCGCCGTGCTCGGCGGCCATGCCCTTGCGCGCGAAATAATCCACATCGACCCAATCGCCGCGATAGACCGACCCCGCATGCGCGAGATAGTCGGCAAGCCCGGCATAGTCATGCGCGGTTTCCTGGATGAAACTGCCGCCCGCCGGCGGCGCGCCCCCATCCACCCCAGGGTGGTTCCACGGCTCGGTCATGAAGTTGCCGTGGATCGGCGGAGCATAGCTCCAGCCGGAGCAGCCGGAGAGCAGAACGCCACCGGCCATAAGCGCAAAGGCTGACAAAAATGTGCGGCCACCGATCATGAAATGTCTCCTGAGTTGCTTCTCGCTCAAATTGCCCTTGGCAAAGTGCTTCGGGCGCTGATGGGAGACCTCCCCGCGCGTTTGCGCGGAGAGGATCTCTCAGACGTCAGATCGGAATTATTGCTCCCAAACCGGCTTGCCGAGATCGACCGCCGAGGGCGACGTCGCGGCGCCAGCCACCGCGCCAGCGCCGGCGCCGATCGCCGCGCCGGCCAATGGCGCGCCAACCATAGCGCCGATAACGGCGCCGCCCGCGGCGCCGATACCGGCACCGGACAGCCCGCGGTCGCCGACGGTGTTACCGCAACCCGCCAAGGCGATCGCCGAAGCGACCAAGACGATCGGAAGTGCAAAGCGCGTGTCCATCATAACCCTATCCTTCCCGCTAATGTCCAAAATGGACGCTAGTGGAAAGGATGGTCAGGGATTGTGGCTGGAAAACGGCATTACCGGGGAATTCTGACCCCGCTTTTAGGGCTTTGTCGGGGTCGCCCATCCTAGGATTTCCGCGCGCTATTCCCGAGCCGCAGCCGTAACGCATTCAATTTAATGAAGCCTTCGGCGTCGCGTTGGTCGTAAACTTGGTCGGCCTCGAAGGTCACATGGGCGAGGCTGTAAAGCGATTTGGGCGATTTGCGGCCGACCACGCGCGCCTGCCCCTTGTAAAGTTTGAGCCGCACCATGCCCTCGACCTGCTCCTGGCTCTTGTCGATCAAGGCCTGCAACATCAGCCGCTCGGGGGCGAACCAGAAGCCATTGTAGATGAGCTCGGCATAGCGCGGCATGATCTCGTCCTTGAGATGCGCGGCGCCGCGATCGAGCGTGATGCTCTCGATGCCGCGATGCGCTGCGTGCCAGATCGTGCCGCCGGGGGTTTCGTAGACGCCGCGCGATTTCATGCCGACAAAGCGGTTCTCGACCAGATCGAGGCGGCCGATGCCATGCCGGCCGCCGAGCTCGTTGAGCTTGGTCAAGAGCGCGGCCGGCGATAGCGTCGCGCCATCGACCGCCACCGGATCGCCGCGGCGGAATTCGATCTCGACATATTGCGGCTCGCTCGGCGCCTGCTCGGGCGCGACCGTGCGGCTATAGACATATTCCTCGGGCTCGCGCCACGGGTCCTCGAGCGCCTTGCCCTCGGCCGAGATGTGCAACAGATTCGCATCGGTCGAAAACGGCGCCGCGCCGCGCTTGTCCTTGGCGATCGGGATCTGATGTTTCTCGGCATATTCGATCAGCCTCGTGCGCGAATCGAGCTCCCATTCGCGCCACGGCGCGATCACGGTGATGTCGGGCTTCAGCGCGTAATAGCCGAGCTCGAACCGCACCTGATCGTTGCCCTTGCCGGTCGCGCCATGCGCCACGGCGTCGGCGCCGACCTGCTCGGCGATCTCGATCTGGCGCTTGGCGATCAGCGGCCGCGCGATCGACGTGCCGAGGAGGTATTGCCCCTCATAGAGCGCGTTGGCGCGGAACATCGGAAAGACGAAGTCGCGCACGAATTCCTCGCGCAGATCGTCGATGAAGATTTCCTTCACCCCCATCTGCTCGGCTTTCTTGCGCGCCGGCGCCAGCTCTTCGCCCTGGCCGATATCGGCGGTGAAGGTGACCACCTCGCAATGATAGGTCTCTTGCAGCCAGCGCAGGATAACCGAGGTATCGAGCCCGCCCGAATAGGCGAGCACCACTTTCTTGACGTTCTTTTTCATAACCGATCCTTATTCCGCCGCGCGGCCCTTGGCCGCCGCCTCATCCATAGCCTCGGTATCCGGGCCGCGTTGCAGCCGCTCGACAGAAAGCTGCCAGCCCGCAAATTTCGGGATGGAGTCATCGGAGCCTCGCCGGCAAGCGATTTTTCGGGACCTACGCCCGCCCGCTTCGATCATAAAGGATCGAATAATCCCAGGAAAGCGGGGGCTGCCATGACCGCCGTCGCGCTCGATCGCCATCCGCGCTGCCGCGCCTCGCGCGTCGCTCGAATGGCTGCGAATTGACCGCGCCGAGTAAATATTAAGATTAATATTGGAACGTTAACCATAATTACTGTAATTCCTAAAATTATATTTGACTTGGTTTCAACTTCCTTATACTGCTAACCCATAACAACGACGGGCCCAATAACGGCCCGGCATGGAGGCGAAGCCCGAACCAGGAGGGTTAACGGTGACTGGTTCGGCGCTCAAGATTCTTCACGTTTTCGACCATTCGGTGCCGCTGATGAGCGGCTATTCGATGCGCAGCCTCGCCCTGCTCGCGGCGCAGCGGCGGATGGGCTGGAAGACGGTGCATCTCACCACCCCCAAGCACAGCATGGCGGGCCCGACCTTCGAGGAGGTCGACGGTCACCGCTTTCATCGCACCGCCCCGGTGCCCGCCTATCTCGCGCGCTTGCCGGGCATCGGCGAGGCCGCGCTGATCCGCGCCACCGCCAAGCGCGTCCGCTGGATCGCGTCTTACGAGAAGCCGGACATCATTCATGCCCATTCGCCGGCGCTCAACGCGATCGCCGCCACCACGGCCGGCCGGAAGCTCGGCATCCCGGTGGTCTATGAGGTGCGCGCGTTCTGGGAAGATGCCGCGGTCGGCAATGGCGCCGACACCGAAGGCTCGTGGCGCTATCGCGCGACGCGGGCGCTCGAGGACAGCGCCTTTCGCCGCGCTGACGCGATCGTCGCGATCTGCGAGGGGCTGCGCGCCGATATTGCCGCGCGCGGCATGCCCGCCGACAAGATCGCGGTGGTGCCGAACGGCGTTGCGCTCGACGCCTTCCCCTATCGCCGCGCGCCCAAGGAAGAGCTGCGCGCCCAGCTCGGCCTCGGCGGCAAGATCGTGCTCGGCTTCCTCGGCTCGTTCTATCCCTATGAAGGCCTCGACATCCTGCTTGATGCGGTCGCGCTGCTGCGCCGCGAGCGCCCCGACGTGGCGCTGCTGCTCGCCGGCGGCGGCCCCGCCGAAGAAGCGCTCAAATGGCAGGCGCTACGCCTTGGCATCGACGATGCGGTTACCTTCGTCGGCCGCGTGCCGCATCGGCGCGTGGGCGATTACTACGATCTCGTCGATCTCTTCGTCTATCCGCGGCGCGCGCTGCGCCTGACCGAAACCGTCACGCCGCTGAAGCCCTTGGAGGCGATGGCGCGCGGCGGGGTGGTGCTCGCCTCGGATGTCGGCGGCCACCGCGAGCTCGTGCGCCACGGCGAGAATGGGCTGCTGTTTCCGGCCGACGACGCCAAGGCACTGGCCCGCACGCTCGACGCCGCGATCGCGCGACGCGGGCAGTGGCCGGCGCTGGGCCGCGCCGCGCGCGATTTCGTCGAGCGCGAGCGGAGCTGGGACCGCGCGGCGGAAGGCTATCTCGCCGCCTATAGCCGCGCGCTTGGCCGGCCGGTCACGGCCAAGCCGACCTCGCTGCCGCGCCGCGGAGAAGTCGCATGAAGATCCTGTCGGTCTTCGGCACCCGCCCCGAAGCGATCAAGATGGCGCCGCTGGTGCGGCTGCTCGCCCGCGCGAAAGGCATCGACGCGCGCATCTGCGTCACCGGCCAGCATCGCGCGATGCTCGATTCGGTGCTCGACCTCTTCGATATCCACCCCGATTACGATCTCGACATCATGGGCAGCAATCAGGGTCTCGCCCATATCACCACGGCAGTGCTGGAAGGCGTGGCGAAGGTGATCGGCGAATTCCGGCCCGATCACCTGCTGGTTCACGGCGACACCTCGACCGCGTTTGCCGCGGCCCTCGCCGGCTATTACGGACGCGTGCCGGTCGCGCATGTCGAGGCCGGCCTGCGCACCGGCGACATCTACGCGCCCTATCCCGAGGAGATGAATCGCCGGCTGCTCGACGCGATCGCCACCACCTATTTCGCGCCGACAGCGACCGCGCGCGCGGCGCTGCTCCATGAAGGCAAAGATGCGGCAACGATCCACGTTACCGGCAACACCGTGATCGACGCGCTGCTGCTCATGGTCGAGCGACTGAAGAAATCGCCGCGGCTCGCCGCCCAGATCGCCGGCGAATTCCCGTTCCTCGATCCCGGCAAGAAGCTGGTGCTCGTGACCGGCCATCGCCGCGAGAATTTCGGCGCGGGTTTCGAGCGTATCTGCCAGGCACTCGCGACGCTGGCCGAGCGTAGCGACGTGCAGATCGTCTATCCGGTCCATCTCAACCCCAATGTGCAAGAGCCGGTGCGGCGTGTCCTTGCCAACCGGCCCAACATCCGCCTCATCCTGCCGCAGGATTATCTGCCCTTCGTCTATCTGATGACCCGGGCGCACCTCATCCTCACCGATTCGGGCGGCATCCAGGAAGAAGCGCCGTCGCTCGGCAAGCCGGTGCTGGTGATGCGCGAAGTGACCGAGCGGCCGGAAGCGGTCGCCGCCGGCACGGTGCGCCTCGTTGGCACCGATCCCGCGACCATCGTCGAGGAAGCCGCGTGGCTGCTCGATCACGACGCCGCCTATCGCCGCATGAGCCAGGCGATCAACCCTTACGGCGACGGCCACGCCGCCGAGCGCATCGCCGCGCATTTCGTGCCGCGATCCACGCGCCAAGCGCGCATGCCGGCATCCGCTATTCTTGAACCGCTTGAGGAATTCGTCCCATGAAGCGACTAAGCGCTGCCAAAACCCGCGACTTCAACCGCGTCTGCGTCCTCGGTCTCGGCTATGTCGGGTTGCCGATGGCGGCGATCATGGCAACGCGCGGGATCGAGGTGGTCGGCGTCGACGTCAATCCCGCGGTGGTCGCGCGCATCAACGAAGGCGGCATCCATATCGTCGAGCCCGGCCTCGACATCGTCGTGCGCGGCGCGGTCTCTGCCGGCAGGCTGCACGCCACGGCAACGCCCGAGCCGGCCGACGCCTTCATCATCGCGGTGCCGACGCCGTTCAAGGACGGCTACGTTCCCGACATCAGCTATTGCGAGGCGGCGGCGCGCGCGATCGCGCCGGCGCTGACGCCGGGCAATCTCGTGGTGCTCGAATCGACCTCGCCGGTCGGCACCAGCGAAAGCATCTCGCGCTGGATGGCCGAGCTGCGCCCCGACCTCAAATTCCCGCACGAGCATGGCGAGCACGCCGAGATCATGATCGCGCACAGCCCCGAGCGCATCCTGCCGGGACGCGTGCTGATCGAGCTGGTCGCCAACGACCGCATCATCGGCGGCATCACGCGGCGCTGCGCCGAGCGCGCGGCGGCGCTTTATACGATGTTCGTCGAAGGGCAGCTCCATCTCACCAACGCGCGCACCGCCGAGTTGACCAAGCTCTCGGAGAATTCCTACCGCGACGTCAACATCGCTTTCGCCAACGAGCTGTCGCTGGTTTGCGAGAAGCTCGGCGTCGACGTCTGGGAGCTGATCCGCCTCGCCAATTGCCATCCGCGCGTCAACGTGCTGCAGCCCGGCCCCGGCGTCGGCGGTCATTGCATCGCGGTCGATCCGTGGTTCATCGTCCATTCGGCGCCCGGCGAGGCCAAGCTCATCCGCGCCGCGCGCGAGATCAACGCGGGCAAGACCGAGCATGTGATCGAGCGCGTGCGCCATGCCGCCGAGCGCTTCCGCGCGCCCGTGATCGCCTGCCTCGGCCTCTCCTACAAGGCCGATATCGACGATCTGCGCGAGAGCCCGTCGCTCCACATCGTCACGGCGCTGGCCGCCGCCGGCTTCGACATGCTGGCGGTCGAGCCGAATATCGACACCCTGCCGGCCGAGCTATCCGGCCACGCCAATCTGCGCCTCGCCGCACTCGAGGACGCGATCGCCGAGGCCGACATCGTCGTTCTCCTGGTCGATCACAAGGAGTTCAAGCGCATCCCGAAAGCCGAGCTGCTGGCGCGCGTCGTGGTCGACACGCGCGGCGTCTGGGCGGGAGTGTAGCGCCGGCGGGGCGAGATCAGCGAGCGAAGGGACGCGCGAGCCGGCTCGAAAGCCGGCGCATCGCCGCCGTCAGCCGGGCTTGCGGCGAAGGACGGCGCGGCAACAGCGCGATCAACTGATCGGCAATCGCCTGCGATTGTCCCAACGAGCGCGGCTCGCCGGGCAAAGCGGCGATGATCGACGCCAAGTTTTGCGCTGCCACGTCTTTGGGAAGTTGTCGCAGGCGCGCGGCTTGCTGCCACGGGTCGATGCCTTGGCGCGAGAAAGCGGACAGGACGGTCAGCGCCCCCGCGTCGTCTTCCGCGCCGATCGGCGCGAACAGGAAATCGTTGAATTCGGATTTCAGCAGGGAAAACGAAGACGGCAGCGCCGCGTCACGCCGGCCCATGCGTCACGCATAACGGCGATAGAGCGGGCCGCGCCACCCGGCGCTGAATGATCTCGACCAATTTGAGCCAGTCTCGCGCCTGCGGGGCTTGCCCGGCGAGCGCCGCTGCCCGGGCATTGCTGCGCGCCACGCCAGCCGCATCCGCTCCGTGTACCTCGATCATGTCGCGCGCGAGGTCGTCGCGCGTTCGCGAAGAAAGCTCGACCGATATTCCGGCCGGCGCGGCTGTCACGTCGCGGCAGCCTGCAAACCGAACCGCTGCCGGAGGCCGGCCTCTTCGAGAAAAACCGATCCCGAAGGCTGACGGATCTCGTAGACGATGAAGCCCATGCGCAGCATGTGCCGCGCGCGCTCGAGCGCGCCAGCCTCGAATTTCTCGAGCGCCGTGTTGCGGCCGTCGGTTCCCGATTTTCGCTCGGTATCCCAGACGATGCTCCAGCGCTCGCCATTGTCGGTCGGCCCAGCCGAAAGATATTGCCAGCCGAAGGTCGATCTGGTTTTCCGTGGCCCTTGCTTGGTATTCATACTGCAAATATGGGTACGAGCGGCCGATAAGTCAAATAATAATGCCCGGCAGCGCCAATAAAACCCGGCTATGTTCCTGATACGGAATGGATTTTCTCTACTTGCGAATCATGTAAAACGCAAATTTTTTGTCTGGAATATTTTATTGGCAAAATAATCCTCGCTACCATGTATAGTCTTAACAGAATTACACGCCGCTTGCCGGCGGCCGCGAACCGCCGTCCGCTGCGCGAATACCTCGCGCGGCGCAATCGCGATTGTCGCCAAGATATAAACGCCATGACCGAAAAAATCTTCAGCGATGCATTCCTGAGCCGCCTGACGCTGGCCGTACGAGCGGTCGAGCAGGAAGGACAGGATGCCAACGATCCCGAGCCGCTGCACGCGGAAGATTACGAGGCGATCTACTTCGCGTATCAGGAAGCGGGCGGCGATCCCACCGCCGCCAAGCAGCGGATCGCGGCGGCGCGCGCTTGTCGGGATCAAGCGCTCGGCCAGATCGTGCAGTTCATCGCCGATCAATATGGCGTGGGTCCGGTCGAGCGCCTGGGCGACGAGGCGCTGACCGACATTGCCCGGGACGCGTTCGATGCGACCGAATGCTGGCTGGACCAAGTGGAAATGCTCGACCGCACAACCGTGCCGGAAAGCCCGCTGCGGATTCTATTGAAGAGCCATTATCGCCTGAGCGAAGCCATGCTTCATTTGCACGACACGCTGCTATGGCCGATCGCCAAACGGATTTCGCCCTGGAAGTAACGCCGCGCCCGCTGACGGCAAAGGTCCGGGCCGCAGCGGTAGACCACGCGCGGCCACGGGCGTAGGCTGAGCGCCGCTTCGCCGCCGAAAGGGAGAGCATCATGGCCGAAGGCTTCTTCTCGAATCCGGGCGCGCTCGCCTCGCGTTTTCTCGACACCGATTCGATCCCGTGGATCGAGAGCGGCCCGGGCAACAAGATGAAGGTGCTCTATCACGATCCCGCCACCGACATGCTGACGGTGCTGACGCGGCTCGAGCCGAGCGCCGGCATCCCCGCCCATATGCATGAGGATCTCGAGCAGACCTTTATTCTCGAAGGCTCGCTGCTCGATCACGAGGGCGAATGCACCGCCGGCAATTTCGTCATCCGCGCCAAGGGCAGCCGCCACGCGCCGACCGCGCCCAAGGGCTGCACCATGCTGGTGTTCTTCCTGAAGCCGACGGCGCCGCTCAAGAAATCCTTGAAGCTGGGATAGCCGCCGTCACTTTTCGAGCGTGGCGGCGAGATCGGGCTCGAATTCGCCGTCGATCAGCACGAAGGCGATGGTGCAGGGCGCGCTCGAGCGGTTGCTCCAGGCGTGGTTGGTGCCGCATTGCACGACCACGTCGCCGGCCTTCAACAGCACATCCTCGTCGTCGAGCACCATCGTGATCTCGCCCTCGAGAATGATCGCGTAATCGATCGTCTCGGTACGATGCATCAGCGGATGACGGCCATCCTTGCCCCAGGTGGCGGCGGTCTCGTTGCCGAGTGCGGCGAAAGCCCGGCGCGAATCCTCCGGCGTCATGCGCTTGGTGCGATCGGATTCCGGCGGCACCTGATTGATGCGAATGACGGTGCCGCGCTTTTGCGGCAATTGCCGGCGCGGCCCCAGGGTCGGCTCGGCCGGCATCGCGGCGATCGGCGCCGGCGTCGCGCCGGTGCGCCAAAGATCGGTCGAGGAGTTGTCGGGATCGAGCGGATTGACGTGGATGAAGGGCGACGGCCCGTCCGAGATCACCACCGCCTTGCCGCGCGCATCGTGGCCGGTGACGATCCGGCGAATGGTTTTTGGCATTTAATACCTCTCGGCTTCAAACATTTCGTCATCCTCGCGAAAGCGGGAATCCAGGGCCAAATTTCGGATGTAACCCGGGGTCCCCGCTTGCGCGGGGATGACGGCCTATATTAGGCCGTCACCTTGTCGCGCTCGCTTTTCTTCAGCCGCACGCTGTCGGATTTGAGCTGGCCGCAAGCGGCGAGGATGTCGCGCCCGCGCGGCGTCCTGACCGGCGAGGCATAGCCTGCCGCGTTGACGATGTCGCCGAAGGCGGCGATCGCCGCCGCGCTCGAGCATTCGAACGGCGCGCCCGGCCAGGCATTGAACGGGATGAGGTTGACCTTGGCCGGGATGCCTTCGAGCAGTGCCACCAAGGCGCGCGCCTCGTCCGGCGAATCGTTGACGTCTTTCAGCATCACATACTCGAAAGTGATCCGCCGCGCGTTGCTGAGGCCGGGATAGGCGCGGCACGCCGCCATCAATTCGGCGACCGGATATTTCTTGTTGATCGGCACCAGCACGTCGCGCAGGGCGTCGGTCACCGCGTGGAGCGAGATCGCGAGATTGACGCCGAGCTCGGCGCCGCAACGCTCGATCATCGGCACCACCCCGGCGGTCGACAGCGTGATCTTGCGCTTCGAGACCGACAGGCCCTCGCCATCCATCATGATTTTGACGGCCGTGGCGACGTTGTCGTAATTGTAGAGCGGCTCGCCCATGCCCATCAGGACGATGTTGGTAAGCTGGCGGTCGTCATGCGGCGACGGCCATTCGCCGAGTGCGTCGCGCGCCAGCATCACCTGGCCGACGATCTCGGCCGCATCGAGGTTGCGCACCAGGCGCTGCGTGCCGGTGTGGCAGAATTTGCAAGTGAGGGTGCAGCCGACCTGGCTGGAAACGCACAGCGTGCCGCGATCCTCCTCGGGGATGTGCACGCATTCGGCTTCTTGCCCGTCGGCAAAGCGCAGCAGCCATTTGCGGGTGCCGTCGTCGGAAAGCTGGGCCCGCGATTCGACCGGGCGCGCGATCGCATAATGCTCGGCGAGCGCGCTGCGAAAATCCTTTGCCAGCGTGGTCATGACCGCGAAATCGGTCGCGCCGCGGTGATAGATCCAATGCCAGAGCTGGCGCGCGCGGAACGGCGCCGCGCCCAGCGACGCCATCTCGGCAGCGAGCTCGTCGCGCGACAGGCCGACGAGATTTTTCTTGGCGTCCGGGCTCATCGCCTGACGTTGCAGGCTTTGTCGATCAGCGCCAGCGTCTGGCCAAAGCCGTCGAGCGAATAGGTGTCGGTCGAGGCATTGTTGTGCTCGGAGACCGCTCGCAGCACCGCTTCCTTGCCCTTGGACAACGCGATCGTTATCGCCTTGTCGGTCGCGGCGTCGCTCGCCCAAGCCCCCTCTTTGGCGGTGAAGAGCGCGAATTTCTTGCCGTCGATCGTCAGCGCAGCGCTGGAGCCCGCCTTGGCGGCATAGCCGAGCTCGAAATTGACGACATTGACCGCATTCTCCCCAGGGCGGTGCGTGACATGCGCATCGACCCGGCCGCGGATGACATGCTGGGGCAAGGTCTTCGCCGGCTTGCCGACCAGATAGCACACCAGGGCTTTGCCGCTGCCGGCGCTGTAGGCGCTCCAATTCTTGGCGCCGCCCAGGGATTTGGGCACGGCGGTTTCGGCCGGCGCGGGTGGCCGGGTTGCCGCGCTGGCGTCAAGCGCCGGAACAGCTTGCGCCACGAGCAGCGTCACGGCGAGGAAAGGAAGGCATCGCATAGGGCAACATAACCAAACCCGACGCATTCTGCCAAGCGCGACTGCGAACCGAGGATCGCAACGGCGCAAGCGCCGCGGCGAAGAACATCGGCGATGCGCGGCATATTTGCGATTTTGTCGACGCAACGCGCACGGTTGCGAAATTTCGCCACACATAAGACAAAAAATCCTCGCCAGCGCGCGCGGGCGGTCTATGATGCTTTGGTTAACGGCGGGGAGACGCCGATGGGCGCGGTGCGGCCGGCACGGTTGGAAGATGCGAAGGCGATTGCCCGGATCGAGGTCGAGACGTGGCGCTCGACCTATGCCGGCATGCTACCCGACCGCGTGCTGCTCAATATGTCCGAGCGGCGCCAGACCGGCTCATGGGCCAGTTTCCTGCGTCACCGCCCCGAAGATGTCGTGGTGGCACAGAGCGCCGGCACGATCATCGGCTTTGGCAATTGCGGCACCCAGCGCGACAGCACGATCCGTTTCGCCGGCGAAATTTACACGCTCTACGTCTCGCCCGATCGCCAAGGCGGCGGCATCGGCCGCGGCCTGTTGCTGGCACTGTTCCAGCGCCTCGTGAATACCGGACACGCAACCGCCCTCGTCTGGGTGGTGCGCGCCAACCCCGGACGCTTCTTCTACGAGCGCCTGGGCGGCCAGCAGATCATGCATCGTAAGATTCCGGTCGGCGGCCAGCCGGTCGAGGCGATCGCCTATGGCTGGCGCGATCTCAGCGATGTGCTCGCCCGCACCGCCAATAGCGGCGACAGCATGACCGGCGACTCGCCGCTGCATTGAACCGCCCACGATCCGCTCGGCGGTGCCGGGCGGCAGCTCGATCCTATCCTTATTCGGCGGCGCTCGACGCAAAGCCGTGCTGCGGCCAAGCCACCGCCCGCGGCGCGCGCCCGTTGATCCGCGCGGCGGTCTCGCGCGCGATCCGGCGGTAGATTCCCCGATCGTAGCGGTAGGTCCCAAAAAAATGGACGAAGGCGCAGTCGGCGGTGAGGTCGTCGCCGCCGAAATTCCGGTAGCGCAGATAGGGCAGCAGGATCGCGTCCGGATCGTTGCCGATGAGGAAATTGGAGCCGACCTGGTCGCTGCCCCATTCGGTCCAGCGCGTACCTAAAATCTGCTCCATCGCGCGCGAGAAGCGCGCCATCCGTGCCGCACGCTCGCGGCTCGGCGCGAAGCCGGCAAAGGCCGCGGTCGCCGTGGCATAGCGCGTGCCGATCGCGGGATCGAGCTGGTCGAGGCGCTGCTCGGCCGCGATCTGGATGTGGCTGCTCGTGCTCCGGCGCGCGACCGCCGAGGATTCGGCGAGCGGACGGATGCCGGCCGTGCGTCCCGCCATCAAAGCGAAGGACCGGTTGGCGCGGATGCATTCCTTCACGTCGTCGATCGGCCCGAGGGTTACCGTGTCGCTGTCGAGCTGGATGACATATTGGCTTTCGGCAAGCTTCACGACCGACGCGAGCCGCTCCCAAAAGACACCGCCGGCCGGCCCGGCACCCGCCGCGATATCCCGCAGGCCCGAGATCACGATGCCGGGAATATGCTTGCGCAAGAGGGCGTGGTGCTGGGGCGTGAGCGAGCCGTCGTCGAGCACATGGAACCGGCCGAAGCCGGCGTGATAGGCAAAGGATTTGGCCGCGACCAGATACATCAGCAGGTCGCGCTTTTGCACCTGCGACAGGATAATGGTGCCATCATCCACCGTATGTACCGGCGGGGTCGCGAGAATGCGGGCGAAATCGGGACGGGCGAGCCAATGGCGGCTTGCGCGCCGTAAGCGGTAAAGCATCGGGACCTCCCAAAGGTCGCGGTCTCGATCGGCATGTTTGTAAAAGGCGCCGACAGGGGACCGAATTGTTGTGAATAATACGAAATTCTAAGATTTGTTCAATACAATTACTATAGTTAACGTCATTATTATAGTAATTAACGATATCAGTATTAAGATCGCGCGGCCGACCTGATTTTCGGCGCGGCAGCGCTCAAAGCGTCTCCGGCGATGACCGCGAGGGATTGAGCGGGATCAGGCGCGCCGGCGCTTCTTGACCGGCTGCGCCTCGGCGTCTTCCTCGAACAGCTCGGCGAGCTTGTCGAGCATCGCGCCGCCCAATTGCTCGGCATCGACGATCGTGACGGCGCGGCGATAGTAACGTGTCACATCGTGGCCGATGCCGATCGCGACCAGCTTCACCGGAGAGTTGCGCTCGATCTCGCCGATCACCTCGCGCAGATGGCGCTCGAGATAATTGCCGGGATTGACCGAGAGCGTCGAATCGTCGACCGGCGCGCCGTCGGAGATGACCATCAGGATGCGGCGTTGCTCGGTGCGCGCCAGAAGACGGCTATGCGCCCAGATCAGCGCCTCGCCGTCGATATTCTCTTTGAGGATGCCCTCGCGCAGCATCAGGCCGAGGCTCTTGCGCGCGCGCCGCCACGGCGCGTCCGCCGGCTTGTAGATGATGTGGCGCAGATCGTTGAGCCGCCCGGGATTGGCCGGCTTGCCGGCGGCGATCCAGCGCTCGCGCGCCTGCCCGCCCTTCCAGGCGCGGGTGGTGAAGCCGAGGATCTCGACCTTGACTCCGCAGCGCTCGAGCGTCCGGGCCAGGATATCGGCGCTCATCGCCGCAACCGTGATCGGCCGGCCGCGCATCGAGCCCGAATTGTCGATCAGCAGGGTCACCACCGTATCGCGGAATTCGGTCTCCTTCTCGCGCTTGTAGGACAGCGGATAGGCCGGGTTGGTGACGACGCGGGCGAGCCGCGCGGAATCGAGAATGCCCTCGTCGAGATCGAATTCCCAGGCGCGCGCCTGCTTGGCGAGCAGCCGCCGCTGCAGCCGATTGGCGAGCCGGCTGATGATGCTTTGCAGATGGGCGAGCTGCTGGTCGAGCAGGCTGCGCAGGCGCGTCAGCTCGTCGGCATCGCACAAGGCGTCGGCCTCGACCACCTCGTCGAATTCGGCGGTGAAGGCGCGATAGATCGCGGGGTCGTCGTTGAGGCCCCGGCGGCGCGGCAGGATGCCCGGCCGGCCCGGCCGGCCCGGATCCTCGTCGCCGGTGCCGGGCATCATCTCGCCGGCGATCTCCTCGGCGCCGCCCTCGTCGTCGCCTTCCTTGTCCTGCTCGGGCACGCCGCCTTCGAGCGAGCCCTCCGAGCCCGAGGCCTTGCCCTCGCCGCCCTCGCTCTCGCCCTCGTTGTCCTCGGCGTTCTCGCTCTCGCCCTCGGAATTTTCGCTCTGCTCGCCCTCTTCGGACTCGCCGAGATCCATATCGAGATCTTGCAAAAGCTGGCGCGTCGCGGTTGCGTAGGAATCCTGATCCTCGATCAGCTTGCCCAGCTCGGCGAGATCGCGCGCGATCCGGCTCTCGATGAACGGACGCCAGAGATCGACGACCTTTCGCGCCGCGCGCGGCGGCGGCAGCGCACTCAGCGCCTCGCGCGCCAGAAGGCGGATGGCCTCGACCAGCGTCGTGTCGTTGCGCTCGGTCATGTGCTCATAGCCCTGACGGCGATAGCGCTCCTCGAGCATCGCCGAGAGATTCGCCGCGACCCCGGCCATGCGCCGCGTACCCAGCGCCTCGACCCGCGCCTGCTCCACGCCCTCGAAGATCGCGCGCGCGGTTTCGCCGCTGGGCGCGCGCTTGGTGTGGAGCGCGGCATCGTGATAGCGCAGCTTCAAGGCGAGCGCGTCAGCGGCGCCGCGCAGCGGGCCGGCCTCGGCGTCGCCCAGATCGCGGGCCGGCAGCGGCAGGCGCAAGCGCGTGCCGGCGGCGCCCGCCGGCTCGGCGCCATAGCTCACGGTGACGTCCTCGCGCTCGGCGATCGCACGCACCGTCGCGGCGGTCGCGCGCTTGAAGGATTCGGTCGGGGATTCGGCTTCGGCCATCGCGTCCGTTCAGGCCGAGGCGGTGCGAACCCCGGTCTCCTTCAGCTCGGTACCGAAGCAGCGCTGATAGTATTCGGCGACGGTCGCGCGCTCGACCTCGTCGCATTTGTTGAGAAAGGTGACGCGGAAGGCAAAAGCGAGATCGTTGAAGATGCGCGTGTTCTCGGCCCAGGTGATGACCGTGCGCGGCGACATCACCGTCGAAATATCGCCGTTGATGAAGCCCGACCGGGTAAGTTCGGCCAAGGCGACCATCGCCTGCACCATGCGCCGGCCCTCGTCGTTGTCGTAATAAGGCACCTTGGCCAGGACAATCTGGATTTCGGCGGCGTGCTCGAGGTAGTTGAGCGTCGCGACGATGTTCCAGCGGTCCATCTGGCCCTGGTTGATCTGCTGCGTGCCGTGATAGAGGCCGGTGGTGTCGCCGAGCCCCACCGTGTTCGTGGTCGCGAACA
>DATLUE010000035.1:0-2967 GCA_035533255.1 Allostellaceae bacterium | reverse complement strand
TGTCTGCGGCGAACCGCTGCACACTTCGCCGGACAATGCTCTACTGTCCGGCGCCCGACCGTGGCGAAACGATGACCGCGCCGTGCGGCGGGGTCTGATCCAATAAAGGCGAGCCGAATTGCTGGTCCCGGCGCTGATCTTCGTCGCAACCTACGCGGTGGTCGCGGTCGGCCGGCTGCCCTTCTTCCGGCTCGATCGCGCCGGCGCGGCGCTGCTCGGCGCGGCGCTGATGGTCGCGACCGGCAGCCTCTCGCTGGACGAGGCCTATCGCGCGATCGATTTCGGCACCCTCACCCTGCTCCTTGGCATGATGATCATCGTCGCGCATCTGCGGCTTTCGGGATTCTTCGGCCTGGTAACCGGGCTCGCCGCCAATCACGCGCGCGCGCCGCTGCTGCTGCTGGCCGGGATCATCGCGATCGTCGGCGTGTTGTCGGCGTTTCTCGTCAACGATGCGGTCTGCCTGATGCTGACGCCGCTGGTCATCGAGACCGCCAAGCGTCTCGGCCGCAAGCCGGTGCCTTATCTGCTGGCGCTGGCGATGGCCTCGAATATCGGCAGCGTCGCGACGCTGACCGGCAATCCGCAGAACATGATGATCGGCAGCTTCTCGCATCTCCCTTATGGGACCTTCGCTGCCGCGCTGACGCCGGTGGCGGCGCTCGGGCTGGTCCTCGCCTTCGGATTCATCGCCGCCGCCTATCCCGGCGAATTCTTCCGCCGGGCCGAGCGGCAGGAATTTGCGTTGCATCCGCGGATCAACCGGGCGCTGCTGGCAACCGCGATGATCGCGACCGCGCTGGCGATCGTCGGATTCTTTCTCGGCATCGCCCCGGCCAAGGTCGCGATCGTGCTCGGCGCGTTGCTGCTGCTGCATCCGATCAAGCCCGAGCGCATCTATCGCGAGATCGACTGGCCGCTGCTGCTGCTGTTCGTGGGGTTGTTCATCGTGCTGGCCGGCGCGGAGAAAGCCCTGGTGACGCCGGCGGTGCGCGCGGCGGTCGCGAATGCCGGTCTGGGGCGGGTGCCGGTCCTGACGCTGGTTGCCGCCGTCCTCTCGAACCTCGTCAGCAACGTGCCGGCGGTGCTGGCGCTGGCGCCGTTCCTACGCGGCGTCGCCGATCCCGGCCGCGCCTGGCTGGTGCTGGCGATGGCCTCGACCTTCGCCGGCAATTTCACCATCTTGGGCTCGGTCGCGAATTTGATCGTGGTGGAGCAGGCGCGCCGACGGGCGGTCACCATCGGCTTCGGGACCTATTTCCGCATCGGCGCGCCGCTGACGCTCGCCACCCTCGCGCTCGGCGCGTGGTGGTTGGCATAGACTAGACGCTCGCGCTGGGCGCCTCGTTGCTAGCGTAGGCTATAAGCCAGAATCCATCGCTTACGATAAAACATTCCTATAAGTTCCTTGACTATTTTCGAAAGTGCCCTTAAGGTACTCTTGTCTTAACTAAGGGAGCTTCTGAAATGAAAGACATTAAAGCGGATGACGTCCTCGCCGTCGTTCACGGCAGCCTTCGGCGCCGATACGGGGATATCGAGACCATCGTCATGCAAGGAGTGGCCAAAGGACAGCGTGTCCAGGTCGTCGATAGGGCCAAGCCCTTTCGTTGTGTTATTAAGAGGAGCGAGGGAGGCCGCATCTCCTTCGACCGCAGGCCGGATGGAACCTGGCGTGGCCTCTCTGAAAGTGATCGAGTCGTGATAGTCGCACCGACCGAACTCGACGGGGACGATCAAACCATCAGCATGTTCGAGCAAAAAGTTCTCCTCGATGCGTTCGAAGCCAACTACGCCGCTCAGAGTAAAGCGGGCATGGCTCATCTTCCGAGCTGGCTCGCGCCATTCCATGAAGATGGCCGGGGCGCTCGAGGCGTTGGCGACGGCTTCGGAGAAAAAGCGCTGTGGTCCGAACCGCTGACCTCCGCTCCGGAGAGTTCTGCCGTCTCGGCCGTGAGCGAGTCGATGAGAGCTCTGACCTTCGCCGAGGCGAAGCAGGGACTCGCGAAAAAATACGGCTTCCCTCCGGACGCGTTCGATATCTCGATCAGAGGCGACTAGATAGCGGCCGATGACGCCACGATTAGGCCCCAGCAATCTTGCTGGGGCCTAAATGATTCGGGTCGCAGTAGCGCGTAAATTGCTTGAAGGTTAAGCGGCGATCCGCTCGACCGGCCGCGAGGAATTGGCGGCGACCGCCTTTTGCAGCTTCTCGACCGCGCGCACCTCGATCTGGCGGATGCGCTCGCGCGACACCGCATAGCGATGCGAGAGCTCTTCGAGCGTCGCCGGCTCGTCCTTCAAGCGGCGCTCCACGACGATCTCGCGCTCGCGCGGATTGAGCTTCTTCAGCGCCGCACCGAGCAGCGTGCGCCGGCGGCGCCCCTCCTCGAGATCGCCGACCACGGTCTCCTGGGTCGGCCGCTCGTCGGGCAGCATCTCCAGCCACTCGCTGTCGGCGTCGCCGCCGAGCATCGCGTTGAGCGAATTGTCGACGCCGCCGAGGCGGCGATTCATCTCGACCACTTCGGCTTCGGAAACGTCGAGATCCTTGGCGATCGCCGTGACCGATTCCGGCGCCAGATCGCCCTGCTCGAATTCCTGGAGCCGCGCCTTGAGCCGCCGCAGGTTGAAAAACAGCTTTTTCTGCGCGGCGGTGGTGCCGATCTTCACCAGCGACCAGGAATGGAGGATATATTCCTGGATCGCGGCGCGGATCCACCACATCGCATAGGTCGCGAAGCGAAAGCCGCGCTCGGGCTCGAATTTCTCGGCCGCCTGCATCAGGCCCATATTGCCCTCGGCGACCAGGTCCGCGAGCGGCAGGCCATAGCCGGCAAAGCCGCGCGCGATCTTGACGACCAAGCGCAAATGGCTCCCGACCAGCTCGTCGAGCGCGACGCGATCGTCGCGGTCATGCCAGGCGGTCGCGATTTCACGCTCGCGCTCGGGCGTGAGCATGGGGTA
>DATLUE010000034.1:0-6045 GCA_035533255.1 Allostellaceae bacterium | reverse complement strand
CAGCTCATCTCGTCGCTGCAGCGCGACGGCCCGCCGATTTTCGCGGCGCTGCCGGAGCGGCATGTCTTGCCGCTGCGGGCGGATGCGACACGGCGCTGCCTCGGCAATTTGATCGGCAATGCGCGCCGCTACGGCCAGCATGTGTGGGTCACCGGGATCGTCGCGCGCGACGGCTTCGACATGATCGTCGACGATGACGGGCCGGGCATTCCCGACGGACAGCGCGAGAGCGTGTTCCGGCCGTTCTACCGGCTCGACGCGGCGCGCAACCCGAATACCGGCGGGCTGGGTCTCGGCCTCACCATCGCGCGCGATCTGGCGCGCGGCCAAGGCGGCGATGTGACGCTGGAGGATTCGCCGCAGGGCGGGCTGCGCGTGCGCCTGCATCTGCCGGCGTGATCGAGATTTAACCCGTCGCTGCGAGCGCGGGCACGGGTATTGGCGCGGCGGCGCGGCCGACGGCGCCGTCGCGCGGCAGCGCGATCTCGATGCGGCTGCCATTGCCGTGGCAGTCGAGCCTCATGCGGCCGCTGCAAGCGGCGACCTGCTGCGCCAATTCCTGCGGCCCGACGCCGAAGGCGATCAGCTCGGCGAGATTGTAGGTGCCTTTGAAAGCGAAGCCCGCGCCATCATCCTCGATGCGCAGCATCACCGTGCCGCCGCTGACGAGCACGCCGAGCCGCACCAGCGCGGCCCCGGCATGGCTGGCGGCATGGTGCGCGGCTTCCTGGAGGATCGCGTGGATCGCGGCGGTGAGATCGGGCGCGAGCCCGTCCACCGCCTCGCGGTCGGTGATATCGAGCGCGAGCGTCAACGGAAAATCGCGTTCCAATTTTTGCCGGAGCGAGGTCAGGCGAAGCGAGAGGCCGGCGGCGCCGAACCGCGCAATCTCGGCCGGGAGGCCGCTGCGACGGTCGGAGAGGGGCTCGACGCGCCAAGTATCCATCGCATCCAGCTTTATCCAGAGGCTCTAAAAAATGGTTAACGGCCCGGCAACCATCCGGCCGCCGGCTTGCTTGGGCTAAAATTATTTCGGGCGGCGCGTCGAAATCGGCGGGGCTCGCGCGTCATCGGATTGGCAGGCATCATGCCGGCCGATCAACCGAGGAGAGCCGCGATGAAATACATGCTGATGATCTATGGCAACGAGGCCGCGATGGCGAAGGCGCGCAAGGCCGATTTCGAGCAGATGATGGGCGCCTATCTCGCCTATACCGAGGCGATGAAGCAGGCCGGCGTGATCGTCGCCGGCGACGCGCTCGAGCATTCGAGCACCGGGACGGTCGTGCGCGTTGCCGACGGCAAGACCCAAGTGCTCAACGGGCCCTATGCCGAGACCAAGGAGCAGCTCGCCGGCTATTACATCATCGACGTCGCCGATCTCGACGCCGCTCTGTCCTGGGCGGCGCGTTGCCCGGGCGCCCAGCACGGCGCGATCGAGGTTCGGCCGCTGCGCGCAATGTAACGGCGCGCGATGTAAGAGCGCAGCGATCGCCTGACCGCCATGAGACGAGACGACGAGAATGCCGCCGCCACCGCCGAAGCAGTCGCCCGGCGCAGCTATGGCAAGCTCGTCGCCTTTCTCGCGGCGCGGACCCGCGATGTCGCGGCCGCCGAGGACGCGCTGGCCGACGCTTTTGCCGCGGCGCTGGCCGATTGGCCGGCGCATGGCGTGCCGGACAATCCCGAGGCGTGGCTGATCACCGCGGGGCGCCGCCGGCTGGTCGATGCCGCGCGGCGACGGCGCAGCCGCGACGCGGGCGCCGATCATGTGCGGCTGGTGGCCGCAGAGCTGGAAGCCGCGGCGGCCGACGCCGCCGCGATCCCCGACGATCGCCTGCGGCTGATGTTTGCCTGCGCGCATCCGGCGATCGAGCTCGCGGCGCGCGCGCCGCTGATCCTGCAGACCACTCTCGGCTTCGACGCCGCCGCCATCGGCTCGGCCTTCCTGGTGGCGCCTGCGACCATGAGTCAGCGGCTGGTGCGCGCCAAGCAGAAGATCCGCCATGCCGGCATTCCCTTCCGCATCCCCGAAGCCGAGGATTTGCGCGCGCGGCTCGCGGCCGTGCTCGATTCGATCTATGCGGCTTTTGCCGAGGGCTGGTCCGATCCCGCCGGCACCGAAGCGCGGCGGCGCAATCTCGCCGCGGAAGGCATCTGGCTCGGCCGGCTGGTCGCAAGGCTGCTGCCCGACGAGCCCGAAGCGCTCGGCCTCTTGGCGCTGATGCTTCATGCCGAGGCGCGGCGCGGCGCGCGGCGCGATGCCGAGGGCGGCTACGTGCCCCTTGGCGAGCAAAGTCCCGCGCGATGGGATGGGCGGTCGATCGACGAGGCCGAGACGCTTTTGCGACGCGCCGGTGCGCTCGGCCGGATCGGCCGCTATCAACTCGAGGCAGCCGTGCAATCGGTTCATGCGGCGCGGCGTGTGAGCGGCGGCACCGACTGGCCGGCGATCGCGCTGCTTTACGACGCGCTATACGCGCTGACGCAATCGCCGGTGGTCGCGATCAATCGCGCGATCGCGCTTGCCGAAACCCAGGGCGTCGCTGCGGGTCTGGCCGTGCTCGATCGGTTGCTGGCGGAGCCACGCCTCGCGGAGTACCAGCCCTATTGGGCGGCGCGCGCGGGATTGTTGGCACGCAGCGGCGCGGTCGCAGCCGCCGACCAGGCTTATGAGCGGGCGATCGGCTTGGAATCGGAGCCGGCGGTGCGACGCTTTCTACAACAGCAACGCGCGGCCCTGCGCGGCCGATAAAGCAAAATCGATCATGGGCGAATGGCGGTGCCGAGAGCGGCCGCAATAGCGCGGTCGCGGCAGTCAACAGCTTTTACTCGAAAGCCGTTCCGTGCTCGCGCACGAAACGGCATCCGATGGGATGGTCGTGATCGTATGACACCGGCGCTTAGCCGGTGGAAGGCTCGAGGGTCGGTTAGGCGGCCTTCGCCGCGACCTCGCGCATTTCATCGAGGCTTTCGGTGACGCGCTTGGTGATCACGCCGAACGCCTCGGCATTGGCCTTGCTGACGAGCTCGCCCAACTCGCGCGCGGTGGCGAGATTCTTCTCGAAGGTCACCTTGGCGATCTCGGCATTCTTGGCCATCCGCTCTTGCGGCGCGGTCGGCTGGCTCAATTCCTGGAAGAAGGCTGGCGCATGCTCGAACGCTTCGCGAGCGAGCTCGACCTGGCGGCGGGCGAAAGCCTGCATGCCCTCGATCGCGAGCTGGTTGGCCTGGGTCAACGCTTCGACGTTCTTGCGCTGGCTGGCCATTACCGCCTCGACATTGAAGCCGGGAAAGCTGAAAGCGGAAAACGCTTTGGTCATGTCGTAATCGAGAAAAGACTGCTTGCCGTTGATCATCGTCGCCATCCTTTGAACAGTATCGTCTGGTGAGTGCCGCCGCATCGGGTGATGCTGCACTGCACAATGATCAATATGGCAGCAGTAACTTCGCTGGTCAAGGGCGAATGCCCAAGAATTTCGCAACGCACAACGGGCTAGGAGCGCGCGCGGTCGGCCCCGAGGAATGGCCCGAGGGCCGACAGCAGCGATTCCACCTGCCGCAAGCGCCGGTCGAGCGCGGCCATCGTCGACCCGAGATCGCGCCCCTCGTCCCGAAAAAAGGTCGGCAAAAGAGAGACATAGAGCGCCCCAACCAGGCGCCGGGCAAGCTGGCCGCGGCAGCCCGAAGCCGGCAGCCCGGCGACCGTCAGGGTCCAGGACATCGAGCGCAGCAAGCCGGGAAGAAAACCCACCATCGCCGGATCGCCGACGCTGTCGCGCAATACCGCGCGCAGCCCGGTCCGATAGGGTTGCAGCGCCTCGAACCGCCGCATCAGCGCATCGAACAGCCGGTCGCGCGGCGAATCGCCGGAAACCGCGCCGCCGGCAAGCATCGTCTCGTCGGTCTGGCGGCGCAACGCCGCGAGGATGCCGGGCTTGGACCGGACCAGCCCGTAGGCCTCTGTGAGCGACACACCGGCGGCGGACGCGATCTCGGCCATGCCGATGCGCCGCCACCCTTGCGCGGCGGCAAGCGTCAGCGCCGCCGCGATCAGGCGTTGCTTCGGGTCTCCGGACGGCTGTTTGGGCCGCTTTCTTGCCGGCATGCGCTTCCTCTCCTGCCTTCAAGATAGAGAGGCGCAGGCAAGGCTGCAATTGCCGCGCGCAGCGGCAGCGTCAGTCGGCGAGCGCGCGCGAGCGGGCGGTCGCGGCGGCGATCGCGCGGCGCATCAGCGTCGCCAGGCCGCCGTCCCCCATCAGCACCTTCAGCGCCGCCTCGGTGGTGCCGCCGGGCGAGGTGACGTTGCGGCGAAGCTGTGCTGCATCTTCCGACGAGCGCCGCGCCAGCTCGCCGGAGCCGGCGACCGTCGCGCGCGCCAAGGTCATCGCGAGGTCGCCCGGCAGCCCGGCCGCGATCCCGGCCTCGGCGAGACATTCGATCAGCAGGAATACATAGGCCGGACCGCTGCCCGAGACCGCCGTCACCGGATCGAGCAGCGCCTCGTCTTCGACCCAGGCCACCTCGCCGACCGCACCCAACAGCTTGAAGCACAGCGCGCGTTGCGCTGCCGTGACACGGTCATTGGCGCAAGCGACGGCAATGCCGCGGCCGATCGCGGCCGGCGTGTTCGGCATCGCGCGCACCAGCGCCGCGTCCTCGCCCAGCGCCCGCGCGAAGAACCGCAGCGTCTTGCCGGCGGCGATCGAGAGGAACACCGTGTTGCCGTCGGCCAAGCGCTGATAGGCGGGCAGCGTAGCGGCCAGGGATTGCGGCTTGACCGCCAGCACCACCGCCGCCGGCGCATAGCGCCTGGGCAAGCCATCGGGCGCGGCGTAGCGCTTCACCCCGGGCGGCAGCGCGACCGGCTGCGGCTCGACCACCGCGAGCGGCTGCGTAAGGCGCCGCCGCTTCCACCCGGCCAGCAGCGCGCCGCCCATCTTGCCGCAGCCGACCAGCAGAATGCCCCGCGCCGGCCCCGCCGGTTTGCCGGTCACGCCTCGCCGACCGGATCGATCATCGCCGCCGCGATCGCTTCCTTCGCGCTCTTGCCGCCCCACACGACGAGCTGGAACGCGGGAAAGAAGCGCTCGCACTCGCTGATCGAGATGTCGACCAAGTCCTCGATCTGCTCGACGCTGGCGCCGAACACGCCGCGCAGCAGCACGCCCTGGCGGAAAGACGGCGATTCATCGCCATCGGCGAGATCGAAATGCCCGAGCCATAAGCGCTCGTTGACCGCGGCCAGCAGCTCATAGATCGGGCCGCGCCGCCCCCGCGGCACTTTCATCTCGAAGCCGCAGGAATAATGCAGCGCGCTCATTTCGCGCTGCCAGACGAACAATAGCCGGTAATCGCACCAGCGCCCCGAGATTTCGACCATCATCTCTTCGTCGCATGCGCGATCATGCGGCCACTCATTGGCTTGCACGATCTCCTCGACGAGATCGATCGGGTTGGCTGAGGCGGCCTTGGTCTCGAGCGACAAGGCGGTCATCCGCTCACTCCTGGGCAATCCGGCCCACCTATTGTAGGTGGTACCCATCGAGCCCACCAGGGATAAGCTGCCAAAGACCAGACTCGCGCGCAAGGACGAACTCGCGCCGAGCCGAAATTCCCGTGGGATAAAAGCGTGGCGCTAGCGCCGCTTGGGCTGCGGAGCGACCGGGCGGCGGCGCGGCGCCCGGGAGCGTGCGGCCGGGGTTTTGGCGGCAGCGGCGATGCCGAGCCGTGCCTCGAGCGCCGCGACCCGCTGCTCCAGCGCTTCCTGCGCGGCCCGCGCCTTGGCCGCCATCGTCCGCACGGCCTCGAATTCCTCGCGGGTGACCAGGTTCATCCGGCCGAGGATGCGCTCGAACTGCTCGCGGAAGCGGGTCTCGACTTCGCCGCGCATGCCGCCGAACGCGCCGAGCGCGCCGGTGGCAACGCGGGCGAGATCGTCGAGCAAGCGGTTTTGCGTTGGCATCGCCGCTCCTTAACACAGAAGACAGACGAGCGGAACCGTTCCTTGTTCGGTCGATAATTCTGCGCCTATAACACGCCCCA
>DATLUE010000033.1:0-48093 GCA_035533255.1 Allostellaceae bacterium | reverse complement strand
ACAAATTCGAGGCTGCCGATCGCGGCAGCCTCTTTTGTTTCGAGCCATCGGCTCGGGGGCGATGACGCTCGTCTATGCACGCCGGCGATTATAAAGAGGACCTTAGCCAAGCGCGGTCGCGCCGGCGGAATTGGTGCGGCTCCTTTCGTCGCGCTTGGGGACGCGCGCGGCACCGTGGGTCTTTTGCCGTCAGAGGCCGGTGTTGATCCAGACCGTTTTGGGCTCGGTGAAATTCTCGATCGCCGCGTCGCCATGCTCGCGTCCAAAGCCGGAATCGCGCGAGCCGCCCCAGGGCAGCCGCACATCCGTCGGACCGAAGGTATTGACCCACACCGTCCCGGCCCGCAGCTTTCGGACAAAGCGATGCATGCGCGCGATATCGTTGCTCCACACGCCGGCCGCGAGGCTGTAGCGCGTGCCGTTGGCGATCCTCAGCGCGTCCGCCTCGTCCGTGAATTTGACGACCGCGGCGACCGGCCCAAAAATTTCTTCCTGCGAGATGCGCATGTCGTGCTCGACGCCCGCGAACACGGTCGGGCGCACGAAATATCCCGCCTCGCCGAGGCGGGTGCCGCCGGTCACGATCGCGGCGCCTTCGCGCCGGCCGATATCGATGTAGTCGAGCACGCGCTTCAACTGGACCGCGGACACGACCGGGCCCATCCCGGTGGCCGGATCGCGCGGGTCGCCGAGACGGATCGCCGTCGCCCGCGCCACCAGCCGCTCGACCATTTCGTCGTAGACGGCCGCATGAACCAGGATGCGCGAGCCGGCCGAGCACACCTGACCACTATTGAAAAAGATGCCCGAGGCGGCAGCCCGCGCCGCCGCGTCGAGATCGGCATCGGGGAAAACGATGTTGGCGGATTTGCCGCCGAGCTCCAGCGTGACGCGCTTCAGATTGCCAGCCGCGGCGCGCAGAATCTCACGCCCGACGCCTGGCGATCCGGTGAATGTCACCTTGTCCACATCGGGGTGCTCCGCCAGCGCCGCGCCGGCGGTCTTGCCGAAGCCCGGCACGACATTGAGAACCCCAGCGGGAAACCCGGCTTCGAGCGCCAATTCGCCGAGCCGCAGCGCGGTCAGCGGTGTGATCTCGGCCGGCTTCAAGATGACGGTGCAGCCGCAAGCCAGCGCCGGCGCGATCTTCCACATGCCGATCATCAGCGGAAAATTCCACGGCACGATCGCGCCGACCACGCCGAGCGGTTCGCGGACGGTATAGGTCAAGGCATCAGCGCGGGTCGGTATGACCTGGCCGTTAATCTTGTCGGCCATGCCGGCGTAATAGGTCAAGGTATCGAGCACCGCCGGCAAATCCTGGCGCCGGATCGTCGCAACCGGCTTGCCGGCATCGAGGCTCTCCAGCGTGACCACCTCGTCCTCGGCCTGCCGGATGAGTTCGGCAAATTTCAGCAAGAGCTGTCCGCGCTCGGCCGCGCGCATGCGCCCCCATTTGCCCTCGAACGCCGCGCGAGCAGCGCGCACGGCCGCATCGATATCGGCCGCGTCCGCCTCGGCAACCAAGGCGATGCTCTGCTCGGTGGCCGGATCGACGGTCTCGAAATAACGGCCGGATGCGGCGGGAACGCGCTTTCCGTCGATCAGCAGATCTTGCCGGCCCACGACGAGATCGAAAGCCATCCTAATTCACCATATATGAAATAAAATACATATGCTCCCGGCGTTGCCGACGCCGTGAATCTTAGATATCCATATGGGTCAATAATTCTGATATAGAAATATGATACGTTCTGCCTATGCGTGCGCATAAATATATGCACCGAATTGCCTATTTAGCAGCGTGGCGGAGGTCGGATTGATCCGCATCGACATCGAGCCGGTCTGGCGATTCCGGAAAGACGGCGACGCACAATCCATGCTCGTCATGCTCGACTTCCTGAACGAGATTCGCGCGACGGGGAAAATCAGCCGCGCCGCCGAGCAATCGCATTTGTCCTATCGCCACGCTTGGAACCTGATCGAAAAATGGTCGGGCTTTTTCGGCGTGCCGCTGGTCGATCGGCGGCAAGGGCACGGAACCAATCTGACGCCGTTCGGCGACAAGCTGGTCTGGGCCGGGCAGCGTTTGCGCGCGCGGCTGAAAGTACAGCTCGAGAATCTCTCGCAAGAGCTGGAAACCGAAATCAACCAGTTCCTGCCGCACGCGCCCTCGATCATCCGCGTTCATGCAAGCCACGGCTTCGCGGTAGCCAAGCTGCGCGAGCTGCTGGGCCGCGAGGCCGGCATCACCGTCGATCTCCGCTATGTCGCCAACCAAACGTCGCTGGTATCGCTCGCGCATAACGGCTGCGACCTTGCAGGCCTGCATCTGCCGCAAGGCGAGCTGCGGCGGCGCAGCCTCGCCGAGTTCAAAGGCTGGCTGACGCCGGGCCTTCATCGCGTGATCGGGTTCGTCACGCGCGAGATGGGCCTGATGGTCAAGCGCGGCAATCCGCGTCATATCCATTCGCTCGAGCGTCTGCTCGATCCGGCGCTGCGCTTCGTCAATCGCGATCCGGATTCCGGCACCCGCCTGCTGCTCGAGCAACTTCTGGCGCAGCACGGAATCGACGGCGCGCGCATCAACGGTTACGCCCAGATCGAGTTCACCCACGCTGCCGTCGCAGCCTATGTCGCCAGCGACATGGCCGATGCGGCCTTCGGCGTCGAAGCCGCCGCGCGGCAATTCGATCTCGATTTCGTCCGGCTCGTCACCGAGGACTACGTCTTCGTCTGCCTCAAATCCTTTCTCGAGACCGAGCCGATGAAGCGCGTCCTCTCGGTCCTGCGTAGCCCGGAATTCCATGCCGCGATTTCGGAATTGCCCGGCTACACGGCGAGGGATACCGGCGTGATCAAGCCTGTCAGGGAAGTCTTCCGAAAGACCGGCTAAGGATGCGGCGCGCTGCCGCGAAAGTCACATCCCGGCCGCGGCGGCGCGCAGCTTCGGCGCCGCCATGCGCTTCTTCTTCAGCTCCTCGGCGATGAGGAACGCCAGCTCGAGCGCCTGGCTGGCGTTGAGGCGCGGATCGCAATGCGTGTGATAGCGGTCGCCGAGCGAGGTCTCGGTCACCGCCGAGGCGCCGCCGACGCATTCGGTGACGTTCTGGCCGGTCATCTCGAAATGGACGCCGCCGGCATAGCTGCCTTCGGCCTCGTGCACGTCGAAGAAGCCTTTGACCTCGCGCAGGATCGCATCGACAACGCGGGTCTTGTAGCCGGTCGCCGAGGTGATCGTGTTGCCGTGCATCGGGTCGGAGCACCACAGCACCTTGCGGCCCTCGCGCGCGACCGCGCGGATCAGCGGCGCCAGCTTGGTCTCGACCTTGTCGGCGCCCATGCGCGCGATCAGCACCAGCCGCCCCGCCTCGTTCTCGGGGTTGAGCGCGTCGATCAGCTTCAAGAGGTCCGACGGATCGAGCGACGGGCCGCATTTGAGGCCGAGCGGATTCTTGACCCCGCGCAGGAACTCGACATGCGCGCCCTCGGGCTGGCGCGTGCGGTCGCCGATCCACAGCATATGCGCCGAGACGTCGTACCAATCGCCGGTGGTCGAATCGACCCGCGTCAGCGCCTGCTCGTATTCCAGCAGCAGCGCCTCATGCGAGGTGAACAGCTCGGTCTCGCGCAATTGCGGCGTCGTCTCCGAGGTCAAGCCGCATGCCGCCATGAAATCGAGCGTCTCGGTCAGCCGGTCGGCCAGCGCCTCGTAGCGCTGGTTGGCCGGGCTGTCGGCGATGAAGCCCTTGGTCCAGCTATGGACGCGATGCAAATCGGCATAGCCGCCCTGGGCGAAGGCGCGCAGCAGATTAAGCGTCGCGGCCGATTGGCTGAACGCCTGGATCATGCGTTGCGGATCGGCGCGCCGCGCCTCGGCCGCGAACTCCATGCCGTTGATGATGTCGCCGCGATAGGACGGCAGAGTGACGCCGTTCTGGGTCTCGGTATCGGCGGTGCGGGGCTTGGCAAATTGCCCCGCCATGCGCGCGACCTTGACCACCGGGCAGGCCGCCCCGAAGGTCAGCACCACCGCCATCTGCAGGAACACCTGGAAGGTGTCGCGGATATTGTTGGGGTGAAACTCGGCGAAGCTTTCGGCGCAATCGCCCCCTTGCAGCAGGAAAGCCTTGCCCTCGACCACCTTGGCAAGGCTGGCCTTGAGGCTACGCGCCTCGCCGGCGAACACCAGCGGCGGATAGTTGCGCAGGGTCGCGGTCACGGCGTCGAGCGCGCGCGGTTCCGGATAGTCCGGCACTTGCCGGATGGGCATGCTGCGCCAGCTATCGGGCGACCATTTCTTTTGCATCTGCTTGCCTTCGGGCCGCAATCGATCGCGCGCCTGTCCTCAGAAATAGCGAGTTTGCCGCCCGATTGAAAGGGGCCGGACCCAGCCCTGCCGATTGGGCAAAATCCCTTACGCACAATCCCTTACGCAACGGACCTCAGGATTTTTTTACGAACCGGACACCGTGGGGATCGCCGGGCGTCCGGTCTCGGTCGGCACATCGCAGCTCCCGTCGAATTTGAGAGCGACCGGCGGATCGTCGCTCGGCGTATAGGTCACGACCAGATCGCCGCAATCATGGGTCGAAAAAATATTGCCGGTGGTCGCGATCGTATGGTTCCAGTCGCGCTTGCTTTCGGGGCAAGCGAGATAATGCTTCGCGGCTTCCTTGGGGATCGCGGCGAGATAGCGTTCCACCACCGCGCAACGCGGATGGCCATAGCTGCGCGGATCGCCCGCGCTGACCAGAACGAGACTCGGCTTCACATTTGCGATCCAATTCTGGCTGTTGCTGCGGGCGGTGGCCGCGCCGTGATGCGACGCGAGGAGCAAGGTTCCGGCGAGCGGTTCCTCGTCCGGCGCGAGATCCGCCGCCGCCTGGTTGTCGAGCGCCTGGGTCTCGGTCTTGCCCTGAGCATCGCCGGGATCGAGCACGAGAAATTCGCCGTAGTCCAGCCACAGCACGGCGCTGCGCCGGTTGGGCCGCCCCGGCAGGTCGGCGACCAGCACGACCGGCGTCAGCGCGCCGCACGGCCTGAGTCGCGTCGTCTGCGTCGGCGCAAGGGTCGCAAAAGCGGGGTGCCGCGCCGCGAATTCCGGGAAGTGGGTGAGCTTGTAGTCGGCCAGCACGCCGGACACCGCAACCTCGCCGACAATGCCCTCGTCGCCGGCGAACAGCGACGTGATGAGATTGTAGTGATCCGCATCGGGGTGCGAGACCAAAATGTCGACCGAGCGCGGCCCATAGCCCGCCAGCACGCCGCGCACATAAGCGGCCACGCGCGCGCCGACGGTCTTGGCGCGGTTCGAGCCGCAATCGTTCAGCAGCGCATGCGGGCCGGAGGTATTCGATTCCGGACATTCGATCAGTACGCAATTGCCGGAATCGACATCGATGACGTGGATGCGCAGCGCGTCCTTCGCCTTGGGGCCCAGCGCGGAAGGCGTTTCGCGAACCACCACGGGCGCTGGCGGGGCCGAGTTGCAAGCCGCAAGGGCAACCGCACAGGCCGCGGCCGCGACAAAAGCGAGAAGGCGAGGCCAGCGCATCTTGGGCCTTCGGAAGGTTGCGGCCGATCGGTCGGGACGCTTGCCCGCTTGCGAATTCGGCGCTCACCCTATCTTTACGCTGGCGACAGCTCAAGCTTGCCGAAAGCGCCAAAGCACGGCACAATCGCGCCGAACCTGGGGGCTATCTGGGAAATCTGAATTGAACTGGGAGGATCACCCGTGACTCAACGTCTCAACATTCTGGCCGGCGTCGCGATGGCGACGCTCGTCATTGCCGGCGGCGCGCATGCCGCCGAGAAATACAAACAGATCGGCACCATCGCCGTGCCCGGCAAGCCGTTTGCCGGATTCGACATCAGCTACGTCGATCAGAAGACGCAGCGCTATCTCATTACCGACCGCTCCAACGGCACGGTCGACATGTTCGACGCCAAGACCGACAAATATATCGGCAGCATTCCCGGCTTCGTCGGCGCGAAAGAGACCAACGGAAAACCCGATTTCGGGATTTCGGGACCGGCCGGCGTGCTCGCCTATGGCGATCGGGCTTGGGCCGGCGACGGCGACAGCACCGGCAAGGAAATCGATCTCAAGACCATGAAGGTCATCGCCACGGTATCGACCGGCGGCAAGCAGCGCTTCGACGAAATCGCCTACGATCCGAAAGATCATGTCCTAGTCGGCGGAAACGGCGACGACGATCCGCCGTTTGCGGCGTTCATCTCGACGACGCAGCACAAGCTGATCGCCAAGATCAGTTTCCCGCACCTGACCGACGGGCTGGAACAGCCGGTCTACAGCCCCGCGGCCGGGTTGTTCTACGAAGCGGTTCCCGAAATCGACAAGAACCCGCAGCATGGCGGTGTCGCCGTCATGACCCCGCAGGGCAAGCTCGTCAAAATTATGCCGGTCGACAATTGCAATCCGCACGGGCTGACGCTCGCGCCGCATGGCAATCTGTTCCTCGGCTGCTCGGCGGCCGGGAAACACGGCATGCCGCCGATCTTCGTCGTGATGAACGCGAAATCGGGCAAAGTGGTCGCGACCATCGAAGGCGCCGGCGGGGCCGACGAGGTGTGGTATAGCCCGAAGCAGCACCGGTTCTTCGCCGCATCGGCCGGTCTCGGGGGCATCTTCGTCATCGACGCGCGCACCAATAAGCTGATCCAGAAGATCAGCATTCAAGGCGGACGGACGCATTCCGTCGCGGTGAGCGACTACAATCGCCACGTCTTCGTTCCCGAAACCCTGGAAGGCGGCGGCTGCGGCTGCATCGCCGTCTTCGCGCCCGAAAAGTGAGCTTGCGGCAATAGGTCGAGTTGACCAAAGGCCGGGCGACTTGCCTCTGCGGCAGGTCGCCCGGTTGCCGTAGGGCCGCGGCCGCCTGGACGAAATCGCCGCCGCGGACGAATATGCCTTCCGGCGAATGCGGGAGAAGGCCATGACAATCGCAACCGAAGCGAAATTCAGCGTGGGGGGCGTGCTGTTCGATCAGCCGTTCAAAATCAGGCGCCTCGGGCATTTCGGCATCAACGCCTATCGCATGAGCGATGCGCTGTTTTTCTATCGCGATCTCCTCGGCTTTCGCATCACCGACATCCGCGAAATGGCCGCCGGGCGCGACGGCAAGGTGCCCGAGGCGTTCAAGTCGTTCGGCGATCTCAGCGGCTATTTCTTCCGCTACGCGCACGACCACCATGCCTTCGTGCTCTACAACCACCGGCTTCGCCAAGCGACCGACCGCACCGGTTTCTTCAAGGACGACGTGACCATCAACCAGATCACCTGGCAGGTCGGCAGCCTTGCCGAGGTGGTCGGGGGCGATCGCTGGTTCCGCCGCAACGGCGAGAAAGTGGTGCGCTCGGGCCGCGACATGCCGGGCTCGAACTGGCACTCCTATCTGATGGATCCCGACCTTCACAAGAACGAGATCTATTATGGCATGGAGCAGATCGGCTGGGACGGTCGCTCCAAGCCCTGGGACATGCACGACCGCGAATTCGACCATGCCGCCGAGCTGCCGCAGATCTCGGAATACGAAGAGGTCAACCAGGCAGCGGCGCGCGGCAGCGATCTCCTCTCGGGTTATCGCGATACCGAGAATTTGCCGCTCACATACGACGTCCAGGGCATATTGCTGGCGCGGCCGTTCAAGATCGTGAAGCACGGGCCGGTCAATCTGTTCGTCGAGGACATCGAGCGCTCGGTCGCGTGGTATCGCCAGACTCTCGGCTTTACCGTGACCGAGGAGACGCGCTATGAGGGTCAGCGCTGCGTCTTCCTGCGCAACAACACCGAGCATCATTCGCTCGCGCTGTTGCCGGTGGTGTTGCGCAAGACCCTCGGCCTGCGCACGGACACCACCACGGCCTCGTTCGGCCTGCAGCTCGGCAGCTACCAGCAGCTTCTCAATGCGATCGATTTCCTCAAATCACATGGCGTCGAGTTTCGCGAGCTGCCGCAAGAGCTGACACCCGGCATGGATCACACCATCCTCGCCCTCGATCCCGACGGCCACGCGATGCAGCTCTACTGGTCGATGGAGCAGATCGGCTGGGACGGCAAGCCGAGGCCGGCGAGCGCCCGCCGCACGATCGCCGCCGGCGCTTGGCCCAAGACGCTCGCGGCTAATGCCGACAGCTTTGCCGGCGAGCCGTTCCTCGGCCCGCTGGGGTGATAGGGCGCCATATATCTTTTGTCACCCCGGCGAAGACCCGGGTCTATGTCTCAACAGCCGAGATACCGCGAGATGGATACCGGCTTTCGCCGGTATGACGATAAAAGACTTGGTTCGATGTGAACCGATGACGCCCTAAAACAACAGGATCGCATCCACCGCGGCGGTGAAAGGCTGTCGGCATTGTGGCGGCTGCCGAAGGTTTGTTGCCGCCCGCGCCGCATGATCTGGTTGCGCCGTCGGGCGCGCGCGTATATCGTTGATCGCAATCAACTGCTTGGCGCCATGCAGACCCTACGCTCCGCATGCGACCGCGGCAGACAAAAAACCGCAAGACGAACAGGAGGACGCTATGGTCTCGAGACGATTGGTATTGGCCTCTCTGGCCGCGTCGGCCGTGCTTGCCCAGGCGCCGCGCGTGCGCGCTGCCGCGCCGGTCACGATCCGTGCGGGCTGGGTGGTCATCCCGGCCGATCTGCTGCCGATGCTGCCCCAGACGCCGCAACTCACCAGGCACATGGGCAAGTCCTATAATCTCGAGCCGCAGCATTTCGCCGGCACCACGCCGATGATCACGGCGTTGGCGTCGGGCGTGATCGACACCGGCTCGCTCGCCTTCTCGTCGCTGCCCTTCGCGATCGAAAATGCCAAGCTCGACGATTTGCGCATCATCGCCGATTCGTTCCAGGACGGCGTGCCGGGCTATCAGACCAACACCTTCCGGGTGTTGAAGGACAGCCCGATCCACAAGGTCGAGGACCTCAAGGGCAAGGTCCTCGCCACCAACACCGAAGGCAGCGCCGTCGACATCGCGATGCGGGCGATGCTGGTGAAGCACGGGCTCGATCCCATCAAGGATGTGAGCATCGTCGAGGCGCCCTTCCCGGCGCTGCGCGCGATGCTCCAGGAAGGCAAGGTCGCGCTGGTTCCGGCGGTGCTGCCGTTCTCGATGGACCCGGCGCTGCAGAGCATTTCGCGGTCGCTGTTCACGCAGAAGGAAGCGATCGGCCAGACCCAGATGATCGTCCACACCGCGCGCGACAGCTTCCTGCACGAGCATCGCGCCGCAATGACCGACATGCTCGAAGACATGCTGCGCGTGCTGGCCTATTTCACGGATCCGGCAAATCATGCCAAGACCGTCGCGATCGTCGCCCAGATCACCAAGCAGCCGGCGTCGCGTTTCGAGAGCTGGGTCTTCACCCACAAGGATTACTATCACAGCCCCGACGGGCTGCCGAACCTGCAAGCGCTTCAGGCCAATATCGACACGCAGCAGCGGCTCGGCTTCCTCAAGGCCGCGATCGACGTAAAAAAATACTCCGATCTGAGCCTCGTCGAGGCCGCGGCCAAGCGGCTATCGGGCAAGGCTTAGCGCGACCCGCCCGCGGTCGACGATCATCCGCGATCGGCAAAGCCCAGCCGCGCGGAAATTGCCGCGGCGATTTTCTTCAAGAGGGCTCGCGCCTTAGAATTGGGACGAGCATCGAGATGCTCGGAACCGCCGAGCAGGGCAACGCTCGCGACGATGCGGGCGCGATGATCGAAAATCGGCGAAGCGATCGCGGTTACGCCCGGCACGAGATCGCCGTCGATCACGGCGAGCCCGCGGCTGCGGGTCTCCGCGATGATAGCGCGCGCGCCTGCGCGCTTTCCGCCGCGCGTATTGCCGCGCGGCAAGCGTCGTTCCTTCGCGATCAGCGCCGCGGTCTCTTGCCCGGGAAGATAGGCGGCAAAGACCCGTCCCACGGCGCTGCGCAGGATCGGAAGCGTCGAGCCGACGCGGACATTCATGAACACGGGGCGACCGCTTTCCTCGATGCGAATGACCGCGGGACCGGCGCTGCTCCAGACGGCGAGCACCGCGGTTTCGCCGCTCGCATCGCGCAGCTCGATCAAAAACTCCGATGCGATACGGACAACGTCGACCGAGTGCAGTCCGGCCAAACCCAATGCGATCGCGGCGGGTCCGATGCTGTACCTCCCGTCCCCGCTACCCTGTGTCACTAAATTCGTTCGCGTCAGACTGACGAGATAGCGGTGGACCTTCGCAGCCGGCATCCCCGAGCCGCGCGCCAGCTCCTTTAGCTGCAGCGACCGCCCTGCCTCCGTCATCGCCGCAAGAATCCGGCTGGCGATTTCGACCGATTGGATTCCGGGACGCTGGCCTTTTCGAGTGACATCCTTCTTCATCGCGCGAACCCCCGCTTCCCGCGCAAGCTTCTAACGCAGCTCAGCCGTTGACGTTATATACTATAACATATATCTTATAGTTTATAACAAGCTTGCGCGGGAGGATGGCCTTGGACGACCGCAGCCCCCATATGACCTGTCCCGCCACGCGGCCCATCATTCGCGATGAATGGTACGCCGTGGCGTTTTCGCACGAGGTCGACACGACCCACCCGCTTTCGCGTTATTGTTGCGGCGATCGCCTCGTGCTGTTTCGCGCCGAGAACGGCGCGCCGGTCGCTCTTTATGACCGCTGCCCTCATCGGGGATCGCCGCTTTCGCTCGGCCGGATTGTCGGCAACGCGATTCAGTGCCCTTATCACGGCTTCCGGTACGGAGCCACCGGCCAATGCGTGCGCGTGCCGAGCCAGGCCGCCATCGTCGCCGAGCTTTCGGTCAGGCGTTATCCCGTCGCCGAAAAAGGCGGCTTCGTCTGGGTGTGGCCCGGCGCGCCAAGCGACGCCGACCCCGCGCTGTTGCCGGATTGCTTCGCGTTTGGCCTCGATCGCCCGGGCTGGTCCGCGAAGCCCTATCTGATGCTCGAGATCAACGCGAATTACGCCTTCCTGTTCGAAAACCTGCTCGACACCTCGCACATCTCGTTCCTCCACGGCACCGCGCTTGATGGCGGCCGAATGGCGACGTCGAGCTTTCATATCGAGAGCGAAGGCAAGATGGTCCGCATCGTTCGCGAGCTCAAGGGAGACACGCCGACGCCGTCCAATGCAAAACAATATGGCTTGAACCTGGACGGCACGTTCGATCGGCAGCTCGCGTCGGAGGCGTATCTGCCGAACCTCCATATCATCAGGAACACTTTCAGCTTCCCGGATCGGCCCGGCCATCCGCCTCACATCCGGATCAACGTCATGCCGATAACGCCGGCGCGCGAAAACCAGCTCTATCAGTTCCTGACGATGACCGCCTCGTATCCCGAGTCGCATCCACCGGAACTTGTCGAAGGAATGCGGGCCGTTCTCGATGAGGATCGGGTCGTGCTCGAGGCGATCCAGACGCTCTACGACGAAGGCGGGCCGGACCTGCCGGAATGGAGTGTCAATGCAGACGTGGCCGGCCTGCGCGCGCGCCGCAAGCTGGCCGAATTGGCGACGGCGGGGCGATCGCCGGCAGATCGCGTAGTCGGTGCTTGAGGGAGAGGACGGGCAATGCTCAAGGTCTATAGCTACTTCAACTCGATCTGCACCCAAAAGGTTTTTATCACGCTGACCGAGAAGGACATCGAGTACGCGACGCAGAATGTCGATCTGTTCAAGAACGAGCAATTCACGCCCGCCTATCTCAAGATCAATCCCAAGGGGGTCGTGCCGGCGCTCGATCACGACGGCCGCATCGTTATCGAATCGACGTTGATTTGCGAGTATCTCGACGATAGCTTTCCCGCGATCGGGTTGATGCCGCAAGATCCTTATCTTCGCGCGCGCGCTCGACTGTGGAGCAAGGCTGTCGACGAGACTCTGTTCGAGGCGACGCGCGAGCTTAGCTTTTCGGCGATGTTCCGCGAGCGCATGCGAAACATGACCGAGGAACAGCGCCAGGGCCGCTATCAGAATGTCGGCGATCCCATCAAGCGCGCGCGGCTGATCTCGACCTACGAAGAGGGCGTCGACAGTCCCTACGTCTTCCAGGGCATCGGCGCGTTCGAGATCGTCTTCGACAAGATGGAAAAAGATTTGAAAGCGGGCGGGCCCTGGCTCGTCGGGCCCGCGATGACGCTCGCCGATGTCAACCTGATGCCCTTCGTCGCGCGCATGGCCTATCTCGATCTGCTCGATGTGTGGATTGCGGAGCGCCCGGCGGCCCAAGCGTGGTGGCGGCGCGTCCAGGCGCTGCCAAGCTTTGTCGCGTCGATACCCGGCAAGCTCTCGGCCGATGATTTCGGCGCGATGAAAAAATATGGCAGCGCGATCCGGCAGCGAGTGACCGAGCGACGCGACGAGTACCGTCGCTTGCCGAAAGCGTCGGCATAGCCGATCCGAGCCGGAAGCACTCGTCCGGCCCCGCGCTTTGGCGCGCTTGTTCCCCGCGATATCATCTGCCGATCGCCATGTCGGGGTCGAAGAATCGGTGCTCGCGAAATAATAAACACCGGGATAGCCCCGTGACTTAAGCCTTTCCGGCGTGGGCGCCGCGACTTAAGATAGGCGCGATGCGGATTCCCCTCGGCTTCGAGATTTTGCGGCAAACGCTGACGCTCCGCCACTACCGCCTCTACGTCCTCGGCAACATCACCTCCAATCTCGGCACCTGGACCCAGCGCGTCGCCTTGGGCTGGCTCACCTGGCAGCTCACCCATTCGGCGACCTGGCTCGGCATCAACGCGATCTGCCAGGCCGGACCGAGCATCGTCATCGGCATGTTCGCCGGCACCATCATCGACCGCGTCGACCAGTTCAAGCTGCTGCGCCTCGCGCAAAGCTGGTCGCTGTTCTACGCCGCGGCATTCGCGGTCCTGACCCTCACGCATGTCATCGACATCTGGATGTTGACGACGCTCGTGCTGCTGCGCGGTTGCGTGACCGCCTTCTACCGCCCAACGCGCTCGACCGTGATCTACGGCCTGGTCGGGCGCGAGTTCCTGCCTTCGGCATTGGCGCTGAACTCGATGGTGTTCAACACCTCGCGTTTCGTGGGCCCGGCGATCGGCGGCGCCATCATCGCCTGGGCCGGCACCGGCTGGAGCTTCGTCTTTTCGTTCTGCCTTTTTGCCGTCATGACCCTCGCGCTGCGCGAGATCAAGCGCGCCGGCCTGACGCTGCCGCCGATATCGGCGAGCCGTCGCTCGATCTGGCACGAGACCATCGAGGGCATCCGCTACATCCTCCATCACCAAGGCATCCGGCTGCAACTCACGCTGCTGATCGTGACCTCGCTGGCGGCCAAGCCCCTGCCCGACCTCATGCCCGGCTTCGCCGGCGAAGTTTTCCATCGCGGCTCCAGCGGCCTTGCGATGCTTTTGTCGTGCGAGGGCATCGGCGCGCTGATCGGCGCGATCTGGATGACTTCACGCGCCAGCCTCGCCGGCCTCACCCGTATCACCCTCGCCACCATCCTGCTCATGGCGGTGACGATTTTCCTGTTTGCCTCGACCGATAACTTCTGGATCGCGGCTTCGATCAATTCGCTCGTCGGCTTCGCCTTCATCGTGCAGAGCATTAGCAACCAGACGCTGATCCAATCGGCAATCGAGCCGGGCTTGCGTGGCCGGGTCATGAGCATCTACGGCATCATCGCGCAAAGCGTCCCCTCGCTCGGAACCCTGGCGATGGGCGCGCTCGCCGCGCATACCGGATTGCGGTTGCCGGTCGCTATCGGCGCGCTGCTCTGCGCCGCGCTCTGGGCCTGGGGCTGGCGGCTGCGGGTCCCGCTGGCCGCGGCGCTCGAGGCCGAGCCGCACACCGCAGCCGCGGATTAACGCGCCGTCACACCCCCAAACGCCGGGAATCCGAGGGCAAAGCCGCCGAATTAACCGCTCGGTTACGGTCGCGCCCCACTATGGGTAGCGATCCCCACTGGCAGAAGCCGGCGTGATTCCCGTGCGCAAGCTCATCTCGATCAAAGTGCTGCTGCAGGCCATTACCGGCCTGATGGCGCTTGCGCTCGTCACGGTGTTCGCGATCTCGGCCGAGCGCGCTTTCGCGCGCCGCGCGGTCGCCGAGCGCGTCCTCGCGGTGGTCGACATCTCGCGCGATCTGTTCGCCGCCATGCAGAACATCCGCATCGAGCGCGGCACCGGCAATACCGCGCTCGAGACCGCAGCCCCGATCGATCGCCAGAGCCAACGCGAGATCGCAACGCTGCGCATGCGCTCGAACCAGGCGCTCGATTCCGCGCTCGGGAAGATCGCCGCCGCGGGCATTTCATCGTCGAACGCCGCGCGCGCGCAAATCCTCGCCGCGCGCACCGCCTTCGATGCCGTCCGCAAGACCGCCGACGCCGCGCTGGAGCAACCGAAAGACCGGCGCCCCGCCGCGCTCAGCGCCGCCTGGATCGCCAGCGGCGGCATGCTGGCCGATTCGATCAACGCGCTTTCCCTCGAGCTCGAAAGCGACATCAACCGGGCCGATCCGCTGATCACCGAGATGCTGAAGATCAAGCAGCTCGCTTGGGTGGTGCGCGACGCCGCCGGCTTCGACCGGCTTCTGGTCGGCGCGGCGATCGCCAACGGCAACGGGATCACCGACGACCAGCGCGCGCAATTCGACATCGCCACCGGCCGGATCGAGGCGGGATGGCAAGTGATCGCGGAAGACGATCAGGTGCTGGGATTGGCGTCGGCGCTCAAGGACATCGTGGCGCGAGCGCAAAACCTCTATTTCCACGATCTGCGCCCGCAGCGCCAAGCCTTGCTCGCCGATCTCGCGGCCGGCAAGCCGGCCGCGATCACCGGCGTCGAATGGGTCAACCTGTCCAATCCGGCGCTCGCGGCGCTGATGGACGTCGCCAACACCGCATTCGATCTCAGCGCCGCCCGCGCGGCCGAGCAAGCCTCTGAAGCAACCCGCGATCTGGCGACCGCAAGTGGCCTTGCGGTATTTTTCCTCGGCGTCGGCATCCTCGGCACGCTGCTCGTCATCCTCCGCATCACGCAGCCGATCGCGACCATCGCCGCCGCAATGCGCGCGGTGGCGCATGGCGATCTCGATCGCAAAGCACCTTTTGCCGACCGCGGCGACGAGATCGGCGACCTCGCGCGCGCGCTCGCCGTGTTCCGCGACAAGGCGCGCGAGAACCGTCGCCTGGAAGTCGAGCTGGTGCGGCAGGAGCGTCTCTCGGCGCTCGGCCAGTTGACGGCGACGGTCGCGCACGAGCTGCGCAACCCCTTAAGCGCCATCCGCAATACCGTCTACACCTTCAAGGAGACCGCGGCGAGCAAGGGCATCGATCTCCGCCGCCCGATCGAGCGCATCGAGCGCAGCGTCACGCGCTGCGACCGGATCATCAGCGAGCTGCTCGACTACACGCGGGTGCGCGATCTTCATCGCGGCGCCGCCCCGTTCGACAAATGGCTCGACGAGGTTCTCGCCGAGCAGGCGCTGCCGGACGGCGTGACGCTGGTCCGCAACCTTTCGGCGCCCGGTCATGCGATCAGCTTCGACGCCGACCGCATGCGCCAAGTGGTCATCAACGTGATCGAGAACGCCGCGCAAGCGATGACCCCGGCCGGGGGAAAATCCGACCACCACCGCATCGTCGTCACCACCGCCGCGCGGCTCGACGCCTTCGAGCTGGTGATCGCGGATAACGGGCCCGGCATTCCGGCCGACATCTTGCCCAAAGTGTTCGAGCCGCTGTTCAGCACCAAGAGCTTCGGCACCGGCCTCGGCCTGCCGATGGTGAAGCAAGTGATCGAGCAGCATGGCGGCACGGTCGAGATCGCCTCGACGCCCGGCAAAGGCACCAAGGTAACGCTGCGCCTGCCGCACGTCGCCGCCGCGGAAGTTGCGGCGTAGCGGAACTGTTGGCGATCGGCTTTCAGCGCCTCCACTTTCTCTCAATCGCTCGGGGCCAGAACTCCGACGATCCTCGTCCTGAGCGAAGTCGAAGGACGCAGGTTGATTCTGCAATGAACAATCAATTAAACGAACGTTTGAGTGAGGAAATCGGCCGCCTTCAATGATCCGATAACGAAAACTATCAAGCCGCCCAACACCAACAAAATTCCCAAGACTTGAAACGGAAGACCAGCTTTGTTCTTCCGGTGAGTAAAAAACACTTGAGCCATATACGCTGCGGCGGCAGAGGTCACCCCCATCGCAACCCCACTGAGAAAAAAACTCAAGGGCAATTGCATCGTTCTAGCCGCAGCCCTAATGCTTTCATCTTTCGACCAGACGTTACCGAGAAATGCAAGCACTGCTATGGCCGCGCCCCCATTTATGAGCACAACCCCACGAATAGCCGCCAACGCAAACTGAATGAGTGCTTTGAAACTTTCGATATTCCAGTCGAGAAAATTTCCATACTCGGCCTTCCATTTCTCGACCTCGAGAAGATACTTTCGCGTTTCAGGGTCAACAGGTTCGTTCATCTCTGATCTACGCTATCGGATTTTCCTGGCGTACATCGCTCAACGATGCAGAGGTATTGACCATCCATCAAGACTCTCCCAGCCCGCCGCATTGCAGACATCATTCATGACACCAAGCACGGTGTCGCCGAATTCTGGCGTACTTCCAACTCGCCAGATGGGCAAATCGACCGGTGAACGCAGTGTACCATCCTGGAAACCAAAATTATGAACGCCGAAAGGCGCAAGCGCGAAATCGTTTGCACCGCGTTTCTCAAGTCTAACGGCTAGCGCGTACTCCGCGTCAGCTTGTCCAACGATCTGTCGAAATGCATCGACAATTTTCAGGATGTTTAGTACGTCGCCCCCGACCCAGCCCAGGAAAATGCCCTGTAGATTTTCAAAATCTTTATAGGCATAGCTAATTACGCCACTTGACGTAATCACAAGTTGCCTAACAAGCGTTTGGGTCGCGTAGCGCGCAATTGCGCCGCGCAGCGTTGGCCGAAAACCTACAGCGGTATCGAGGTGGGAATAGAGCAGATGTTCTCTCGCTCCTTGGTCCCTTGCGATCCAATCTCGTCGACAATAAGCAGCCCAATCCCGACGATATGGCTTATCAAGCGAGAGGCCGCCGCGCGTCGGCACAGCGGTAATGATGCATCCCATGAACGATTCCACCACCGGTATCGCCGCTGCCAGCACGTCGCCAGGGAGCGCCTCAAGGTTTTCGAACTCTCGCCTCTGTTCAGCGAACGTCGCGTGTAAACTAGCAAGCCCACGTTCGATCTCGAGGGTCCGTTCTTGGATATCGCGCATGGTCATCGGCCGACATTCGTCATTCCGGCGAAGATAGCACTCCCTGCCGTTATCGCTAATAACACCATGCGGCGCATACGGTGATGCCGGCGCGCGGATAACGACTACTCCTGCCCCATCTCCGGTAGTTTCGATCCCCCTAACATCGAGACCCGTCGGGACCGGGTCGATTCGGGCGTAAAGCGACTGCCGCAAGCGCCGTGCGAGGTCGTGACAGGCCCGAAGGGGCAGGATTTCGCTCGCTCGTGACGGCGGCGCACCGTCCTCTCGAACGCCAAGGACAATCCAACCTCCCTCCGCATTAGCAAATGCCACCGCTACACGAGCGAGGGCGTTGACCGCACGTGGTGCAATTGCGTCGTTCCCCGCATTCCAAGAAGCACCCGAATCGCGGCGCTCTGAAAGATTCTCTTTAAAATCGATGTACTGGTCTTCTAGGGTACCTTCGTCACACAGTGCCTGAATATCTTCGAGAGTTAAGTCGCCAAGCGATTTCGACATAAGTGACGGCAAAGGCATTGAAATACTCCGGGCCAAAAAGCTACTCTGCCGCTTGCGTCTCCATTCCCTGCCATTGCTTATCGGAGAGCGCTTGCAGCGCCGGCATCACCTCGCGCGCGAAGAGGCGGAGGTTGTTCTCGGTGAGATCGGCCGGCAGGGTCGCGAAATGGAGATTGGCGAGGAAGTTCTGGAAGCCCAATTTGCGATGCGCATCGACCAGCAGCTTGCGCACCGTGTCGGGGCTGCCGCAGAGGAAGATGCCGGCATCGATCAGATGGTCGATGGTCATGCTGCCGCCCGCGGTCGCCGGACGCTTCACCGCGCGCATGCCCTTGAGCGATCCGGCCGAGAGATAGCCGGGCGGGAACATCATCTCGAATGGCAGGTTGAGGAATTTGCTGAACAGCCGCTCGATATGGATTTTCGCTTCGGCCCGGGCCTGCTCGTCGCTCGCGGCGAGGTAGATCGGCGCCGCCCAGCCGATCTGCTCGGAGCTCGCGGTGTAGCCGTGCAGCCGCTCGGCGGTCTGGCGATAAAGGTTGAGATAGCGGATCACCGACGCGACAGGGCTGAAATTCTGGATGTAGACATAACGCCGCTCTTTGGCGCTGGCCCAATCGATAGTCTCGCTCGAGCCGAGCGAGGGGCACCAGATCGGCGGATGCGGCTGCTGATAGGGGCGCGGCCAGACGTTCACGTATTCGAAGCGGTAATGCTTGCCCTCGAAAGCGAATGGCCCGGGCCGGGTCCAGGCCTGCACCACCAGATCATGCGCCTCGTGAAAGCGCTCGTGGCTGAAGGCCGGGTTGGCACCCATCGAATAATATTCGGCACCGATGCCGCGCACCATGCCTGAGATCAGCCGGCCGCCGGTCAGCACGTCGATCATCGCATGCTCTTCGGCGAGATTGAGCGGATTGTCGCGCAAGCCGAAGGCATTGCCGAGGATCGCGATCTTCGCGGTCTTCACCCGCCGCGCCAGCGCCGCGGCCATCACCACCGGCGACGGCATCAGCCCATAGGCGTTCTGGTGATGCTCGTTGACCGAAATGCCGTCGAAGCCGAGCTCGGCGGCGAGTTCGAGCTCGTCGAGATAGCGGTTGTAGAGCGCGTGGCCCTTTTTCGGATCGAAATAGCTATTGGGCAGGATCACCCAATCGGTTTTGTATTTCGCCTGATAGTCGAGATCGAGATCGGCATAGGGCATCAAGTGAAAAAACAGCACCTTCATGGCTGTAGCTCCGCGAGAAATGAGCCAACCGTCTCGGCCAGCAATGCCGGCGCCTCGATATCGCAGAGATGGCCGACGCCCGGCAGCAGCGTGAGCTGCGCGCCGCGGATCTGCTGTTGCAGCGCCTCGCCATGCGCCGGCGGGATCAGCCAATCCGCGTCGCCCCAAACGATATGCGTCGGCACGTCGATGCGGTGCAGCCATTTCGCGAGCCGCGGGTCGTAGAGCCGCGGCTGCCAGGTGTATTTCGCGGCCGCGGCGCGGTTCTTGTCGTAGCTTTCCTGCAGCTCGGGACTCGCCTGCCACTGCGCCGCCCAGCGCGACGCCGCCGCCTCGCCGGCGAACAGCAGCTTTCCCAGCTCAGGCGGCGCGCCGATGAACATGTCGCCGCGCGGCACGCCGGCGATGTTGATGCCGGCGCTGTCGATCAACGTCAGGCTTTGGAAATGCGCGGTCGAGCGGATCGCCATCGCCATCGCGATCCAGCCGCCGAGCGAATGGCCGACGATATGCACCCTGCCGTTGGCGAGGCGATCGAGCAGATCGAGATAAAAGAAGGCGAGATCGGAGACATCGTCGATCCAATCCGGAGCATCGGAGCGGCCGAAGCCGGGATGATCGGGCGCGATCACGGCAAAGCGCTCGGCAAGACGCGACAGCGCCTCGGTCCAGCCCGGCAGGCCTTGGACGCCGTGCAGGAACAGCAGCGGCTCGCCCGCGCCGTCTCGGCGCAGGAACAGCTTGGCGCCTCTGATGTCGACGATGCTTTCGTTCAAGAAATCGCCTCCCGATGCGCGCTTCGACCGGCGCGCCGACGGCATGGTACCGCCGGCCTCGGGACCCAACAAGCCGCGCCCCTGGCGCGAAGCCTTGCGACAAAAATATCGCGGCCGCAGCATTCTTGTGTGCTGTCACGCCACCGTAACGCAAGCGACCAAGAAGCGTCACGGGCGCTTTCTAGGATCGCCCCGACTGCGCCGCAACACGCGCAGCTTTCGGTCGGGGAAATCCACACAGCGCGAAGGAACAATGATGTCGCTTAAAAAATATCTGCTTGGGAGCGCCGCCGCCTGCGGCGCGCTCGTCCTGGTTGCACCGGCGCACGCGCAAAGCGCCGGCGCCCTCAACAGCCAAATCCAGTCGTTGCAATATCAAGTACGCACGCTCAATCAGCGATTGCAGGACCTGCAAACCCAGGTCATCCAAACCCAGCGCAACACGGCGGTGACCAGCGAGACCGTCTCCGAGATGAAAGAGGCGCCCGCACCCAAGCCGAGCGGGGTCGGAAATGCGATCGTCAAGATGCTCAATGGAGAGCCGACCTTCGAGACCGCCGACGGCCAAAACACACTTGCCGTCACCGGCCGGTTGCACTTTGACGTTGGCGCCTATGACTGGCGTCCCGCTTCCACCGGCACGTCGCCGCGAAATCTCGATAGCGGCGTCAATGCGCGGCGTGCGCGCTTGGGCGTCCAAGGCAAATTCTTGGGCGATTGGGGATACGCGCTGATCTACGATTTCGGCGGCTCCCAGGATTCCGGCGGCGGTGGCATCAATAAAAGCGGCATCGAAAATGCTTTCGTCAGCTATAACGGCATTTCACAAACCCATTTGATGCTCGGCTATATGGACGTCCCCTATTCGCTCGACGAGGCGACAAGCTCGAACAACATCATGTTCATGGAGAAATCCTTGGCGGGCGACACGGCGACCAATATCGCCGGTAACGACGCTCGCTCGGCGATCGGCGCCACCTGGAACAACGATATCGCCTGGATCGGCGTCTTCGGCACGGGCCCCACGGCGGGGACCACCCACGGCATCGCCTCCACGGGCGTCAACGCGGTGCAGTATGGCGCGACCGGCCGCGCGACCGTGCAGGTTCTGCAAACGCCGGATTACTCGTTCCATATCGGTGCCGATGTCGAAGGTCTGATTAAACCGGCGCGACCCACCGGATTTGGAGCCCTGACTCTTTCCGACTCCCCGGAAGTGCGCGTCGATCCGACATCGCTCATTTCCACGGGCACGTTGGGGAGCGCCCTCAACCCCGTCACCGGCGCATCCGTGGTCGGCTTCGAGACGGCGGGCGGCATTGGCTCGCTCTACGGACAGGGCGAATATTTCCACTACGACGTCGCGCGCCAAAGCTTGTCGAACCTGAATTTCAACGGCGGCTATGGCGAGGTGAGCTATACGCTCACCGGCGAATCGCGCAAATATGCCTCCGGCTGCGGTTGCTATGGCGGCATCGCGCCGGCCCATCCCTTCTCGCTCAGAAACGGCAATTGGGGCGCCTGGGAGATCGCCGGACGCTACAGCGTCCTCAGTCTGAACGATCAGACCGTGCTCGGCGGCAAAGAGACGAATTACACCTTCGGCATCAACTGGTATCCGAACAACAATTTGCGTTTCATGCTCAACTACATTCACGGCGATGTGAACAAGACGCAGACTGCAGCGCCCACCAACGTCGGCGGGACCATGAACGCGGTCGCGTTGCGCACGCAGTTCGCTTTCTAACGCTGTCGCGCCAATCCCCGCGGGACTCCCACCCGGCTGGCGCCGCTCGCTCTTTGCGATCGGCCCAGCCGGATTTTTTGCGGCGCGGCGATGCATCCGGCAGGTATGCTGCCAGGAATACTCATTTTAAGCTGAAGAAATACCGCGCTCGGGCCATATTCGGCCCGCAGCCTCGACGATCGGAAGCTTTACGCCCGTGATCCGATCGGCGAGGCGGAGAGTATGGACGTCACTTCAGCCGCGATGGCTCTATCCGGGGACGATGCCGCGCTCCGCCCTACTCTGGCGGCCCGGCCGCCGCCCTTGTGCGAATGGCCGCCCGATACGGCAAGCGTCCCAAATTCGACAAGCGTCAACGACAATCGCGTCGCCGAAATCGACTGGAACGCGCTCGCCGAGCCGCTGCCCGCGATCGAGCCGCCCCCACCGCCGCCGCGCAACGGAATTCGATCGCTCGAAACCGCCGCCTACGGCCTCGCCGGCGCCGCGGCGGTTCTCGTTGCGCTCGGATGCTTGGCGGCAGGCTGACCAACCGCCTCCAATTCGGGGGGCATAATACTTGGTCCAATTCGGGGACATCTAATTATTCGCGAGCGCCTTAAGCAATCGCTGACTGATTTAGGTAAATTCGGGGACATAATACTGGTAAATTCGGGGACATAATACTTAATTCTGCTGCCTCGCCGCGGAATCATGTTTGTGTCACTTGAGTATCTGCGATCCGTCGAGCGCGCGAGTGTAACTGTCAGTTTCAGGTCTTCGCGGGGACCGTCGCGGGGCGAAAGAGCAGACCGAGCCTCAAACTCTCGGCGATGCGTTCGGATTTTTGGCCGAAGCGCGCCGCAAGCTCGGCCGGGAACAGTTCTTCGGCGGTGGCGCGGAAGAGCGCCAGCCAACGCACGAACATGCCCTCATCAAGCCCTTCGATCCCGAGATGCACGGCCAGCGGATTGCCCTTGTAGCGGCCGCTCGCGAGCATCACCGACGACCAGAAATCGTACATTTGGGCCAGATGAGCCGGCCAGGCATCGGCGGCGATCGCCCGCTCGAACACCGGCGCGAGCACGGCGTCGCCGCGGACCTTGGCGTAGAACGTATCGATCAGCTCGACGATCTCAGTTTCGGTGACGGCGGTCATGAACCTCCACGGCTTCGCGCCGAGCGATATATGGCGCTTTTTGCGCGGACGCGCCTGCGACCGAAGCGCCCGCGCGATCGGTAGGGTTATCGCCTGAGCGGGCGACGGCACGGCGGACGAGCATGCAATCTCGTTTCGGCGCGCTATTCTCCCGACGCCAAGCCTCAAACAAGGAATTCCGATGACCGAAAATCGCCGCTGGATCGACGTCCACCACCACATCGCCCCGGTCGCCTATCTCGCCCAAGGCGGCGCCGGAATCGGCATCGCGCTGAAGACCTGGTCGCTGGCCAAATCGCTCGAGGATCTGGAGCAGGGCGGCGTCGCCACCGCGATCGTCTCGGTGACGCAGCTCGCCAAGCACATCGCCAGCGACCAGCAGCGCCGCACCCTGGCGCGGCACTGCAACGACTACGCGGCCAAGCTGGTGGCCGATCATCCCGGGCGCTTCGGCATGTTCGCCGTGCTGCCGCTGCCGGATATCGAGGGCACGCTCAAGGAGATCGAATACGGGCTCGACGCGCTGAAAGCCGACGGCGTCGGCATGTACACCTCGTATCACGACAAATGGATGGGCGATCCGGCCTTCGATCCGGTGTTCGCCGAGCTCAACCGCCGCAAGGCGGTGATCTATGTCCATCCTTCCGCGCCGGATTGCTGTCTCAATCTGGTGCCGGGCGTTGCCGATTCGGCGATCGAGTTCGGCACCGACACGACGCGGGCGATCACGCGCATGGTGTTCAGCGGCACCACGCGGCGCTTTCCCGACATCCGCGTGATCTGGTCGCATGCCGGCGGCACGATGCCCTATCTCATCGAGCGCTTCACCCGCATGGCCGAGAGTCCGCAATACGCCAAGCTGCTGCCCGAGGGCTTCCTGCCGGAGGCGCGGCGATTCTTCTATGACACCGCGCAGGTCGCCAACCACACCACCCTCACCTGCGCGCGCGGGGTCATCCCGGATTCGCATTTCGTATTCGGCACGGATTTCCCCTATCGCACATCGAAGGAGCATGTGGTCGCGCTCGAAGCCTGCGGCGTCTTCGACCACCCGCAGCTCGACGCGATCGCGCGCGGGAATGCGGTGAAGCTGCTGGGGCTCGGCAAGTAAGTTTCACCACGGAGGCACGGAGTTTCCGAGGAACGTATCATGGCCAAAGCGCTCTATTGCTGGCGATGCAAGAAAGAAATTCCCATGCTCGAAGAGCATGAATGGCAAGAAGTTCTACCTGCTCTTAGTCAGGGCGTTCAGCACATAAAAGATTATCGAACGCGAACCGGCGCTTCGCTGATCGAGGCGAAAGAACAGGCCTTCGGCACAGGAGCCCTCAAGCGGTACTATGAGCTTACGGGGTATCTAGAAACGAATCCGAACGCCCTGTGGCACCATCGGCTTGAGCTGTTCGGCCCACCTTGCGCGGCATGCGGAAGACCGTTGCGGACACCACGGGCAAAAATGTGTGCCGAATGCGGCGCGCCTCGAAGCAAGTCCGAAACCGCATAGGCTGTTTGTCGGGAGACACGGTCAGGGTTCAAACGATTTCGCGTCATTGCGAGCGAAGCGAAGCAATCCAGGCTTTCTGGATCGCTTCGTCGTTTCACTCCTCGCGATGACGGGATAGAAAACGAGAATCTTCTCTCTGCTCTCCGTGTCTCCGTGGTGAATTAAGCCACTTCCTCCGCCGGCACCCGACGGGGGCCGAGATCGCGGCGTTGCTTGCGCATCGGCTTATGCTAAAGCACCTTGCTCGCACACAGGCCGCGGGTTGGGCACGATGGGACGCGCTGTGAATTTTTTTGGCGGGATATTCCAGCGCTGGTGGCGGCCAAGCGCCGATGCCTCGGGTCCGCCGCTCGGGCTGCTGATGGGCATGTTCTTCACCTATGTCGGCATCGGCATGGTGTGGTCGATCCTCACGGTCTATGCGACCTCGCTGGGCGCGAGCGCGGCGACCGCCGGCGCGACCATCTCGGCGTTCGGCGCGTCGCGGCTCATCGTCAGCGTGCCCGCCGGCATGATGTCCGAACGCCTCGGCCGCGTGCCGGTGATGGTCGTCGGCTTGGCGCTGGTCGCGACCGCGTCCTTCACCGCCCTCGCCGTGCACAGCATGACGACGCTGCTCGGCTGCCTCATTCTCCAGGGCTTCGGCTCGGCCTGCTATGGCACCTCGGCGCTCAGCGCGGTGACCGATCGCGGCACGCCGGCAACGCGGGTGCGCGACATGGCCGCCTATCAGACCGCGACCCAGATCGGCCTGTCGATCGGTCCCGGGCTGGGCGGCTTCGCGGCCGCGCTCTGGGGCTATGGCGCGCCGTTCGCGTGCCAGGGCGCGATGGCGCTGGTCGCGCTGCTGGCGGTGATGCGAATCCCGAAGAACCCGGCGGCGAAAACCGCGACCGGCCCGGCGACCTCAGCGGGTGGCATCGTCGCGCTGATCGCGGGCGTCGCCTCGCTCAGCTACGCCTTGTTCTTCGGCCGGGTCGCGTCGTCCTGGATCCTGATGCCGCTGATCGCGCATAACACGCTCGGGCTCGGCATCGGCACGGTCGGCGCCCTGCTGACGGCGAGCTCGATCGCCAATCTGACGGTCCTGCGCTTCATCTCGGTCCTGGTGCGGCGGCTCGGCCGCTTCGCCACCATGATCGGATCGACCACGACCGTGCTGGCGGCGCTCGCGGTTCTCGCCTTCGCGCAAACCGAAGCGATGCTGTGGGTGTTCACGGTCCTGATTGGCGCCGGGATGGGTGTGTCGAGCGCGCTGGTCTCGTCCTACGCTGCCGACGCCGCACCCGCAGGACGGATCGGCGCGGTGATGGGCTCGATGCGCATGACCACCGATCTCGGCGCCATCACCGGGCCCATTCTCGCCGGGTTTTGCGTCGATCAGCCCTGGCTTGGCATCCGGGGCGGGATCGGGCTGTGCGCGGCGGTGCTGATCGTAACCTCGATCGTCTTCCTCGCGACCGCCAAAGGCCTACGCACCGCCAGTTGATCTCTCGCCGGCAGCTTCCTCGGCATGGCGATGGCCGCCGATCATGCCTTCGCCGGCATCGGGCGAAAGCCGCGCGAAAATCGGCACGGCACAGATCGAAATCAGCCCGACGCCGATGAAGGCCGGCGTAAAGTCGCTCGGCCCCAGGGTCGTGTGCCCGCGCGCGAGCAGCGTCAAATGCAGCATCAGGGCGCCGGTGCCGATGCCGATGCTCATCGCCAACTGCTGCGCCATGCTGGCGAAGGGCGTCGCGCGACTCATCAGCGAGGCCGGCACGTCGGAATAGCCGAGCGTGTTGATGGCGCTGAATTGCAGCGAGCGGAAGAAGCCGCCGAACAGCAGCACGCCAAAAATCAGCGGCAGCGACGTATCGGGTCGCCACAGCGCGTTGACGCCGAGCAGCGCCGAGGTGAGGAAGGCGTTGAAGAGCAGCGTGTTGCGGTAGCCGAAGCGACGGATGATCCGGGTCGCGGTCAGCCGCATGGTAAGCGCGCCGGCAGCGCTGGCGAAAGTCACGAGGCCCGAGACGATCGGCGAATAGCCGAAGCCGAGTTGCATCATCAGCGGCAGCAGGAACGGCAAGGCGCCGATGCCCATGCGCGTGAGCGTGCCGCCGGTGACGCCGACGCGGAAGGTCGGAATCCTGAGCAAGCCGAGATCGATGACCGGGAACGCCGTGCGCTTCGCGTGCCAGACATAGACCGTGATGCAGATGATCCCGATCACGATCATGGCGGCCACAACACTGGCGGGCAGCCCGCCGCGGCCGGCAATCTCGAAGCCGAAGACGAGACAGGAGAGCCCCACCCCGGTCAGTATGAATCCCGGCCAATCGATCGGGCGGATATTGTCCTCGCGCAGATTCTCGACGAACAGGGTGACAAGCACGATGCCCAGGAACGCTATCGGCACATTGATGAAGAATATCCAGCGCCACGAGAAATACGTCACGATGAAGCCGCCGAGCGGCGGCCCGAACACCGGCCCGAGCATCGCCGGGGTGGTGACGATGATCATCGCGCGCAGCAGGTCGGATTTGGGCACGGAGCGCAGCATCACAAACCGCCCGACCGGCGACATCATCGCGCCGCCCATCCCCTGGATCATCCGCGCGATCACGAATTCCCAGAGCGTGTTCGAGAGGCCGCAAAAGATCGAGCCGATCATGAACACGCCGATCGCCGCCCGGAACACGGTGCGCGCGCCGAACCGATCCGCCATCCAGCCGCTCAAGGGAATGAAGATCGAAAGGCTCAAGAGGTAGCAGGTGATCGCCAGGTTGAGCCGCAGCGGGTCCTCGTCGAGCGAGCGGGCGATCGTCGGCAGCGCCGTCGCGATGATCGTCGAATCGAGCTGCTCCATGAAGAGCGAGCAGGCGACGATCAGCGGGATGAAGGATTTTACGGCGGTGGGCATGGCTCGCGTCGGTGTCTCCTGGCCGGCAGGATAGCCGCTTCGTCGGCGGGGTTATAGTATCCGTTCTTTAGCCGCCGCCCCGCGAGAGCCGCAACGCCATGCTGATCAACCGTTTTCCCGTGCACGTCGAATGGGGCGACTGCGACGCCGCCGGGATCGTCTTCTATCCGCGCTATTTCGCCTGGTTCGATGCTGCGACCTTCCGCCTGTTCGAGCGCACCGGCCTTTCCATGCGCGCGCTCTGGGAAAAATACGGCTCGCTCGGGACGCCGCTGGTGGATGCGCGGTCGCGCTTCGTCATCCCGTCGCGCTGGGGCGACGATCTGATTTGCGAGTCGGGGGTCGTCGAGTGGGGCGACAGCAGCTTCAGTATGCAGCACCGGCTGCTGAAAGACGGCAAGCTGGCGGTCGAAGGCGTGGAGAAGCGCGTCTGGGTGGTGCCGCATCCGACCGAGAAAGGCCGGATCAAAGGCGCGCCGATACCGCGCGAGATCGTCTCCAGCCTCTCCGACCCATCGGGCGCGACCAGGATCGCGCCTTAAAAGCCGATCACGACGTCAGGTTGATGGTGGTCGAGGCGCGCGGGACCATGTAGATCGACGAAGAAAGATTGAACGACCCGAGCTTCAGAAAGTCGAACGCCGCGGTATAAGCGTAAGTCGTCTCGCCGAGCACCACCGTGGTATTCGCGATATCGAGCGACGACGGCACGGTCACGACCTGACCGGTGGGCCGTGCCGTACCGTTGAGCGCCTGGCTCCACGACACGGTCGCCTTCCCGTTCTTATCGATCGCGATGCAGGACACCACGACCACCGCCGCCGATGACGGATTGGGATACATCACCTGAACCGAGGCGTTCAGGATGTCGGGCATCGTCTGGCTTGCGCTGATCGTCGAATATTGCGTGACGAGGTTGGTGACGGTGTTGGCAGTGAGATCCACCAGGCGATAGGTGGAAACCGCTTCGCTGATTTCCACGCCGCCGAGATAAAGCATGAGCATGACCGGCAACAGCAACGCAAATTCGACCGCGGCCACGCCGCGCCGGTCGCGCGCAACCGCTATCGCGATCCACCGGAGGCGAGCGACCGCTTTCATTGGTAAGGCTCGTTGCGGAATACCGAGGTCGCCATCAGCAGCGCATTGCCGGTGTTGGTGCTCGCCAGGCTGAAGCCCAGCGGTGCGGTCGATACCGGCAGTTGATAGAAGACCTGCACCAGGACGATGTCGCCTGGACCGCCGGGGCTGAAGCTAAGATTGGAGCTGCTAAAGGTGCCGTTCTGAACCGGGCTGCCCATCGACATGCCCGAAAACGACGTGAAGGTCTGGACGTTCGCGTAAAGATTGGCGCAGTTGAAGAGCGCGCCGGCATCGCTGCACACGTCTTGCACGAACTGCGCCGAGGTCAGCTTCTGGGTTTGAGCCTGCCCGGTCATGATGAGGCGAGCAGCCTGGGTGGTCGAGGTTTGCAGGACCTGCTGAAAGAAGAAAACCATGCCGGTCTCGAGAATCGCGACCAGCATGGCGAGAAAGGGCGGCGCGATCAGCGCGAATTCGATGGCGGTCGCGCCATCGCCGCTTCGGACGAGGCGGCGGACGAACCACGGCGTCAACCGCTGGCCGACGCCGATCGCGAAATTGGCGATACGGGCGAGCATATCGTCCCTATTTCGAAAGATAGGCGGATTGCACGGCCGCGTTGAACAGGCTGCTCAAGGCCGTCGAAATATCGCCGTCGTTCTGGACTTCGTAATAGAGACCCGGTGACGCGCAGTTTTGCAGCTCGGTCGCGGCCTTATCTTGAGTCGCATTGATGAAGTTTGAGATTCCCGCTCCGTTACCGTCGAAGCTCGAATACCAGCCGCTGTTGTAATTGCTCAGCGGCGGCGAGATCATCGGCACGTAGGTCGTGTAGAGCACGGCGATGCGAATGCCGCGGCTCTTGACGGTCGAGCACCAATCCTTATCCGCATTCATGTAATACTGCTCGCGACATCCGCCGCCGGCATAGGAATTGAGCGTGGGCGTCTCGCAGGCATCTTCGACGCCGTCGGTCACGATGAACAGGACTTCCTGCGGCGTGTCGCCCTTGGCGTTGGTGCCGCTGCCCGGATCGGGCATGATATTGTTGACCTTGTTCATCGCGTTGTCGTAATCGGTATCCATATCGTTGTTGCCGGTGCCGCAGACGAGATGGTTGTTGGTGCAGACCTCGAGCAACTTGATATTTCCCGCGGCGCTTTTCGCCGTCGCGAGATTCGACGTCAGCGTCTGAATCGTGTTCAAGGCGACGTCGAAGGTGTAGATCGCCATCTGGTACGAAGCGGTCGTACTGTTCTCGGTCGTGCTTGCCGTGGCCATCAAATTCTGGGCCGCGGTGCGCAGCAGGTCGATGCGCAGCGTCAGGCCGAGACTCTTTGCCAGCGCGTAATTGTCTTCCCCGCCGGGGTTGCCCAGATTGTCGGCCGACGGATTCGACTCATGGCATCCGAAGGCGCAGCCCTTCGCCGATCCGTCGGTCTGGCTTTGGGTGTGGTTGATCAGCGTCTGGATACCCGTCGAGGTCGCGGCGATCGCCATCGAGGGCGAATCGTCGAGCAGCAGATAGAAATTGATGTTGGGCGGAAGCCCGCCGGTCGCCGTCGAGCTGCCGGACAAATTCAACTGCGACATGCCCAGCAGCGTCGAAAAGAAGGTCGGCGCCGCCGCGGTGTAGCTCACGGTCGCCGTCCGCGTGCCGCCGGAATTGGTCGTCACCGACGTGGTCAGGTTTTTCGTGGAGTAATTGATACCGGACAGCGCTTGGGCCTGGCCATTGAACGTGTTTTGCGCGGCGGTCTGCGCCGCCGCATTGCTTTGCGCCATCATCGTCGGCGTCACCGCCGCAAGCGCGGCGGCGTCGGCAAAACCGTTAAGCTGTGCCTGGCGATCGGACGCCATCGTGTAATCGATCGCCATGCCGACCAGGAACACCAACGGAAACAGCGCCACCGCAAACATCATGGCGACGTTGCCGTGGCAATCGCGGGCAAAGCGTCGAAGCAGCGCGAGCATCTATCTTACCGGAGTAATCGCGTGAGGTCGCAGCAACGTCAATGTGACGATAATTGCCGTTCGACCCGTTAAAAAAGCATGAAGCCGCGCTGCCCGTGCAAGACCCGTTTCCCCTGTAAAATCAAATGAATATCGTTTGCGCCGCTTAACCTTAAAGCGGCGGCGCGCGTGCGCTCACCATTCGGACTCGGAGATGATCGACACATCCCCCTCGCCGCCTCGCTCGGCTCGGCACCCTCTCCCCGGCGGGGAGAGGGTTGGGGTGAGGGGGCGTTTCGGTCAATCGGCCGTTTGCGAACCTCTAATACCAGGGCGCGCGATCTTATGCCGGGCGCGCCTCGTGGATCGCGCGCCAGACGCGCTCGGGCGTCGCCGGCATGTCGATGTGGCGGATGCCATAGGTGCCGAGCACGTCGATCACGGCATTCATCACTGCCGGCAGCGAGCCCGCGCAGCCGGCCTCGCCGCAGCCTTTCACCCCGAGCGGGTTGGTCGTGGCCGGCACCGGATGGCTCTCGATCTGGAACATCGGCGCGTTGTCGGCGCGCGGCATCGCATAGTCCATGTAGGAGCCGGAAAGGAGCTGGCCGTCGGCGTCGTAATAGGTGCGCTCCATCAGCGCCTGGCCGATGCCCTGAACGACGCCGCCATGCGATTGGCCGGCGACCGTGATCGGATTAACGATATTGCCGAAATCGTTCACCATCGAATATTTCACCACCTCGATCACGCCGGTCTCGGGATCGAGCTCGATCTCGGCGACATGACAGCCATTGGGGAACGCCGAGGGCGGGCTGTCGGCGACCAGGTTGACGTCGAGCGAATCCGGCACGTCCTTGGGCAGGCTGATGCCTTCACGCAGCTTGGTCGCCAGCTCCATCAGCCCGACCGAGCGGTCGGTGCCGACGATGGTGAACCGCCCCGTGCCGAATTCGATGTCGGCGGGCGCGACTTCGAGCACGATGGCGGCGATCTGCCTGCCGCGCTCGATCACCTGCTCGCTCGCCTTCACCAGCGCGGCGCCGCTCGCCATCATCGAGCGCGAGCCGCCGGTGCCACCGCCGAACAGCAACTCGTCGCTGTCGCTTTGCAAGAGGCGGATGCGGTGAAACGGAATCCCGAGCCGGGTCACCAGCACCTGCGCGAACGGCGCGTGATGGCCTTGGCCGTAATCGAGCGTGCCGGTGACGATGGTGACGCCGCCATCCGCGTCGAAGCGGATGCCGCCCATCTCCTTGCCCTGCGGCGCGGTGACTTCGAGATAGGAGCCGATGCCGCGACCGCGCAGCTTGCCGCGCGCGCGGCTCTCCGCCTTGCGCTTCTCGAAGCCGTTCCAGTCGGAGGATTGCAGCGCCTGGTCGAAGACCGCGGCGAACTCGCCGCTGTCATAGCTCATGTCCGACGGCGCCTTGTAGGGCATCGCGCTCGCCGCGATATGATTGCGGCGGCGCAGCGCGAGCTTGTCGACGCCCATCTCCGCGGCGGCGGTATCGAGCAGCCGCTCCATGTAGTAATTGCCCTCGGGCCGGCCGGCGCCGCGATAGGCGCCCACCGGCGTCGAATTGGTGTAGACGCCCTTGGTGTTCACCTCGAGCAGCGGCGTCTTGTAGACGCCGATGATGTTCTTCACCGCGTTGACGGTGTAAGGCAGCGGCACGATCGGATAGGCGCCGGCATTGCCCGTGCCGGTCAGCCGGAGCGCCAGGATGTTGCCATCCTTGTCGAAAGCGAGTTCGCCGGTCATCGCGTGGTCGCGGCCGTGGTGGTCGGAGACGAAGCTCTCGGAGCGCTCGTCGGTCCATTTCACCGGCCGGCCCAGTGCCTTCGCCGCGAACAGCACGCAGACATTCTCGGGAAAGACCTGGCTCTTCATGCCGAACGAGCCGCCCACGTTATAGGTCAACACGCGCATCTTGTCGGGCGTCGTGCCGAGGATGCCCGCGGTGCCGCCCTTCATGCCAAAGACGCCCTGGCTACAGACGGTGATCGTGTATTTTCCGGTGGCGGCATCGTATTGGCCGAGCGCCGAACGCGGCTCCATCGGGTTGATGACGATGCGGTTGCTGATCAACGACAGCTTGGTGACATGCGCCGCCTTGGCGAAGGCCGCCGCCACGGCGGCGCTATCGCCGAAGTGATAATCGACCGCGACATTGCCGGGCACGCTGTCGTGGATCTGCGCCGCGCCCGGCGCAAGCGCCGCGCTCGCCGACGGCGCCGCCGGCAATGGATCGATCTCGACCTCGACCGCCTCGGCGGCGTCCTTGGCCTGGACCGCGCTTTCGGCGACGACGCAGGCAACCACCTCGCCGACGAAGCGCACTTTTTCTCCGGCCAACACCGGACGCAGCGGCGTCAGCCACGGCTTGCCGTCGCGGCCCTGGACCATCATCCCGCATTTGATCGGCCCAACGCCGCCTGCGGCGAGATCGGCCGCGGTATAGACGCCCAGCACGCCCGGCACGGCGCGCGCCGCCGCGCCGTCGACCCGGCGGATCGTGCCGTGGGCGTAGCGGCTGCGCACCATCGCCGCATAGGCCTGGCCGGGTGCGCTGATATCGTCGGTGTAGCGCCCCGCGCCGCGCAGCAAGGTCGGATCCTCGACCCGCAAGACCGGCTGGCCCACGCCGAATTTCTCAAGCGCCAGGCTGCTTTCGTCGATCCGGTTATCCATGGCTCTGCCTCAGGCTTTTTGCGGGTAGCCGGCTTCCGATAGCGGCAAAAACGGCCGCTCTCAAGGGGGAAGTTGCAACCCTCGTTTGCGCCAGGCGACGGGCAGTATCAGGCGACGAGCTGCTCCACCGTCCCGTCCGGCTTGCGGCCTTGCGCGCGGTATTGGCCGATCTTCTCCAAGAGCGGCATGTCGGAGACCGCGTAGAGGATCGCGTCGCTTTTGCCGGTGTTGATGTGGCGCCGCCACAGGAAGTTCGGCACCGCGATCGCGTCGTTGCGCTCCCACTCGAAGCGCTGGCCGGCGATTTCGGTGACGCCGCAGCCTTCCAAGACGATGTAGAACACATTCGCGGTCTCGCGCTTCCAGCGGGTCTCCTCGCCCGGCCGCACGAGCTGCGCCGAGTAGTCGAGCGTCGGAAACACCGGCGCGCCGGTCGCCGGATTGACGAAGCGCAGATTGATGCCCTCATAGGGATCGCCGGTCTCGCCGCGCAGCGCGTCGAGCGTCTCGCGAACGTCCTTGGCGCGATAATGGAACACCGGCGAGGTCGCGTGGCCGAAGCCGCGCTGATGCGAGACGAAGGCCGGCAGCATGCCGCCCTTGCCGTAGAGCTTTTGCGAATAGCCCGGCGCCAGGGTGGGCTGCTGCGCGCGCGCTTGACCGAGTTGCGGGCCGGTGTAGCGATCGTCGAGCCAATTGCAGTCGAGGAATTCCAGTAGCGGGAAATCGAGGATGTCGGCCCACACCACCGGCTTGGAATCGTCATTGCCGTGATCGTGCCAGGTGCCGTTGGGCGTGAGGATCAGATCGCCGCGCTCGGCGACGCAGCGCTCGCCTTCGATCGTGGTATAGCCGCCCTTCTCCGAGAGGATGGTGCGGCTGGCGTTCGGCGCATGGACATGCACCGGCGCGACGTCGCCGGAATTGTAGATCGAGATCGCACAGCGGATCGTGCTGGTGACCTGCAGCCGGCCGCCGAGGCCGGGATTGGTCAAGAGGAATTGCTGCCGGTCGGCGAATTCGATCGGCGGCACGTCGGCGGTGCGCGCGATCTCGGCGATGCGGTCGAGATAGGGCGAGATCTCGCGCCAACGCCAGCGATGCGCCAACGCCTTCATCTGGTTGGCGCCCACCCGGCCGGCGGCGAGCTGGCCGCCGACATCGAGCCCGGTCTCGCGGAACCACGGCCGCTGCGACGGCGCGTTGGCCTGGGTGCGCAGCCAGATGCTGTATTGCCCGGCTTCGGCGTTGAGCTGCTCCATCGCCTCGCGCGCGCCTTGCGGCAGGGGCTTGAGTTTTGGTTCGGTCTCGGTGATCGCCATGATCGGTCTCCTTGCCCCGCAAGCATAGCCCCGCCGAGGCCGCCGACGAAGGCTTTTACCACGGCGGCAATAATGCCATGATGCCACCCAAGCCGTCGCCTGGGAGATGCCATGAAGTTCCACTGGTTCCATCTGATGCCCTATCCGGAGCTGCCGGAAAACTTCAAGACCGATTACCGCTCGGTCTGGGTCGATGTCCCGTCGAGCCTGTTCGATCCCAAAGTCGGCCACCGCGCCTACAATGATTATCTCGACGAGCTCGAATATGCCGAGAGCGTCGGCTTCGACGGCATTTGCGTCAACGAGCATCACCAGAACGCCTATGGCCTGATGCCCTCGCCCAATCTGATCGCGGCCGCGCTGGCGCGCCGCACCAGCCGGGCCAAGCTCGTCATCATGGGCAATTCGGTCGCGCTCTACGATCCGCCGACCCGCGTCGCCGAGGAGATGGCGATGCTCGATTGCATGTCGGGCGGCCGGATCGTCGCCGGCTTCCCGGTCGGAACGCCGATGGACACGGTGTTCGCCTATGGCAAATCGCCGGCGACCTTGCGCGAGAAATATTACGAAGGCTGCAAACTGGTGCTGCGCGCTTGGACCGAGCCCGAGCCGTTCGCCTTCAACGGCAAATACACCCAGCTCCGCTATGTCAATGTCTGGCCGCGGCCGATCCAGAAGCCGCATCCGCCGGTGTGGATTCCGGGCGGCGGCAGCGTCGAGACCTGGGATTGGTGCGTCGACAATGATTTCCTCTATGCGAATCTTTCCTATTTCGGCTATCTCCAGGGCCAGAAGGTCAATGACGGCTATTGGGCGACGGTCGAGAGGGCCGGCAAGGAGCTCAATCCCTATCGCTGCGGCTTCCTGCAATTCATCGGCGTCGCCGAGAACGATGCCGAGGCTGAGCGGCTTTATTCCGGCCCGGCGCTCTATTTCTATCAGCGTTGCTTGCACACCTATCCGGGCTTCGGCAACCCCGCGGGTTACACCTCGGTCCCGACCATGCGCGCCGGCATCGAGAGCATGGTCGCGCGCTCGACCAATCGCAACGCGGTCGAAGGCCTGACCTGGAAGGATCTGATCGAGCGCGGCTATGTCGTCGCCGGCAGTCCCGAGAGCGTCGTCCAGCAGCTCGACAACCTCGCCAACAAGATGCATGTCGGGCACCTCATGGTGCTGTGCCATTACGGCGATATGTCGAAAGAAGTCACGCTGTACAACACCACGCGCTTCGCCAAGGAAGTGATCCCGAAGCTGCGCAACAAATTCAGCGAGTACGAGGATAAATGGTGGCCCACCCAGACGCTCGACCAGATCGCCGAGCCGGCGCCGCTGACCGCCTTCGTCTGAGGCCGACATGTTGAATAGCGAGACCATCCGGCTGAGCAATGGCCGCTCGTGGCAGGTTTATGGCGGCGGCACGGGACCGGCGCTGGTCTGGCTGCACGGGCTCAGCGGCATCAACCCCGGCGATCCGATGATCGCGGCGCTCGAGCGCAAGCATCGCGTGATCGCGCCGCTGGCGCCCGGCTTCACCGATCTCGCCGAGCTCGACGAGATCGGCAACATCCACGAGCTGGCGCTCGATTACGACGATCTCTTGGAGCATCTGCAGCTCGACGGCGCGATCCTCGTGGGTCATTCCTTCGGCGCGATGGTCGCCGCCGAGATCGCGGCCCATTTCCCGCGCCGCGCCAAGAAGCTCGTGCTGCTGGCGCCGGTCGGGATGTGGAACGACGCCTATCCGGTCGCCGACATCTTCGCCGAGCCGTTCATCATGGTCGAAGGCCTGCTGTGGCACGACCAGGAGGCGCGCGCTGCCCTGGCCGCACGGCGCTCGAACGAGGCCGGACCGCAAAGCGATGCCGAGCGCATCATCGCGGTCGCGCAAGGCCTGACCGCGATCACCAAATTCACCTGGCCGATCCCCGACAAGGGTCTGCGCAAGCGCCTGCCGCGGATCGCGGCGGCAACGCTCGCGGTCTTCGGCGAGAAGGATTCCTTCGTTCCGCCCCGCTATGCCGAGGATTTCGCCAAGGGATTGCGCGAAGTGCAGACGGTCGTCGTCAAAGGCGCGGGGCACATGCTGCCTTACGAGAAGACCGACGAGGTCGTCGGGCTGATCGAGACGTTTCTCGCTGCCTAAGCGGCGATCGTGAAACATTTATTGTTTTACATCGTCATTCCCGCGACAGCGGGAATTCAGGGCAACCAACGGCGCGTCGCCCTGAACCCCCGCCTTCGCGGGGGCGACGAACCGATTTTACAGAGATGGACCTGATGCCGCTTCATCCAGTCGTTCAGAAAATGCTCGACGGGATGAAGGCCTCGGGCTGGCAAGGCATCGCCAAGACGACGCCGGTCGAGGCACGCGCCATCATGGCGCAGCGCGCGGCACTGTTCGGCGACGGGCCCGAGATCGGCCAAATCGAAAGCTGGGAGTTCGCGACACGCACAGGCAAGCTTCGCGGTCGGCTGCTATTTCCTAAGACAAAGGCAACGGCGCTCATCGTCTTCTATCACGGCGGCGGCTGGGTGATCGGCGGCATCGACGAGAGCGAGATGATTGCCCGCTTCCTGGTCGACAAGACCGGCGCCGCCGTCGCGCTGGTCGATTACCGCCTCGCACCCGAGCATCCCTTCCCTACGCCAATCGAAGATTGCTACGACGGACTACTGTGGGGCGCTAAGGAAGCGGGCGTTCAACGGCTGAATGTACCGCTCGTCGTCGCCGGTGATAGCGCGGGCGGCAATCTCGCGACCGTCTGCGCGATGCTGGCGCGCGACCGCGGCGGGCCGAAGATCGCGCTGCAAATCCTGATGTACCCGGTGTGCGATTGCGATATGGAGACCGACTCCTATCGCGCATTCGGCAGCGGCCTCGTCCTCACCGCCGCCGATATGGGCTGGTTCTACGATCACTATCTGCAGAGCGACCGGCATAAGCGCGCCGATCCGCTGGTGTCGCCGCTCAGGGCGCTGGCGCTCCAAGGCCTGCCGCCGGCGCTGATCATAACCGCGGAATATGACGTGCTGCGCGACGAGGCGGAAACCTATGGCAAGCGCCTGGCCGCCGCTGGTGTGAAGGTCTCTATCAAGCGCTATCGCGGCGTGACGCATGGCTTCGTGCGCATGCAGAATCTGCTCGACGTCGCGCGCACCAGCATGGACGACATCGCGGCGGTCATGGCGGCAACGATCGGACGCAAGCAGTGACCGACGGGCGCACCGAATACGATTACATCATCGTCGGCGCCGGCTCGGCCGGTTGCGTGCTCGCCAACCGGCTGACTGCCGATCTCAAGACGCGCGTGCTGCTGCTCGAGGCCGGGCCGGCCGACAATTCGATCTTCATCCGCATGCCGGCCGGCAATTATCGCGTCATTCCGACCGAGCGCACGTTCAAATACACCACCGAGGCGGAACCGGCGGCCAACGGACGGCATCTGTTCGTGCCGCAAGGGCGGACCTTGGGCGGCGGCAGCTCGGTCAACGGCATGGTCTATATCCGCGGCCAGAAGGAAGACTACGACGGGTGGCGGGCGATGGGCTGCGCCGGTTGGGGGTTCGAGGACGTGTTGCCGTTCTTTTGCAAGGCGGAAGGCAACGCGACGCTGTCGGGCCGTTATCACGGCACCGAAGGACCGCTGAAGGTCGACGATTTGCGGCATCATCATCCGCTGACCGAAGCTTGCATCCGCGCGGCGCAGGAGACCGGCGACGGACGCAACCGGCCGATCCCGTATAATTACGATTTCAACGGCGAGAGCCAGGAAGGCGTCGGCTTCCATCAGGTCACGCAGCACCAGGGCGAGCGGGCCAGCACCGCGCGCTGCTATCTGCGCGATGCCGAGCGGCGACCCAACCTGACCGTCGCGACCGGCGCGATTGTCGATCGCGTGCTGCTCGACGGCCGCCGCGCGACCGGCGTCGCCTATCGCAGCAACGGCGCCGGCGCGGTCGAGGCGCAGGCCCGGCGCGAGGTGATCCTGACCGCCGGGGCACTGGCAACGCCCACCCTGCTGATGCGCTCGGGGATCGGTCCAGCGGCGCATCTGCAAGAACACGGCATCGCGGCGACGCTCGACCGGCCCTTGGTCGGCGCGAATTTCCAGGACCATCTCTCCGTGCCGATCCACGGACAATGCAAAGATCCCATCAGCATTCTGGGTGAGGACAAAGGCTTCAAAGGCCTCAAGCATTTTCTGCAATGGTATTTCTTCCGCACCGGTCTGGCGACGAGCAATGTTGTCGAAAGCGGCGGCTTTTTCGATCTCGACGGCGATGGGCGCTGCGATACGCAATTCGTCTTCATCCCGATCCTGCGCGGGGAGCTCAATCAGAAGATGCCCGACATTCACGGACTCTCGGTGCAGCCTTGCCTGCTGCGGCCCAAATCGCGCGGCGAGATCCGGCTGAAGAGCAAAGACCCGAACGCCGCGCCGCTGTTCAAGGGCAATTACCTTGCCGATCCCGAGGATGTCGCTCATCTGGTGCGCGGCACGAAGCTCGCGCGCAAGATGCTCAAGGCGCCGTCGCTGGCGCGGGTGCTGATCGGCGAATACCTGCCGGGCGAAGACGTGCCCGACGAGGACGCGCCGCTCGGCGAATTCGTGCGCCAATACGCCAAGACCGTGTTCCATCCCGCCGGCACCTGCCGTATGGGCTCGGATGCCGAGGCGGTGGTCGACCCGAGGCTCAAGGTCAAAGGCATCGAGGGCTTGCGCATTGCCGACGCCTCGGTCATGCCGACCGTCACCAGCGGCAACACCAACGCGCCGACGATCATGATCGCCGAGCGCGCCGCCGATTTCATCGCCCGCGGGCTATAGCACTCACCACGGAGGATTTCATGAGCGATACGACGTCAAGCTTCCCGCCGATCCGGCGCGTGATCACCGGCCACGACGCCAAAGGCGTCGCCAAGATTCTGATCGACGATGCCGCCACCAATGCCAAAGCGTCGCGCAGCCGCGGCGGCGGCCGCTCGACCCTCGTCTGGTGCAGCGACCGCATGCCGGTCGATATCGGTATCGGCGAGAAGATCGAGGATATGGGTGCGCGCATCCTCGGCACCGCGCCGCCGCCGAACGGCACGCGCTTCTGCGTGATCGACTTCCCGGCGGGCGCGCCGGGGACGATGCATCGCACCGAGACCATCGATTACGTGCTGGTGCTCGCGGGCGAGATCGACATGGAAATGGACGATTCCAGCGTGAGCCTCAAGGCCGGCGATATCCTCATCCAGCGCGGCACCAACCATTCCTGGATCAATCGCAGCGACCAGCCGGCGCGGCTCGCTTTCGTTCTGATCGATGCGCAGCCGCTCGGCCTCGGCCACCCGGTGACGGGCGCGGCCAGTCCAGGGTAGAATTCGACCGGCAGACCGTCCTTCATCACTGGCGAGGCGCCCATGCGGTTTTTTGCAACCATCGGCTTTCTCGGGATCGTCGCGATCATCGCCGCCGGGGTTTATTTCTTTGCCGGCTATTACAGCATCTCGGCGATCGCGCCCGATCCGAGCATTGTCGCGTGGTCGATCGGCCAGGTGCGCGACGCCTCGATCAACCGCCACGCGACCGACACGCCGCCGATCTCGCTCGCCGATCCCGCGGCGATCAAGGCCGGCGCGCAAGCCTTCAGCCAGCGCGGCTGCGCCAGTTGTCATGGCGCGCCGGGCGTCAACTGGGCGAAATTCTCCGAAGGGCTGCGCCCCGATCCGCCGGACCTCAAGGACGTCGCGAAGGACGTGCCGGTGGCGCAAATTTACTGGGTCGTGAAGAACGGCATCAACATGACCGGCATGCCGAGCTTCGGCCGCGTCGGCGCCGACGACAAGGAAATCTGGGAGATCGCAGCCTTCGTCAAAAAGCTGCCGACCGTGTCGGATGCCGATTATAAGGCCTGGACCGCGCCCTCGCCGGCTCCGACATCCGCCGCCGCGCCGCCGCCGTGAACCGGAGGATTTTATGGAGAGGGAATTCATCAACCCGCCGGAGCTTTACAAGCATCCGAGCTACTCGCGCATCGTCACGGTCAAAGGCCCGTGCAAACTCATCTTCATCGCGGGGCAAACGCCATCGGACGACAATTACCAGCCGGTCGCGAAAGGCGATTACAAAGCGCAGTACGAGCGCGTCATCGAGGGGCTGACGATCCAGCTCAAGGCCGCGGGCGCGACCTGGGACGACGTGGTGGTGCGCCGCGTCTTCACCCTCGACGTCGATGCGCTGCAGAAAGTGCTGCGCGACCCGACCACGAAACGGCCCGAGAGCAGCGACCACCCACCAACCAGCACCATGATCGGCGTGACCCGCCTCTCGCACCCCGATTTCCTGATCGAGATCGATCTGATGGCGATGACGAACGCGTAGGAGAAAACTCCCCCTCACCCCAACCCTCTCCCGCTGGGGAGAGGGTTGGGGTGAGGGGGAGATACTAGACGAGCCGCTTGCCCTCGTGGCGCGGCCCGACATCGAACGCATTCACCATCGCCGATGCGGTCATATAGAAGCCGACCGCGGTCACCAGCTCGATCATCCGGTCGGTGCCGAGCGCGGCATTCGCGCGCCGATAGGTTTCGTCGCTGAAGCGCTTGGTGTCGAGCAGCTCGCGCACGGTGTCGTAGACGAGACGCTCGTCGTCCTTCTCGAACACCGGCGTCTGGTGTGTGCGGATCGCCTCGATCAGCGCCTCGGAGAGGCCATGCTCGCGGCCGGCCGGCGCATGGGCGGCGAAGACGTATTCCGCGTTCCAATGCCGCGCGACCACGAGCACCGTCAGTTCGAGCAGCCGGCGCCCGAGCTGGCTTTCGAGCCGCACCGCATTGCCGAAGAGATGCGCGCGCTCGGCGATCTTGGGATAGCGCATCCAGATCGAGAACGGCCCACCCGGCGAGCCGCTGCGCACCGCGCCGATCTCTTGCCAAAGCTTCTTCTGCTCCGGCGTCAGTTCCTCGAATGTCAGCGCGGGCAACCGGGCCATGCGATCCTCCCAAAAGCTACCGGGCGCGCAGCTTCCCCGCGACGCCCGAGCGAGCGATGACCTCGGGTATAGCAGACGGGCTGGCCGGCGCCATCACATGCGCACCGGCGATGCCCGGGATGGTCGCCAGCTCGGCAATCAGCTCGGCGCAAATCTCGATGCCCTCGGCTTTGGCATCCGCGGCTTTCTCCAGCCGCTCGACGATCTCATCGGCAATGATGGTGCCGAAGAGCTTTTCCTTCATCCAGCGCGCCGAGCGTGCCGAGGGGATCGGGCAAACGCCGATCAGGATTTTGATGCGCTGGGCGATGTCGAGATCGAGCAACCTTTGCACATAGCGGCGCACGATCGTCGCATCCATGCAGAACTGCGTCTGCACGAAATCGGCGCCGGCATCGATTTTCGCGGTCAGCGATTTCGGCACCCAGTCGGGCGGCGGATCGAGTGGCATGTCGGCGCCGCCGAGCACGAAATCGAGCGTCCCCTTGATCGCCGTGCCGGTCGGCAGTTGGTGCTCGCGGCGCATCCGGTCCGCCATCTGCAACAGCGCTTGGCTGTTGAAGTCGAACACCGGCTTGGCATCGGGCTGGTCGCCGGCCTTGGGATCGTCGCCGGTCAGCATCAGCACATTGCGGATGCCGAGCGCCGCGGCGCCGATCAGGTCGCTTTCGAGCGCGAGCCGGTTCCGATCGCGGCACGTCATCTGCAAAATCGGCTCGATGCCGTTGGCCAGGAGGATATGCGCCGCCGCGAGGCTCGAGAGATGCGCCTTGGCGCCCGCACCGTCGGTGAGATTGACCGCGGTGGCGACGCCTTTCAGCGGCAGCGCGCGCGCCATGAGATCGGCGGGATCGGCCGAAACCGGCGGCGCCACCTCGGCAGTGACGACGAACGTGCCGCTGTCGAGAGCGGCGCCGAGATTGCTGGGTGCGTGTTGGTCTCTACCGATGGGCTCGTAAATATCCATTCGGCCAAGGCGCCTCTTATAAATCGTCATGCCCGCGAAAGCGGGCATCCAGTCTGCGTCCCTGGGTCCCCGCTTTCGCGGGGACGACGACAAATTTAATTGCGACGAACGCGGCTACACCGTACGCAGCAAGCTCAATACCGATAATGATCGGGCTTGAACGGGCCGGTTTGGGCGATGTTCAGGTATTTCGCCTGCGCCGCGGACAGCTTCGTTAGCTTCACGCCGAGCTTGGCAAGGTGCAGCGCCGCGACCTTTTCGTCGAGATGCTTCGGGAGCACATAGACCTTGTTCTCGTACTTGCCGTGATTGGTCCAAAGCTCGATCTGGGCCAGCACCTGGTTGCTGAAGGACGCGCTCATCACGAAGCTCGGATGGCCGGTGGCGCAGCCGAGATTGACCAGCCGGCCCTTGGCCAGAACGATCAGCCGCTTGCCGTCGGGGAACACGACCTCGTCGACCTGCGGCTTCACCTCTTCCCATTTGTAATTCTCGAGCGAGGCGATCTGAATCTCGCTGTCGAAATGGCCGATATTGCAGACGATGGCGCGGTCTTTCATCTGCCGCATGTGATCGAGCGTGATGATGTCAACATTGCCGGTCGCGGTGACGAAAATGTCGCCGATTGCGGCGGCGTCGTCCATCGTCGTGACCTGATAGCCTTCCATCGCCGCCTGCAACGCGCAGATCGGATCGATCTCAGTGACCATGACGCGCGCGCCCTGGCTCCGAAGGCTGGCGGCCGAGCCCTTGCCGACATCGCCGAAGCCGGCGACCACGGCGATCTTGCCCGCCATCATCACGTCGGTCGCCCGCTTGATGCCTTCGACGAGGCTTTCGCGACAACCATAGAGATTGTCGAATTTCGATTTGGTGACGCTGTCGTTGACGTTGATCGCCGGCACTTTGAGCTCGCCGGCCTTCATCATCTCGTAAAGGCGATGAACGCCGGTGGTGGTCTCTTCCGAAACGCCGCGAATGTCTTTCAGCAGATCGGGGTGCTTGTCGTGCAGCAGCTTGGTCGCATCGCCGCCATCGTCGAGGATCATGTTCGGCTTCCAGCCGCCCGGGCCGGTCAGCGTCTGATCGATGCACCACTCGTATTCTTTCTCGGTCTCGCCCTTCCAGGCGAAGACCGGGATGCCCTTGGCCGCGATCGCCGCGGCCGCCTGGTCCTGGGTCGAGAAAATGTTGCACGAGCTCCAGCGCACGCTGGCGCCGAGCTCGGTCAAGGTCTCGATCAGCACCGCGGTCTGAATCGTCATATGCAGGCAGCCGACGATGCGCGCGCCTTTGAGCGGCTTCTGCTTGCCGTATTCGGTCCGCAGCGCCATGAGACCGGGCATCTCGGTCTCGGCGATGTTGATCTCTTTCCGACCCCACGCCGCGAGGCCGATATCCTTGACCTTGAAATCCTCGGCCATCTTAGAACGCTCCCTTCAATGCTTGCGCGAGATCGGTCTTCTCCCATGAGAATCCGCCATCGGCCTCGGGCGCGCGGCCGAAATGGCCGTAAGACGCGGTGCGCGTATAGATCGGCTTGTTCAGCGCGAGATGCGTGCGGATGCCGCGCGGGCTGAGATCGACCATCTCTTGGATGACGCGCCCGAGCTTTTCCTCGTCGACCTGTCCGGTGCCGTCGGTGTTGATGTAGACCGAGAGCGGCTTCGAGATGCCGATCGCATAGGACAGTTGGATCGTGCAGCGCTCGGCGAGGCCGGCCGCCACCACGTTCTTCGCGACATAGCGCGCGGCGTAAGCGGCCGAGCGATCGACCTTCGAGGGGTCCTTGCCCGAGAACGCGCCGCCGCCATGGGGCGACGCGCCGCCATAGGTGTCGACAATGATCTTGCGGCCGGTCAAGCCGCAATCGCCATCCGGACCGCCGATCACGAAACGGCCGGTCGGATTGACGTAGAAATGCTCCTCGTCGCACATCCAACCCTTGGGCAGCACCTTCAGGACATGCGGGCGCACGATCTCGCGCACCTCTTCCTGGCCGATCTTTTCCGAATGCTGGGTCGAGACAACCACCGAGGTCGCGCGCACCGGCTTGCCGGCGACATATTGCAGGGTCACCTGACTCTTCGCGTCCGGGCCGAAATCCGGGGTCGAGCCGCTGTGGCGCGCGTCGGCCATCGATTTCAGTATCTGCTGCGCGTATTGGATCGGCGCCGGCATCAGCTCGGCGGTCTCGCGGCAGGCATAGCCGAACATGATGCCCTGGTCGCCGGCGCCTTCATCCTTGTTGCCGGCGGCATCGACGCCCTGCGCGATGTCGGCGGATTGCTTGTGGATCAGGCACTCGACCTCGGCGTGCTTCCAATGGAAGCCTTCCTGCTCGTAGCCGATCGCCTTGATGCGCTGGCGAGCCGCCTCGATGAGCTGGTCCTTGGTGATCTTGTCGGGTCCCCGAACCTCGCCGGCGAGCACCACGCGATTGGTCGTTGCGAGCGTTTCGCAGGCAACGCGAGCGGTCGGGTCCGCGGCCAGGAAAATATCGACGACCGAATCCGAAATCTGGTCGCATACCTTATCGGGATGCCCTTCGGATACCGACTCGCTGGTGAATAGAAAATCGCCCTTGGCCACGTTTAAATCTCCTGCCTCTCAGATCAAGCCGAATCCCGCTTGCGCGAGATCACATATGATTCGTCCCAGAACCACAATCCGCCGTGTTTCTGCAACACTTCCTTGGTCGCTTCAAGGTAGCTGTTGTCGCCGATCACCTGGGACAGGCGCTGGTCCTCGATTTGCGCGACGTAGATTGCCGCATTCCAGGCGGCGAAGAGGGTCGAGGTGCCGATGCTTTCGCTGATCTCGCTCGGCAGCGTGTGCATAGCATACCGGAACAGCGAGCGCGCGTCGGAATAAGCATTGAAATTCAGATCGCGCCCGGCCGCGCCGAGTTCGGCTTTGACCGCGCGCAGCAGCTTGTGTCGATCGGTCAGGAACGGATTCTCGCCCGGCCAGACCTTCTGAATGATTTCGAGGCCGGGATCCTGGCCGTGCGAATGGATGCCGATCAGCCGGCCGCCCGGCCCCAGGGCGCGGGCCAAGGGCGCTACCACCTTCGAGGCCTTGAAGTCGACCGAGGCGCGCGCGCGATAGGGCTGCGAGGCAATCACCAGATCGTAATCGGCGCGGCCTGCCCCACGCCGCGGCCGCAACTGATCGAGCAGGAATTTGTAGTCCTCGCGGTAAAGGACCAGCACCACCGGCTTATCGTAGATCGGATTGCCGCTGACGGTGCTGACCTTCGCGCGCCAGTTCTGGGCGAGGACGCCTTGCAGCTCGGTGACCTGCTCCTCGAACTCGTGCGCCGTATTGCCGAGCAGGCTTTGCTCGTGCCAGACGAGGCTGGTCGCCGCCGTCACCGAGTTCGGGGTGAGCCACGGCGCCTCGGAATAATACATGTTCGTCAGCACGAGCACGGTCGCCGGGTGCTCGTAGAACCGGTCGGGCATCTTCTCCAGGGTCAGCCGCACGTCCTCGAGGCTGATCTCCTTGCCGACGATGTAGGACGGAACGGTCGGGAAGCGCTGGTGCATCGAGCGCATGACCCGAGTCAGCACCGTGCCGTCGCCAACGCCGGCGTCGAAGATGCGCAAGGCCGGCGGATGGGGATGGATGTTGGCGAGCTCGAGCGCCACGCGCTCGGCCACGACCCACTTCTCGCTGCAGGTATTGACGAACAGAAGATATTTCTGCCGGTTGTCGTAGAAGCGGAAATTCTTGTCCGGCGGGGCGGCGGCTTCGGGGGTTGCCAGAAGCCGTAGCGGCACGGGCACGGGCGCCAGAGCTTGAGGCGGCATGCCGAGCGCGGCAATCCGGCTGCGCTGCGCGGACGCCCCGCCCTGCTTTTCGCGCTCGATGAAGGCGCGCACGCGCTCGACCGTCTTGTCGCGCACGCGGCCGCCGAAGCGGAGCCGGCTCACCAGCTTGCCGTCATTGACCGCAAGTCGGCCGAAGGTCGATTCCGCCATGCCGACGCGGCGACAAAATCCCGATATCTCCGTCAGGAGCGCTTCGCTCTCCAAAGGCCCGATCCCTCCCCGCGACCGCGCTGTCGCGATCGCCTACGAAAGCCCGACCGGCGGGTGGGAATCAACCAAAATATTGCCCACTCTAGACGTGGGATACAGATATGGGGAAATTGCGCAGTAACCTGCCGAAATGGCAACTTTATTGGGCAAATACACTGCCCACAAATCGACTCAGCCCCAGACCTCTTTGGCGGTCTCGACCACCAATTTCAGCTTCGCGACCTCATCGCCCACGGTAATGTCGTTGCCTTCGATGGTACTGGAGAAGCCGCATTGCGGGCTGAGCGCAAGCTGATCGAGCGGGCAGTATTTCGCCGCCGCCTCGATCCGGCGCTTCAGCGCGTCCTTGGTTTCGAGTTGCGGCAGCTTGGTGGTGACGAGGCCGAGGATCACGGTCTTGCCCTTGGGCACGAAGCGCAGAGGCGCGAAATCGCCCGAGCGCTCGTCATCGTATTCGAGGAAATAGCCGGTCACGTCGATCTGGTTGAACAGCACGTCGGCAACCGGCTCGTAGCCGCCCTCGGCGACCCAGGCGCTGCGAAAATTGCCGCGGCAGAGATGCATCGCGACCACCATGTCGGCGGGCCGGCCGGCGAGCGACTCGTTGATCAGCTTGGCATAGGTCTGCGGCAGGCTGCTCGGATCGCTGCCGATGTTCTGAACTTGCTCGCGCAACTTCGGATCGCAGAGATAGGCGAAATTCACTTCGTCGATCTGCAGGTAGCGGCAGCCGGCGGCGGCGAGCTCCCTCACCTCTTCGCTGTAAACCCGCCCGAGATCGGCATAGAACTCGCCGAGATCGGGATAGGCTTTCTGATCGATCGCCTTGCGCCCGCCGCGGAAATGCATGTTGCTTGGCGCCGGAATCGTGATCTTGGGCGTGACCTTGGTCACCGATTTGAGGAATTTGAAATGATCGACGAAGATCGGATGCGGGCGGCTGAGCTTGCCGTCGACACGGATGCCGGGCGGCGCGAACTGGATATCGCCCGCATGGGTGTGGAAGCTCGCCTTGATGCTCGGCGGCACCACCGTCACGTTCGAGAACTGCTCGAGGAAATCGAGATGCCAGAAGGTCCGCCGGAATTCGCCGTCGGTCGCGACTTGGAGGCCGACATTCTCTTGCAGCTTCACGACATCGCGGATCGCTTTGTCCTCGACCTGACGCAACGCGTCTGCCGAGATTTCATTGCGCTTTTTCTGGTCGCGCGCCTCGTGCAACTCCTGCGGGCGCAGGAGGCTGCCGACGTGATCGGCGCGAAACGGCGGAACGCTACGCGGTGCCATGACGATGCTCTCCTGCTGATTAATCCTCGCCGGCGGCGGCTTGCGGCATGAGCGCGGCCTGCTGTCCTTGCCATTCGCGGCGATAGAGCGGCGTGAGAATCACCGCATTGATGAGGCCGATGACCAGCGGAATCGCGGCAATCGTGAACAGCGTCTGCATCGAGATATGCATCGAGATCAAAAAGCCGCCGACGATCGGGCCAATAACGGCACCGACGCGGCCGGCGCCGAAGCACGAGCCGACGCCCCACGAACGGATATAGGTCGGATACATGTTTGTCTCGGTGGCGATGTTGCCGAATTGCAGGCCCAGGAGGCAGAAGCCCGCCGCCGATACCAGGGCGATCGTGACGCCTTCGGACAGTCCCGACAGGCCGATGAGGACGATGATCGGGATCGCGCAAGCAAACAGGATCGGCACCGGGATGAAGCCGTATTTGTCGAGCGGGCGCATGATGATCAGGCCAGCGAGCGTACCCGCGAACTGGAATCCGGTGACCGCGAGCACGGCATGAGATACCGGGACACCGTTGCTCGAGAGGATCGTCGGCATCCACTGATTGACGAAGTAGAAGATCATCAGGTTGACCGCATTGGAGAGCCAGAACAGCGGCGTGATGATCGCGAGCCGGCCCTTGAAGATCGCGCCGTAGGAAAACTTCTCGCGGTTGTCCTCGCCG